>CAYPQX010000164.1:0-12968 GCA_964412975.1 uncultured Steroidobacteraceae bacterium
AGGTACGCGCACGATCGCGCTGCCGGTTCAGGACCTGCACGAGATCACACCCGACGAGTACCTCGAGATCGGCGAAGGTGTCCTGCATACGCTGTCGTGGCAGATGGCGAGGCACATGAACGTGCCGATCGCCGGCGTCTACGTCGCCAATCCCGGCTACATGTTCGGTACGGCCGGCATCCCGCGGGGCGCGGTGCTGACCGAACTCGACGGCAAGCCGCTCAGGAACCTCGACGACGCGCTCGCCGTGTTCGGAAAGCTCGGCCACCGGCAGCGCGCAACGCTTCGCTACTACACGATGGAGGACACGCGCACGCTCCAGTTCACGTCGCTGCGCGTCGACCGCGCGTGGTTTCCGGCGCGTCACTGCGTGCGGGACGACGCCGCCGGCCTGTGGCCCTGCGAAGCGATCGCGTCGGGCCCGGACGCTCCGCCGCCCGAGCCCGGAACGACGCGATTCACGCGAACCGGCGACCGGCTCGTCGACGAGTTCGCGCCGTCGCTCGTACTGGTCGAGTTCTCGATGCCGTATTCGGTCTCCGGCGTGACGGAACGGAACTATCACGGCACCGGTGTCGTGCTCGATCCGGCGCGCGGCCTCGTCGCTGTCGACCGAAATACGGTCCCGGTCGCGCTCGGCGACGTGCGCCTGACTTTTGCCGGCACGATCGAGGTCGATGCGACGGTCGAGTACGTTCATCCGCTGCACAACCTGGCGGTCGTGCGTTACGACCCGAAGCAGCTCGGCGAGACGCCGGTCCGGACGGTGAAGTTTGCCGAGCGCATGCCGGCGACCGGCGAGCAAGTGCACGTCGTGGGACTGCAGGCGGACAATCGGGTTGTCTCGCAGCAGGCGACGGTCGCCTCGATCGGCCCGGTCGCGTTCCCGCTGTCGCGGACGCTGCAGTTTCGCGACGCGAACCTCGAGATCATGCGACTCGTCAATGGACCTGCGGATTTCGACGGCGTGATCGTTGACAAGCGCGGCGACGTCGTGGCGCTCTGGTCGAGTTTCGCCTACGAAGAAGGACGCGAACTGGTGCAGCAGAACATGGGTGTGCCGGCGTCGCTCGTCGAGGAGATGCTGGAATACGCGCGGGGCGGCCGCACGCTCTATTCGGCGGAGGCGGAGTTCGGCCTGCTTTCGCTCGCCGAGGCGAGGCGCATCGGCCTTCCCGAGGCGTGGATCGACCGGGTGACCGCGCACAACCCACGCCGCCGCCAGGTGCTAACCATCGACCGGCTGGTCGCCGGCACGCCGGCCGCGGAACTGCTTGCTCCAGGTGACCTCCTGCTCGCGGTCGACGGCAAGGTCGTCAACAGCTTTGGCGACGTCAGCGGCGCCGTGCGCGCGCCCGAGGTCACGTTGACGCTTTGGCGCGCGGGCGCCGAGCTGACGGTGTCACTCAAAACGGTCGTGCTGTCCGGCCTCGATGTAGACCGCGTCCTGCTCTGGGCTGGCGCGACGCTCCAGGCGCCGCACCGCGCCATGGCCGTGCAGCGCGGCATCGAGCCGCAAGGCGTCTTCATCGCGTTCTTCATGTACGGCTCGCCGGCCTCGCGCTACAAGCTCTGGGCCGGCCGGCGCATCATGGAAGTGGACGGCATACCGGTTCCCGACCTCGACGCCTTCATTCGCGCAGTCTCCGGCCGGCCGGACGGCGCATCGGTCCGGCTCAAGACCGTGAGCTGGAACGACTCGGTCGAGATCATCACCGTCAGGCTCGACCAGCACTACTGGCCGGCCTACGAGCTGCATCGCACCGACACGGGCTGGCGGCGCATGCCGCTGGAGTGAGGTCGCCGCGCCGCGCGGCGATTATGATCCCTCGATGTTGCCGGAGCCCGCGCGGATCGAGGAAGCCGTCCGACTGCTGAATGCGGGCGAACTGGTCGCATTCCCGACCGAAACCGTCTACGGACTGGGAGCAGATGCCGCAAACCCCACCGCGGTCGCGAGGATCTTTGCGGCGAAAGGCCGCCCGCGCATCCATCCCGTGATCGTGCATGTCAGCAACTTCGATGCGGCCCGCGAGTGGGCGGGCAGCGTGCCGGATGCAGCCGCACGCCTTGCCGACGCGTTCTGGCCGGGCCCCCTGACGATCGTCCTGCCGCGTTCCGCGCGCGTGCCTGATGCCGTCACCGGCGGCCAGGCCAGCGTGGCGCTCCGGGCGCCCGCGCATCCTGTCGCGCGCGCGCTGCTTGCGGCGTTCGGCCGCGGCATCGCGGCGCCATCGGCGAACCGTTACGGGCGAATCAGCCCGACTCGCGCGGCCGACGTGCGGGCGGAACTCGGCGACCGGGTCGCGCTCATTCTCGACGGCGGAGATTGCGTCGTGGGACTCGAGTCGACGATCGTCGCCTGCCTCGACGGCCGCGTGACGCTTCTGCGCCCCGGTGCGGTGTCGCGCTCACAGATTGCCGACGTGGTCGGGGTCGTTGCCGATCCGGATGAGACCGCCCCACGCGCGCCGGGACGGCTGCGTTCGCACTACGCGCCCGAAACGCCGCTCGAGATCGTCGACGGCGCGAGTCTGCACCATGAAGTGGATCAGGCCCTCGTTTCCGGTGAGCGCGTCGCCGTGCTTGCGCGGAGCGACTCGCCGGCGGCGTCGGGACGCCTGCTCTGGCGCCGGATGCCGGCGGGGCCCGTGGCGTATGGCCGCGCGCTCTATGCGGTGCTGCGAGAACTCGATACCGCCGGCGCCGGACGCATACTCGTCGAAGCCGTGCCGGCAGACGAACCGTGGGCGGCCGTTGCCGACCGGCTCGCGCGTGCGGCGGCCCGAGGCCTGCCCACCGCCGCGAACGATGCCGTCATCGACGCCACCTGACGAGGAAGCGGCGCGATCAGCGAACGCGGACGTTCTCGGTCAGCAGGGCGTTGATGTCGGTCAGGTTCTTCTGGTCGAGCGTGCCCGCAGCGAGCTGGAGGCGCAGCACGTTCAGCAGGTAGTCGTAGCGGCTCCGCGCGTAGTTGGTCTGGGCGTCGAACAGCCGCCGGCGCGCTTCGAGTACGTCCACCGAAGTCCGGGTGCCGACTTCATAGCCGGCCTCGGTTGCCTGCAAGGCGGTGTTGGCTGATTCGACGGCCTGTTTCAGCGATTGCACGCGTGCGACTTCGGAGTTGACGCCGAGATACGCATCTCGCGTCTCGCGCTCGGTTTCGCGTGCCGTGCGCTCCAGGCGCTCGCGTGCGGCAATGTGGCGGTATTCAGCCTGGCGCACGCGCGAAGAAGTCGCCCCTCCGGAAAAGATCGGCAAAGTGACCTGAAGGCCAATCGTCGTGTCATCCTGGTCATTCTGGGTGTCGCCGACGGCCGTGCCGACGAGGGTCGATTCGTTTTCGAAATGAGAGCGAGAGACGACCAGGTCAAGGGTCGGAAAGTGACCGCCGCGCTGGAAACTGATGTCCTCGCGCGAAATGTCGGCGGCGAGCCGGCTCGAGATCAGCCGGGCATTCTGCTCCATGGCAAGCTTGACCCAATCCTCCGGGTTCTCGGGATCGGGACCGGCCAGAGGCATTTCGACGCCCGGCTTCGACAATTCGTCGAAGGCATCGCCGGTCAATTCACGCAGGCGTTCGCCGGCCGTCGCAAGATTGCGCTTCCCCTCGATCAGGGTCGCCGTCGCCTGGTCAAATGCGGCCTTCGCCTCCTGCACATCGGTGACCGCGATCAGGCCGACTTCAAAGCGCTTCTCGGATTGCTCGAGCTGGCGCGCGATTGCGTCATATGCCGCCTGTGCCGCTTCCAGCGTGTCCTGCGCGGCCAGCACGATGAAATAAGCGGTCGAAGTGCGGAGGATCAGGTCCTGCTGCGCCGCCAGGTAGTCGGCTTCGGCCTGCGCGCGCTCCGCATTGGCGCGCCTGAGCACTGCCCAATTCTCCCAGCTGAACACGTTCTGGCGCAGGGTGACGTCCCAGGCCGAGCTGTTCCCGTCGGAGTCCCGGACATCCGGTGTGGGCGGCAGGCCCGGCGCAATGAACGTGCCATCGCTTTCCGATTCCTCATCGTTGTAGCGCCCCGCAGCATTGATTTGCGGGAGGAGTGCAGCCACCGCCTGCGGCCTGGATTCCCGCGCCGCAAGGCGATTTGCGTCCGCTTCGCGTATCACGGGGTCATTTGTAAGCGCGCGTTCGTAAACATCTTGCAGGTTCGCGGCCGCCGCGTCGAAGCTGGCAAGGCTCGCAGCCGCGAGAATGGAATGAACCAGGAATCGGATGTTCATGCGCAGGAATTCCTTCACCAGGTGAATGCCGAAAGGATAACTACTGTATTACCAGTGTATATCACCAACTGACCCTCTACAAGTGGCATCATTTATGCCTTCCAGGTGGTTTCTGGCAATTCTGAAAGCGCCAAAGCGAGTGAAAAGTGGGCCAGGTTGAGGGTTTCGTGCCGATACTAGAATTTGAAACGGGAAACCGGTGCTGCTTGCACCAAGGGCTCGATGCAGGTTTCGAACAAGACCTCGGACAACCAGGATTCCTCGCCGGTTCGCGTGACGAGGCGGGCCTCCATGACCGGCGCTGAGCCGATGACCACGAAGAGCCGCCCGCCGATGGCCAGCGCGCGCTCCAATCGTCGGGCCGGCGCGGGCAATGCGCCGGTCACGGCGATCACTTCGTAATGCGCGTCGTATTCACGGGCGAGCGCATCGGCAACTTCGACCTGGATGCGGGCGATGCCGAGACCCTCGATAGTGCGCAGCGCACCGGCAGCCAGATCCGCGTGAATTTCGATGCTGTCGACCGCGCCCGTGAGGTGGGCGAGGCAAGCTGCGAAGTATCCGGTTCCGGTCCCGACCTCCAGCGCACGTTCGCCACGAACGGGCGCCAGCGCCTGGAGAATCCTGCCTTCCAGCGCGGGCTTCAGCATGAATTGGCCGTGTCCGATCGGTATCGCGGCGTCGGCGAATGGGACCGTGCAATACGCTTCAGGCACGAATTCCTCGCGCGGGACCGAGGCGAAGGTCTCGAGCACGCGTGGATCGAGCACGTCCCAGGTCCGGACCTGCTGTTCGATCATCTGCCGCCGGGCGGCTTCCGTTTTTGTGTTCATCACCATTATGGTGAATCGCGGAGGGCGTCAGCACAAGCGTGAGATATGCTGCCAGAGGCCGCGCAATCCAACAAAATTGACGGTCCCGCGGGCCGCGGAATTGAAGGGGATGACAGGCCTGATGACGGTCCCGATGTTCGCTGCCGTCGCGCTGGCGATGCTCGCCGCTGGGCTCGGCATCGTTGCGCTATTGCAATGGCGCAAGCTTGGGCAATTCAAGGCGGAATCCGCGACCGCGGCCCCGGCGGCGCGCGGCGGTGACGCCATGCGCGCGATGCTCGCAGCCATGCGCGAGCCGGCCCTGCTGCATGGCGAGCGCATCGAGAGCGCCAACGCGGCCTTTGCCTCGCTGGTCGGTATCCCGCTGGACCAGATCGTGGGCCGGAGCCTCGCTAATCTCGTGTCGGGCGAGTACAGCGAGCTTGCGGCGCTTGCGGTCGCGCGGGCGCTGTCCGGCGGCAACGGACCGGCCCTTGCTGAAGTGGAACTCGCGGATGCGCACGGACAGGTCACGCGCCTCGAACTCTCCGGTTCGATGCTCGAGTCCGATGGGCAAAAGATCGTGCTGTTCACCGCCGAGGAGATGCTGCCGCACCGCGATGACTCCGAGGCCGGCGGCCCGCCTGCGCGCTCGCAGCTCGCGCTTGACTCGCTCGGCGAAGGCCTGCTGACGACCGATGCGCACGGGCTGATCGACTACCTCAACCAGTCTGCCGAAAACCTGACGGGGATGCGGCGCGAGGACGCGATCGGCCAGGCCTTTGGCGCGATGATCGGCTTTGTCGACGAAGGCGACCGGCGCCCCTTGCCGGATCCCGTTCAGCAGTGCCTCGGATCGGGCAGCCGCGTGAATATCGGGCGGCGGTCGCTCCTGATCGCGCGGGCGACAGGCAACGAACTCGGCGTCGAGGCGACGGCTTCGCCGATTCGCGGGCCTGGCGGCGAGATTGCGGGTGTCGCCGTGATGCTGCACGACGTCAGCGAGCTGCGCGGATTGACGCAGCAGATGTCGTACCAGGCGAGTCACGACGCGCTGACCGGGCTCGTGAACCGCCGCGAATTCGAACGAAGGCTCGGCGAGGCGCTCGAGATTGCACGCGCCGGGCGGCAGAGCCACGTGATGTGCTATCTTGACCTCGACCGCTTCAAGGCCGTCAACGACACGAGCGGTCACCTTGCGGGCGACAACATGCTGCGCGAAGTTGCGGCGCTCATCCGCGAGGCCGTGCGCGATTCCGACACTGTCTCCCGGCTCGGCGGCGATGAATTCGGCGTGCTGCTGGTCGGCTGCCCGCTCGACAAGGCGCGGCAAATTGCCGACGACATCTGGCGCGCGATCGGCGAGTACCGCTTCGTCTGGAAAGACCGCATATTCAGCGTCGGGGTCAGCATCGGCCTGGTCGAGCTCACCGGCGAGAGCAACTCGCTCGAGGAAATCATGAGCGCGGCCGATTCGGCCTGCTACGTGGCAAAGAAGCAGGGCGACAGCCACGTGCACGTCTATTCGTCGCACGACGAGGCCGTGGCACGCAGCCGCGGCGAGATCCACTGGCTGCACCGGCTCCAGGCGGCGCTCCGCGACGGGTTCTTCGAACTGTACATCCAGCCAATCGAGCCGACGCGACCAGGCGCGCACGGCGGGCCGGCCATGGAGGTATTCGTGCGCCTCCATGACGAGGGCCAGGCCGTTGCGCCGGCCGAGTTCTTTCCTGCCGCAGAGCGCTACCGCCTGATGTCGATGATCGACCGCTGGGTACTCACTTCGGCGCTCGCAGCGATTTCCGCGGGCGCTATCCGGCTGCCGCCGGGGCGGAGCCTGTCGATCAACATTTCCGGCCAGACACTTGCCGACCCGTCATTCCTCGAGTTCGTGGTGGACGAGCTCGACCGCAGCGGCGTCCAGCCGGCGCAGATCTGCATCGAGGTCGCGGAAACCTCCGTGATCGGCAACCTCGAGCAGGCGCGCCGCTTCATCGACGTGCTGCACGGCATGGGCTGCCGGTTCGCGCTCGACGATTTCGGCACCGACCTCGGCGGCTTCGCCAACCTCAAGCAGCTGCCAATGGACTACCTGAAGATCGATGGCTCGTTCATGCGCGACCTCGGCCGCGACACGGTCAACCAGGCCATGGTGAGCGCCGTCGTCGGCATGGCACGCACGCTTAACTTCAGGTTGATCGCGGAGCAGATCGAGGACGTGGCGGCGCTCGAGGCCGCGCGGGCGATGGGAATCGACTTCGTGCAGGGCCACGCGATCGGGCGGCCGCGTCCGCTGGCGCCGGCCGCATGAGGATGACAGAATTCGTCAATGAACGAAAACGTGACTGCGCCAGCCCCCGTCGACACGTCGCTCGTGAAGCCGGCGTGGATCATCATCTTCGTCGGCTGGGTGATCCTGCTCATCCCGATACCGTTCACGGCCTGGATCGGCTGGCTCGTCGCCTGTGTCGGCGGCACGGTGCTCGCCATCGTCAATCTAACCCGCGGCGTCGTCGGTGTCGGCATTGCACAACTCGTGTGCGCCGTGATCGGCACCTTCCTCTTTTACTGGATCGGTTTGACGATATTCGCCGGCGCCGTGCTTTCGGCCATCAACGGCTGACCCCGGGCGGGTCGGTGAAGCGCCGCACGCCGAGCGATTCGTAGAGTTCGGCCGGCGCATAGCCGATGCCGTCCTTCAGCACATAACTGACGCGCCGGATGTCGGAGATGTCCTTCGTCGGATCTCCGTCGACCAGGATCAGGTCGGCGCGCTTGCCGCGCTCGATCGTGCCCCGGTCGCCGATCACCCCTGCGTAGCGCGCGCCGTTTTCGGTCGCGATGCGGATCGCTTCGCCGGGCGTCATGCCCGCCTGGACATACAGTTCGAGCTCCCGATGCAGCATGAAGCCTGCCAGGCCGTCCGTGCCGGCCACGAGCGGCACCCCGGCGGCATGCAGGCGGCCGAAGAGCTGCATCATCCGCTGCCAGGATTCACGGTAGGTCTCGAGCTTGCCGCCGCTCACGTCGGTCGAGTTGTTGCGCCAGGCCCGCTGGGTCGCAAACGGCATGTGGTCGGCGACCGCGGCGACTGACGAATCCATGTCGCCCGGCTTCTGCGTATACGAAGCCTCGAATGTCGCCATGGTCGCGTCGATCACCGTCTGGTGCTCGACGAGCAGCGCGATGAAATCACGCACCGCCTGCGAGTCGAGGTCGAGCGTGCGTGCCCGCTCGCCTACCAGGTTGAACCGAACGATCGTGCGCGAATCGGTGTCGGGATCGGAGACGAAATTCAGCACCAACTGGTTGATGTGCTGCAGTTCGTCGTAGCCTTCGCGCACGACCCGGGCCGAGCGCGAGAACGCCGGCACGTGGCCGCTGACGCGCAGTCCCCGCGTGTGCGCGTACGACGCAATGGGTTCGGCCCACTCGGGCTTGATGGAGTTGTAGAGCTTGACCTGGCGGAACCCGCGCTCCGCATACCAGTCGACGGCATCCTTCGCCTCCTCGACGCTCTTCACGACGAAGCCGCCGCGCGAGGAGAATGGGCTCTCGCCCTCGATATAGCCGGCCGGCTCGATGTGCGGCCCGATCGCGAGTCCCTCCGCTATGTCCGCCCGAAGCTCTGCCAGGTTGGCGTTGTCATTGCCCATGTCGCGCGAGGTCGTGACGCCGCCGGCGATCTGGAGGATCGTGTTCCAGGCGTCCTCGTGCGCGTGCATGTCGAACAGGCCCGGCAGCAACGCGCGACCCGCGCCGTCGATGACGGTCGCGGGATCCTTCGCCGGCGAGTTTGCCGGGTAGATCGCTGCGATGCGGCCCTCATTGATGTAAACGTCCGACAGCTCGCCGAGGCTCATGCTCTTCGTGTCGTACACGCGGACGTCCTTGACAAGGATCGGCTGCGGCAGCGCCTGCGTGTTCCTTCTTGCGATGTCCTCGAGGTATTTCGCTTCCGCCGCCCTTTGCAGACGCTCGAGCTCCGGCGTCACGCCCTCGTAGCCGGCCGCGACCAGGTGGCTCCCGCCCACGTTGATGCTGGCGAAGAGCCGCATGGACTCGTCCGCTTCGAGCCAGAGATAGTCCGGCTGCAGGCCGGAGCCGAGGATGGCGTACAGCGCGACGGCGCGTTCCTGGCCCGCCGGTCCGACGCGGGCGTCGGCGAGCTTTTCGCTGCCGAGTTCGCCGCCCGGGAGTGCTGCGAGGCGCCCGCCTGCCTTCTGGGTCGCGCGCACGATGATCGCGTTCGTCTCGGGGCTGCCGTAGGCTGGCAGGTAGAGCGCGGCGCCGGCGAGTTCCTGCGCGCCACGTTCGGAAGGCGACTGCCAGCTCGCGCGTCCGCGCACAATCTGGAAGCGTTCGTCGAGGACCGCGCCGTAGGTCGTCTTGCCCCGCTGGCGATAGCTCTTGAACGTGCCGTCGGGCAGGAGCGCGATGTCCTCCTCGATATCCGGCCCGCGGCCATTGTCCCGGTACGAGTAAGTGACATTCAGGCGACCGTCGTCACCGATCACCGTCTTCTGTGCGCCCGCCTTGGTGCCGGCATAGAGCACGTTGTAGTCGACGGTGGTGTCGGCATGTGCCGCAAAGGTGAGGCCGAGGGCCAGGAAGCAGAGCAGCTTTTTCATCGTCAATCCGTCCCCTTTGCGGCGCCGGACAGGAGTGCCTGCGCCTCGTCATCGTGGCCCGTGAGCTGCCAGTGAATCATGGAAACCGGGATCATGCCGGCGCCGTTCACCTCGTCGAAGAACCGGTAGATCGTGAATTCCGGGCCGAGCTGATCCGCGCGCACGCGAATCAGGTCATCCAGCAGGTGCTTGCCGGTCACGTAGCTCGTGCCATAGCCGGGCTGGCGGAGATAGAGCTGCTGCTCGAAGCCGAGCAGGTCGAGGTCCGGACGCATCCACCCGCGCGGCGTCCATTCGACCTGGAAGTCTTTTGCCAGTCTCAAGTCGAACAGGTTGGCGTGTGCGTAGAGCGAGGCGAGGCCACGTGCCGCGCGCTGGGCAAGCATGATCCACACGATCTCTCGCGTCCGCGGCGAGTCGTCGAAGAGCCCTGCATTCAGCATCAACTCTTCCATGGCCGTCGCCATGCCCTCTGCGCGGCTGTCCCAGATGTTGTACAGGAGCGGTCCGCGGCGGATCGGGCTTGGGTGCGGCTCGTCGCGCATCCGCGCGAGGTCCCACCAGTGATAGAAATGCGTGTAAAGCGTGAGCGGCTCGTAGTGGGTCGTGATCGCGAAGAAGTTGCGGGTCTCGATCGGCTCGTAGGTCCCGAGCTTCGCGCGCAGCGCCGGATCCATGTTGGCGCGCATCGGGTAGAGCTTTCGTTTCTCGAGAAAGGCGAGATAGCGCGTCACGGCGACGTTGGCGCGCCGCTCGTATTCTTCCGGCGTCTGGATCACGGGCAGCTCGGGCAGGCCGCGATTGCGCTCTTCCTCGAGTTTTAGCGAGGCGTGCGTGCGTGCGAGCTCGCGTTTCAGGAGGTCCACTTCCTCCTCCCAGGTCATCGGGACGAGGTGGACGTTCTTCAGGCTCCAGGTGTAGTTCTCCTTGCCGATGCCGGATGGCCCGTTTTTCGAGGGCGCTTGTGCATCGAGCCAGGCGACGAAGCGTACCGTCGCCTCGCGCGCTTGCTGGATCGCCGTGCGCAGGGCCCGGCCGCTGCCAGCCGTCTTCTTTGCGAGCGCATCGAGCGAGTCGACCTGCCCGCGCATCGTGCCCGCACCCGTGATCCAGAGATCGCGGGCGTTGCCGGTCAGGTTGCCCTCAGCCTGTGCGAGCAGCGGCGGCACGACGGCGAGTTCGCCGGCGAGCTTCTTCTCTGCTTCGGGGGACAGCGGGTACTCGTAGGTCCACAGTTCGACGATGCCGTGGTGCTCGGAGCCTTCGTGAGCGGGCGTGTCGCTCTGGTCGTTCCAGACGCTCATGTAGAAGGCGGGGTCACGCGCCCAGGGCTGCAGCACCCGGGCGTAGAAGTCGAAGCCGTTCATTTCGGCGCGCACGAGGGCGTGATCGACTCGTGCCTCGACGGGCCAGCCGGCTGCATCGATCGCGTCGAGCCGCTGGCGGTAGGCTGCGAGCTCCTGCAGCCGGCGCGCAAACGTGGCGGCCGTGTAGTCCGGCGCGCCGTCCTTCATCGGCGGACGTTCGAATGCGCGCCAATCCTTGAAGAGCTTCACCAGCCCGTCGTAACCGGCGGCCTGTGCGGCCTCCGCTGAAGGGGCCAGGGCGGCGATCGCAGTCGTGGCGACGAGGGCGAGCAGGATGCGGCGGATCGGCGAGGGATGTTTCATGGCATGGCCTTGCTTGGGGGCCCCGGGATTCTAGGGCCCCGTTTTGGGCCGCGTCCAGTGAATGGCCGGATCCCATTGCCGATTGAAATTCAAGCGGAATCGTAGTATTTCAGTGCCCTTCGCAATGAACACCCCGGAGAACGGCATGAACCGGAATTTCATGCTGGCGCTCGTCGTCATCCTCGTGGCGGCCGCCGGCTTTTATCTCTACGGCCGGACAAAGACCGAGGCGCCGGCCCCGGACCTCGCGCCCGTTGGCGCGAACCTGATCGAGGGCCTCGGCGACTACAGCATGCCGGTTACCTCGAAGAATGAGGAGGTCCAGCGCTGGTTCGACCAGGGCCTCGCGATGACCTATGGCTTCAATCACGACGCGGCCGAGCGGTCGTTCCTGAAGGCCGCCGAACTCGACCCGGACTGCGCGATGTGCTGGTGGGGTGCCTCGCTCGTCCTCGGGCCGCACGTCAATTCGACCATGGACCCTGCCAACAATGCCAAGGCCTGGGACCGGCTGAAGCGGGCGAAGGCGGCAGCGGACGATGCAAGCGAAAAAGAGCAGGCTTTCATCAAGGCGCTGTCGGCGCGCTATGCTGCCGAGCCACCGGATGACCGCAGGCCCCTAGACGAAGCCTATGCCGCAGCGATGGGCGAGTTGGCCGCGAGGTATCCGGACGATCTCGACGCTGTCACGCTTCACGCCGAGGCGATGATGGACCTGCAGCCGTGGGACTATTGGGACGCGAACGGCCAGCCGAAGGGACATACGGCGGCCGTCGTGTCGAAACTCGAGTCCGTGATGCAGCGCGATCCCGAACACGCGGGCGCGCTGCACCTGTACGTGCACGCGGTCGAGGCATCGCCCGATCCGTCAAAGGGCGTCGCCGCCGCCGACACGCTGCGCGAGCTTCTGCCGGGCTCGGGCCACCTGGTACACATGCCAGCGCACATCTACGCGCGCGTCGGCCGCTATCACGACGCAGTCATCGCGAACCAGAAGGCGATCGTAGCGGACGACAGCTATCTTGCGATCTGCAAGCCGGGCCCGGGCGTCTATCCGCTCGGATACGTGCCGCACAATCACCACTTCCTGTGGTTCGCGGCGACGATGGAAGGGGCGAGCGCGATTGCGCTCGACGCGGCACGCACGACCGGCGAGAAGACGAGCGACCCGCAGCTCATGCGCACGCCCGGCTTCGAGGCGATGCAGAACTTTGCGCTGACGCCGCTCTTTGCGGACGTCCGCTTCGGGCGCTGGGACGAGGTTGTCGCGACACCGAAACCCGCCGACGATGTCCCGTACATGCAGGCGATGTGGAACTACGCCCAGGGCATGGCGGCCGTTCGCCAGGGCAGAATCGAGGATGCGAAGCGCTTCCACGAAGCCCTCGTGCCCGCGACGACGAATCCCGGCATCGAGAAGATGATGGCCTGGGACCGCTATTCGCTGATCGGCGGCGTGCGAATCGCCGAGCGCTTCGTGGCCGCCGAGCTCGCGCGCGCCGCGAAGGACACCGATGCGGCGATCGCAGCGCTGAATGCCGCAGTCACGATCGAGGACACCTTGCCCTACGACGAACCGCCGGCCTGGCATTGGCCGTCGCGGCAGGCGCTGGGCGCCATGCTGC
>CAYPQX010000165.1:0-5948 GCA_964412975.1 uncultured Steroidobacteraceae bacterium
GCCGAGGTCGTGATCCTGCTGTCTTCCCTGTACTCGCGCGACCACGTGCTGATCGAGTACCAGGGGCTTTACGCCCAGTCCTGCGACAAGCCGTTGATCGTCCTGGAGCCGTTCGGCACGACCGAGCCGGTACCGGCAAAAGTGCGAGAGGTGGCGGACGAAGTCGTGCCGTGGAATGGCCGCGAGATGGCCGATGCGATCCGCCGCCAGGCGCGCCACGAAGATACGACGCGCTGGGACGTGATCGAATTCAAGCTCGATTGACGCTGATCAGCGTCGGGATCCTCGAGATGCCAGTGTCTCCGGTGCCGCGGCTGTGCGCCAGGCCATGGGCCTTGTGCGGTGCGCTGGCCGACGTACGGTGAAGTGAATCGAGGAGCGCGACGATCCTCGCGGCGCAGGCGTCCGCCTCGCCGATCGACATCTTGCGGACGGTAACCGCGACCGCGCATTCCCCGCGCTGCGGCCGCACCCGTGTCATCGATTGACGCAGGGCTTCAAAGTCCTGACGCAGCTCGGCCGGCATCTCGCTCGGCGAGAGGTCGAGCAGGTGACGCGTGAACGCGTCGGTCAGGCGTTGCTTCAGTGCAGATGGACGGGCCAGCTCGAGCGTGGCCTTGTGCAGACTCTCCCAGGCGGCAGCACTCACGATGTTCTAAGCTCCCTGATGGATATCTTGATTTCGAGTCCAGTGGAAAGGTAACCAAACCCCGGGGCCGAACACCGCGCATCGATTCAAAGTTCCCCGGTACATCAAATCGATACAAGTCGAATATAGCGCGATTTCTATGCTTGGGACGAGTCGCAAGTGCGTATTCTTGCGCTATGTCAAGAAATTCGGTTCTATAGTTCTAGGATTGTCGTCCAGGGAGGGTCCATGCCGGACTCGATGACCGAAAAACAGGTGCCGATCCTGGCTGCCCTTGCGCAGACGACCCGACTGCAGATCCTGGACCGGGTTGCGGAAGGCGGGCCCCAGGGCGTAACGGCGGGGGAGATCGCGCGCTCGATCCGTTGCCCCGCGTCGACCCTGTCGTTCCACCTCAAGGAGTTGAGCCGCACGGGCGTGCTCGAGGCCCGCCCGGCCGGGCGGTTCATCCACTATTCCTTGCAGCGCCCGGCACTCAAGGAACTGGCCATTTACATTGCGGGTCTTGCCAGCAGCGTCCGCCCCGCCCGGGGGCGCAAGTCCGACGGGCCTCGCCGTGGGCGCAGGGCGCAGGACCGGGATTCCAACCAGCTGTCGATATTTGACGACTGAGGGCTGACTGCCAGCCGGTCAGTTGCGTACCAGGTGCGCGACGAAGCCGTCGACTGGCGTTGCGTCGAGCCGTGCGGGGTCCGCAAACAGGGTTTCGATGCGCCGGCACTGCTTGTCCGGATACACGGTGGCAAGCGAACCCATGAATTTTTGCACGAGCACCGGGTAGCCTTCCTCCCGGCGCCGACGGTGACCGATGGGACAATCCAAATGGACCCGCCCAGACTTTGAGCCGTCACGAAAGAAGACCTGGATCGCGTTGCCGATGAATCGCTTGTCCGGCGCGTAGTAGTCCGCGGTGAATTGCGGGTTCTCGCGAACTTCCATCCGGTTGCGCAGCGCGTCGATTCGCGGGTCGGACGCCACCTCGTCCTCATAGTCGGCAGCCGTCAGGCGACCGTGAATCAGGGGCACGGCGACCATGTACTGAATGCAGTGGTCGCGATCGGCCGGGTTCGCGAGCGGGCCGGTCTTGTCGATGATGCGGACTCCCGGTTCCTGCGTCTCGATGACGATGCGCTCGATGGCATCGAGGCGCTCACGCACTTCGGGATGCAGCCGCATCGCGCATTCGACTGCGGTCTGCGCGTGGAACTCGGCCGGATAGCTGATCTTGAAGAGCACGTTTTCCATGACGTAGCTGGCGAAGCCCTGCGGATAAGCGAAGGGCTTGCCACCGAACAGCACGTCATAGAAACCCCATTTCGGCGCCGAGAGTGCGGACGGATAGCCCATCTCGCCCGTCATTGCGATGAGCGCATGACGCACGCCGCGGCTCGTCGCGTCGCCCGCGGCCCAGCTCTTGCGGGAGCCGGTGTTGGGCGCATGACGATAGGTTCGAAGCGCGCCGCCGTCGATCCAGGCGTTCGAAACAGCGTTGACGACCTGCTCCTGAGTGCCGCCGAGCATCGCAGTCACGACCGCCGTGGTCGCGACACGCACCAGGATGACGTGATCGAGGCCGACGCGGTTGTAGGCGTTCTCGAGCGCGGTGACGCCCTGAATCTCATGCGCCTTGATCATCGCGGTGAGAACGTCCCGCACCGTCGGCGGCGCGCGGCCTTCGGCGACCGCCTTGCGCGCCTGCCAGTCGGCGATGGCCAGGATGCCGCCCAGGTTGTCCGACGGATGCCCCCATTCGGCGGCGAGCCAGGTATCGTTGAAGTCGAGCCAGCGGATCATCGACCCGATGTTAAATGCGGCTTGCACCGGATCGAGCTCGTAGCTCGTTCCCGGAACGCGTGCGCCGCCCGCCATCGTGGCGCCCGGCACGACCGGTCCGAGCATCCGCGTACAGGCCGGAAAGGCGAGCGCCTGGAAGCCGCAGGCGAGGGTATCCATCAGGCAGTAGCGCGCGGTTTCGTAGGCGACCTCGCTCGCAATGCGCGCATCGCGCGCGTAGCTCGCGATGTCGACCAGCACGCGATCGGGGGCGGGCCGCTCGGCCGAGCGGATGTCGTGTTGACTCATGGCGGGCAACTCACCTCTGGTCGGGCGGCGGAACCTTGCGCGGTTCCGGGCCGGTGTAATTCGCGCTCGGCCGGATGATCTTGCCGTCCTCACGCTGTTCGATCACGTGTGCCGCCCAACCGGTCGTGCGGGACATCACGAAGAGCGGCGTGAACATTGCAGTTGGCACGCCCATCAGGTGATAGGCGACGGCGCTGAACCAGTCGAGGTTCGGGAACATCCGCTTGATCTCCCACATGACGGACTCGATGCGTTCCGCAATGCGGAACAGGCGGTCGTCGCCGGCCTCCGCCGCGAGGCCCGCGGCCACGCGCTTGATCACGGCATTGCGCGGATCTGCAATCGTGTAGACGGGATGGCCGAATCCGATGATGACTTCCTTTGCGGCGACGCGCCGGCGGATATCTGCCTCCGCCTCGTCCGGATTGCGGTATCGCTGCTGAATTTCCAGGGCGACTTCATTGGCGCCGCCGTGCTTGGGTCCGCGAAGCGCCCCGATTGCGCCCGCGATGCAGGAATACATGTCCGAGCCGGTCCCGGCAATCACGCGCGCAGCAAAGGTCGAGGCATTGAATTCGTGCTCTGCATAGAGGATCAGCGACGTGTGCATCGCGCGAACCCAGGTCGGCGGCGGTGCCTTTCCATGGAGCATCCGCAGGAAGTGCCCGCCCGCGGAGCCGTCACTGGTCTCGACTTCGATACGACGTCCGGAGTTCGCAAAGTGATACCAGTAGCAAAGCATCGAGCCGACAGATGCCACGAGCCCATCCGCAATATCGCGCGCGCCCGCGATGCCGTGGGACAGGTCCTCCGGCGACTCGCAGCCGAGTTCCGACACACCCGTGCGCAATACATCCATCGGATGCGTGCTCGCAGGCAGCAGCTCGAGCACCGCGCGCAGGCGCGGGCTCAGGCCGCGCATGCCCTCGAGGCGCCGCTTGTAAGTGGAGAGCTCGGCCGGATTTGGCAGCTTGCCGTGGATCAGGAGATAGGAGATCTCCTCGAATTCACAACTCTCCGCGATATCGAGGATGTCGTAACCCCGGTAGTGCAGGTCGTTGCCGCTGCGGCCGACCGTGCAGATGGCGGTGTTTCCCGCCAGGACCCCGGACAGGGCGACGGATTTCTTGGGCTTGAAGCCCGGGGCGCCGTCGTCAGGTCCGCTCATTCCTTGCGCTCCCGGTTGCGGCTGAAGAGCGCATCGAGCTTGCGCTCATAGTCGTGATAGCCGAGCACCTCGTACAGCTCGTCCCGCGTCTGCATCCGGTCGACGACGGCGCGCTGACTTCCGTCCTTGCGGATCACGCCGTATACGCCGAGCGCCGCGCGGCTCATGGCCCGGAACGCCGACAGCGGATAGAGCACGAGTCGCACGCCGGCTCCTCCGAGTTCCGCCGCAGTGAAGAGCGGTGTGCGGCCGAACTCGGTGATGTTCGCGAGCACCGGCACGGCAAGCGCCCGTGTGAACCCGCGGTACTCATCGAGTGTCGTCAGGGCCTCGGCGAAGATCATGTCGGCGCCGGCCTCGACGTAGGCGGCGGCCCGATCGATCGCAGCCTGCTGGCCCTCGACCGCATGCGCGTCGGTGCGGGCCATCACGACGAAACCCGGATCGTTTCGCGCGTCGACCGCGGCGCGGATCCGGTCGGCCATTTCGGCTGCAGGAACGAGCTCCTTTCCCGGGCGATGTCCGCAACGCTTGGCCTGGACCTGGTCCTCGAGATGCATGCCGGCGGCGCCGGCCCGGGTCAGTTCACGCGTCGTGCGCGCAATCGAAAAGGCGGCGCCGAATCCCGTATCCGCGTCGACGAGCAGCGGCAGGTCCGTGGCGCCACAGATCCGTCGCACGTCCTCGCAGACGTCGTTCAGGGTCGTGAGACCGAGATCCGGAAGGCCGAACGACGCGTTCGCGACGCCTGCGCCGGAAAGGTAGATCGCGCGGAAGCCGGAGCCGCCCGCGAGAAGCGCGGTGTAGGCATTGATCGTCCCGGCGACCTGGAGCGGGCGCTCCGTCTCGACCGCTTCGCGCAATCGCCGTCCTGAAGAAGTTTCTGCCATTTCGACATGATACCGAGCGAAGCATGGTCACGGCGAGCGTTCGGGATTTCGCCCGCGTTGCCGGCGATGCTACGCTTGCGACGAATTCGAAGGGGGTCCGAAATGAACGATCGAACCAATCGTGCCGCGGTAGCTGCAGGGGTGCTGCTGGCCCTGGCCGGTGCCGCCGCATCGGCGCAGGAAGCGACGGCACTTGGCGAGATCGTCGTCACCGCGCAAAAGCGCGTCGAATTCCTTCAGGACGTGCCGATTGCCGTCAGCGCGATCGGCGGCGACAAGATCGCCGCTGCCGGCATCATGAAGATCGAGGATCTCAAGAATTACGTTCCGACGCTGTTCATGACCGAAACCGCGATCGGCAACAACATCTCCATCCGCGGCATCTTTTCCGGAGTGAATCCGGGTTTCGAGCAATCGGTCGGAACGTATGTCGACGGCGTCTATCGCGGACGCCCGCAGCAGACCCGCGCGCCATTCCTCGACCTGCAGCGGGTCGAGGTACTGCGCGGACCGCAATCGATCCTGTTTGGCAAGAACAGCGTCGGCGGTGCGCTCAATATCACGACCGCGCACCCGACCGAAAGCTTCGAGTCGATGGTGTCGGCGCTCTACGAGCCGCGCTACGACGAGCAGGAGTTCTCGGCTTATGTCTCGGGACCCTTCAGCGAGCGCTTGCGGGGCCGCCTCGCGGCGACCTATCGCGAGGTCGACGGGCATATCGAGAATGCGACGCTCGGAACTGACGACCCGAGCCGCGAGGAGCTGACATTCCGCGGCTGGCTCGAACTCGACGTCACCGATAATGTCTCCGCGGCGCTGAAGGCCGAGGTGGGGGAGTTCGATGTCACCGGGCGCCAGATCGAAATCGCACAGGAACTGCCTGCGGCAGCGGGCCCGTTCACCGGGCTGACTTACTCGCAGATCCTGGCGGCCTTCGGACAGGACCCGAGCGTGCTGAACAACACCGCGGATTTCGTGCGCTCTTCCAACGGCGATTTCAGCAATAACGACACCGAGGAATTCGTGCTCCAGGTGGACTGGCAGGTCGGGGGCAACACGCTGACGTCGATCACCGCGTATTCCGCATACGACTTCGACGAATTGTGCGACTGCGATTTCACCGGCGGCAACGTCTTCAACGTGTCGATGGAAGAGGAGT
>CAYPQX010000166.1:0-10665 GCA_964412975.1 uncultured Steroidobacteraceae bacterium
CATGGCCAGAGCACCTGGAATCTCGAGAATCTGTTTACGGGCTGGACCGACGTCGATCTCAGCGAGCAGGGCCGCGCGGAGGCACTGGCAGCCGGCCGCCTGCTGCGCGAACAGGGCTTCGAGTTTTCCCAGGCGTTCACATCGGTACTCAAGCGCGCGATCCGAACGCTCTGGATCATGCTCGACGAAATGGATCGCATGTGGCTGCCGGTCGAACGCGACTGGCGGCTGAACGAGCGGCACTACGGCGCGCTGCAGGGCCTCGACAAGGCCGAGACGACCGCAAAATACGGCGCCGACCAGGTCAAGATCTGGCGCCGCAGCTACGACGTGCCCCCGTCGGCGCTCGACGCCGACGATCCACGGCATCCGCGATTCGATTCGCGCTACCGCGGCATCCCGGCAGCCATGCTGCCTTCGACGGAATCCCTGAAGGACACGCTCGGCCGGGTGGAGCGCTGCTGGGAGGAACGCCTCGTGCCCGTGCTCGCGGCAGGCGGCGACGTGCTCGTTGTCGCGCATGGCAACAGCTTGCGCGCGCTCGTCAAGATGCTGGACGAGATGAGCGACGCCGCAATCGTGGAATTCAACATCCCGACGGGCGTGCCAATCCTGTACGAGCTGGATTCGGCCCTGCGCCCGGCGGCGCCACGGCGCTTTCTCGGCGATCCGGCAGCAATCGAAGCCGCGGCAAAAGCCGTCGCGGCGCAGGCCGAAAGGCGCTAGTCCCGCCTACTCCTCGGGCGCGATCTCGACTTCCATGCCGGCCAGGGCCGCCTCGAACGGAATCTGGCAGGACAGCCGCGAGCCCTGCGGCCGGTAGCTTTCGAGCTCCTGGAGTATTTCCTTTTCATCGCCCTGCATCGGCGGCAGCTGGTTGAGCCAGGGCGCCGCGACGAAAACATGGCAGGTCGCGCAGGAGCACATGCCGCCGCAGATGGCCGCGACGCCATAATCGAATTCGCGCAGCGTTTCCATGAGGCTCACGCCTTCGCGCGCGTTCACGCGATGCACTCCGCCGTCGCGATCGGTCACGATGATCTCGGCCATGGGTCGCGCATCTTGCGGGAAGCGCACGCTCCTCTGCAACCGCTCAGCCGCCGAGTCGTACCGCGAGTCGGACCTGGAGATCGGGACTCGTCTGGAGCCCGGCAAGTTCTGCGACGGCGTTCCATCCATACCACAGGCAATCGAAAATCCAGCTGAGTGCCTCGATCCGTCCTCGGAGCGCGATCGTATCGCTGCCGTAGCCCTCGAGCAGAAGGCCGACCTGAGCGGTGTCAAGTTCGTGATAGCCGATGCAGCACGCGAGATCCGCGGCGGGGTCCCCGGGACCCGCATATTCCCAGTCGACGACGAGGAGCCTGCGGCCGTCATCCAAAAAGTTGCGGTGATGCAGGTCGTGATGGCAAGCGGCCAGGCGTGAAGCCGGCGACAGCGCAGCACGGCGCCGATCGAGCTCCCGCGCAATCTTCGCGACTTCCGGTCGACTGCTTCGCGATTGAAGGAGCGAGAGGTATCCCGCCGCGCGCTCACCGAAGTCGACGACCGGGAGGCCGGACGGCAGCGCCTGTGCGTGCAATCGCTCGATCCACGCGCCCACCCGGCGAAGCAGAGTCGACTCCCGCATTTCGGCACGCGTGGGCACGCGGCCGCCCGCGTGACGCGTGACGATGAAATCCCGTTCCCGATTCGCGAAAACGACTTCGGGAGCCAGACCCGCAGCCGCGGCGATGCCCTGGATTGCGAGTTCCGATGCGCGGCTCGCGCCGAGGCCGTGCGTCGACTCGCCCGCGAGGCGCAGCACATAGTCGTGCCGCCCGTCCCGGAGGCGAAAGCTCCGGTTCGCGACGCCGCCCGATAGTTCAGTGATACGGGGCCGATCGAGTCCGAGTTCTGCGATCGCAGCGGCGATCGACGTCTCGACCGCCGCGGGTCGGTTTCCGCTCACGGCGGCGCGGCCCGGCCGTGCCGCCAGCTCCGCCAGCCGACGACAGCGAGCAAGGCGTAGGCGAGATAAAGCGCGGCCGTCGGCCAGAGTCCCTGGCTCGCGAACAGCGCGGCGAGCCCGGTGTCGATGACGACCCACCAGGACCAGGTGTCGATGTAGCGCCTCGCAAGCAGCCAGGTCGCGAACAGGCTCGCCCAGGTGCCGAGCGAGTCGGCGACCGGCGCCGCCGCCAGCGCATGACGTGCGATGAGCGGCGCGCTGATCGCGGTCGCCAGTGCAACGCCTGCCACGGCGAGCAGGTTCGCTGAAAGCCGGAGATCATCCGGCCGCGGCGACTTGCCGTCGTCCTTCCCCCATGCGACCCAGCCATAGACGGACATCGCGACGTAGACGAGCTGAAGCACGGCCTGCATCGGCAGGCCGGCATCGAAGAAAATGGCGGCATACAGCGCCGTGCTGATTCCGCCTGCAATCCAGCAGGCGCGGCGCTCCCGGATCGCGAGCAGAATGTAGGCGATGCCGAAGGCGACTGCCGCAATTTCAGTCGCCGCCACCGAGCACCTTCATCACGAAAACGGCGCGGCGCGGGCCTGAGAGGCTCCGGCGTATCTCCTCATGCAGTGCCCCGAACACCGCGTCGAACTCGCCGCTCACCTGCGTACTCATCGAGTTCGTGACGACCGAGAGACCCGGGCGGCCCTTGAGCCGGTCGATGAAATCGAGGATCGGCGGGATGAATTCGTCGGTGAGCGGATACAGGCTCAATTCAACGGCGACATGCATGGCGGCACCTCAGAATGAAAAGCGCGCGGTCACGCCGAGCTGGCGTGGATCGCCCCAGCGCAGGTACAGCTCCGCGGGGAAATCCGGCGGCACGTCGCCGAAGTAGAAACCCCGCACCGGATAACGTTCATCGAGAAGATTGCGTCCCCAAGCGTAAATTGACCAGCGCTCCGCCTCGTACCCGGCGCGCAGGTTGGCAAGGAAACGCGCATCGGAGCGCTCATCGTGGCTCGTGTCGAAGTAGAAGCCGGCTTCACCCGACAGGTCGAGCCGCGCCATCCAGCCCGCCGGGTGGCGCCAGGTCGCCGCGAGCGCCGCCTTCCATTCTGGCGCATGGGCCCAGGCGCGGCCCTCGAGATCGCGATCGCCGAACCGGTAGCCCTGGTAGCGCGATTTCATCCAGGACAGCATGGCCTCCAGTTCCAAGCGATTGCCGATCCGCATTCCGGCGGAAGATTCGAGCCCCCAGGCTTCCCCGCTCTCGGCATTGTCCGTGAGGTACATGAATGTCAGCGGGTCCTGCGGATCCGTCTGCAGCGAAGTCGCGACCTGCAGGTGCTCCCGACGCATATAGAAGATATTGAAGTCGGCGCGTCGCTCGCCGTCTTCCTCCTCACCCTTCCATCCGAGCTCCGTGGACCACAGGTATTCGGGCGTGAACTGCTGTCGATCCGCCGGCACTGGCGTGCCGATATTGAATCCGCCGGCGCGAAATCCACGCGACAAAGACGCCCAGAGCGACTGGGCCGCGTCCAGTCGATGCGTAATCGAGAGTTCGCCTCCCCACAGGCGATCGCGTGGATCGAAGCTCACACCGTCGCTGTCGTCATACCGGGCGTCGCGCTGCTCGGCGCGGATACCCGCGGTCAGGGTCGTATCGGGGTGCGGGGACCAGGCGACCTGGCCATAGAGCGCTGCACTCGTCGCGCGATAACGGCTGTCGAGCAGGCGCACGAAGGCGTCGTCGAGATAGCGCCCGTCATCCGCGATGTCGTTGGCTTCTTCGAGGCGCGAGACCCAGGCGCCCGCGATCCAGGTACCGGCATCGCCGATAGAGTGCAACACCCGGAAATCCTGGCTCAGGGTGCGGCGGATTCGCTGCGTGTCCGAGAAGAAATCGTAGGGGCCGTCGGCGCCCCAGTCGCGGTCGTTGCCCCAGTCACCGTCGAAACTCGCGACGATGTCCGACTCGGCCCAGGTCGTGATCGAGCGCAGCTCGCCCGTGTCGATCCCGCCCCAGGTCATGTCGAGCGATGCGCCGTCGGATCGCTGCGCGTCGCGCCCCGGCCGGTCGGACAGCGTATTGAGGCTGTTGTCGATCGCGAAAGCGTCGTAGCCATTGTCGAAATCCGCATGCAGCACGCTCAGGTCAGCATGCCAGCCGGAATCCGCAGTGAGCCTGAACTTGACGCGCGCGCTCGTCTCATCGCGCTCGTTCGTATCATCGCGCCCGAGATACCGGTTGTCCCGGAATCCATCGCCGACCGCGCGGTAGAACACCGCGCGCCAGGCACCCTCTACGGTGCCGTTCCTGCCCGCTCCCCCGCCCGCGGCGACGCCAGCCGACCACAAGCCGTCGCTGCCGATCGAGGCCTCCGTGTCCGCCTCGCGCTCCGGGACGGGATCGCGTGTCTTGACCTTGATCAGGCCGCCGAGCGCGTTCGCGCCGTAGCGCGTTCCCTGCGGGCCGCGCAGCACTTCGACCTGCTCGACGTCGAACAGCGACGCGATCATGCCGATGCCGCTGAAGTCGATCTCGTCGACCAGGAAGCCGAGCGACGGATTGGGCGCGCCCTGGTACTGCTCGAGCTCGCCTATGCCGCGAAGCTGGAAGTAGCGCGGGCGCGAACTCGCCCCTGCCCAGGACAGCGACGGAATCTGCGGCAGCAATTCCTCCAGGTGTGCGACCGCAGCGTCCTTGACGTCGCCGCCGCCGATGATGGTGATGCCTCCGGAGGACTCGCCTGCGGGCAGAGGCCGCAACGTCGCCGTCACGACGACCGGATCGAGCCTTGCAGGCATTGCCGGCGGCGCGGAAGCGGCAACCGTCGCAAACAGGCAGGCAAAAAGCGGCAGAGGTTGGATCGACACGCCTGCTCCCTACGCCGGTCCTAACCGGATCAGGTTCAACGGGTTTGCCGGCAATGACCGGCATCTCAGGTCTTTTCAGACCACCCCAAGGCAGCGCGAATAGTAACGGCAGCGACCCGGCACCGCAATCGGAAACCGGTGCCGCCTAGCGGCGATCGAATCTTGGCGGGCGGCGGTTGCGCACGGCGTCGAGCCCCTCGCGCGCGTCGCCGAGGCGAAAGCCCAGGAATTCGAGCGCGAGCGACGCATCGAAGGACGGCCCCGCGAGGCGGAGCCAGTTGTTGAGGGCGCGCTTGGTGAAGGCGAGTGCGCTCGCGCTCCCCGCAGCGAGCTTCACGGCGACTTCAAGCGCCGTGTCGCGCACGCGCTCATCGTCGACGCAAAGGGAAACGAGTCCGATGCGCTCGGCCTCGGCGCCCGACAGCGGCTCGTTGGTCAGCAGGTAGTAGCGCGCCTTTGCAAGCCCGCAGAGCAACGGCCAGATGATCACCGAATGGTCGCCTGCTGCGACGCCAAGACGCGTGTGGCCGTCGAGGATTTTCGCATTCCTTCCGGCAACCGAGACGTCGGCGAGCAAGGCGACCGCGAGACCGGCGCCGACTGCGGTCCCGCGGATCGCGGACACCACGGGCTTCGAGCAGTCCACCAGGTTGTAGACGAGGTCGCTCGCCTCGCGCCAGACGCGAAGCAGCGTCGCTTCGTCTTCGATCATGCGTTCGATCAACTCGAAGTCGCCGCCTGACGAAAAGTGCTCGCCTGCGCCACGGACCAGCACGGATCGCACCGGGGCATCGGCGTCGATCGTGCGCCACACGCCGGCGAGGTCGCGATGCATCGACTCGGTGGCGGAGTTCTGCCGCCCCTCGTTCGAGATGACGACTTCGAGCACGCCGTCGGCCGGCTGCTCGAAGCCGAGCCCCGGGAATTCGCCTTTGAATCGCTTGATTTCGATCGTCACCGGGTCATTCCTTCACGGCGTCCGGGACCGCGTGAACACTGACCATCGTCAGCACATGATAGGACGCGACGGTCTCGCCATCCTGGTTCCGGATCTCCGTGTCCCAGGTCACTTCGCCCCAGCCCTTGTCGGCGCGGAGCGACTTCTCCCTGCAGGTCAGCCGCACGCGGATCCGGTCGCCGGGCTTCACGGGCTTCACGAAGCGAAGGTTATCGAGCCCGTAGTTGCCGAGGACGGGACCATACCCTGGATCGACGAACAGGCCCGCGGCCGCCGAGATCAGGAAATAGCCGTGCGCGACACGCCCGCCGAACAGCGGATTTCGTGCCGCCTCGGTCTCACTCATGTGCGCGTAGAAATGGTCGCCGGACAGCGCGGCGAAGCGCTCGATGTCCGCCACCGTGATTTCCCGATCCGCCGAATTGAAGGTGTCGCCGATCGCCAGATCGTGAAAGGGCTTGCGGAACGGATGCCTGCCGGGATCGCGTTCCGTGCTGCCCCGCGCCCAGCGGCCCCCGACAGCCGTGATGACGTCAGGTGTGCCCTGCACGGCCGTGCGCTGCATGTAATGCAGCACGCCGCGGATTCCGCCGAGTTCCTCGCCGCCGCCGGCGCGGCCGGGCCCGCCGTGCACGAGCGGCGCGAGCGGCGAGCCATGGCCCGTGGATTCCTTTGCGCAATGCCGGTTCACGACCAGCACTCGGCCGTGATACGGCGCGAGCCCGAGCACGAGTTCGGCTGCAACGTCGTCGTCTGCCGTGAACACCGATCCGGCGAGGCTGCCTTCGCCGCGCCGCGCGAGCGCGATGGCATCGGCGATGCTCGAATAACCGATCACGGTCGACACGGGCCCGAAGGCTTCGACCCTGTGCACGGCGCGCGACTTCGCCGCATCACGGCAAAGCAGCAATATCGGCGGGAAAAAAGCGCCACGCACGCGATCGGCACCGCTCACCTCGAAATGCTCCGGATCGCCCGCAACGAGTTCCGACTCGCGCGCGAGCTCCGCCACGCGCGCGCGCACTTCGTCGCGCTGCGCCAGGCTCGCCAGCGGTCCCATCCTGACGCCCTCCGCACGCGGATCGCCGACCACGGTTTCGGCGAGCTTTGCGCGGAGCGCCGCCACGATGTCCGCAATCCGGGCCTCGGGAACGAGCGCCTTGCGGATCGCCGTGCACTTCTGGCCAGCCTTGACCGTCATCTCACGCGCCACTTCCTGGACGAACAGGCCGAACTCCGGCGACTCCGGGCCCGCGTCGGGGCCTAGAATCGAGGAATTCAGGGAATCCGTCTCCGCGACGAAGCGCACTGAATTGCGGACGACAGCCGGGTGCGTGCGGAGTTTTGCCGCGGTCGCCGCCGAACCCGTGAATGACACGATGTCCTGGCAGCCAAGATGATCGAACAGGTCGCCGACGCTGCCGCAGATCAACTGTAGCGAACCCGGCGGCAGCAATCCCGTCTCGACGATGCGCCGGACGACAAGTTCGGTCAGGTAACTGGTCGAGGTCGCGGGCTTGACGATCGCCGGGACTCCCGCCAGCAGCGCGGGCGCGAGCTTCTCCAGCATCCCCCAGACCGGAAAGTTGAAGGCATTGATGTGGATGGCCGCGCCTTCAAGCGGCACGCAGACGTGCTGGCCGACGAATGTCCCGCCCTTGGAGAGCGGCTCGACGCCGCCATCGAGGTAGACGCGGCTGTTCGGCAGCTCGCGCGCGCCCTTGCTCGCGAACACAAGCATCGTGCCGATGCCGCCGTCGATGTCGATCCAGGAATCTCCCTTCGTGGCGCCCGTGCGATGGGAAAGCGCGTAGAACTCGTCCTTGAATCCGAACAGGCGCTTGCCGAGCGCGCGCAGCATCGCCGCGCGTTCGTGAAACGTCATCGATCGAAGCGCCGGTCCGCCCACGTCGCGCGCGTGGTCCAGCATCGCGCGGAAATCGAGCCCGCCGCTCGCCGCTTCAGCGACGAGCGCACCGGTGCTCGCATCGTGGAGCTGGCTCGCGTGGCCTTCACCGCTCTTCCAGCGTCCGGCGACGTAGCTCTGCAACCGCATGGCGCTCTCCTGCATCGATCTGCCTCAGGCCTGTGCCGCGCGTGCGGCCTGCCAGGCTGCAAAGGACGATTTTTCGCCCGCCAGCGTGACGAGCAATGGCGCCGGCGTCCAGTAGAGTTCGCCATGCTCGCGCGCCTGCGCGCGGATCGATTCCAGCACGGCCGCAAGACCCAACGTGTCGGCATAGAACAGTGGCCCGCCACGGTGCCTCGGAAAGCCATAGCCATTGCACCAGATCACGTCGATGTCGGCCGGACTCTCGGCGATGCCTTCTTCGAGTATGCGTGCGCCCTCGTTGATCAGCGCGAGGATGCAGCGGCTGACGATCTCCGACGCTGAAACTTTGCGTTGCCTGATCTCGAGCCGCTCCGCCTCGGCGCGGATCAGCTCGCTCACCTCGGGATCGACCGTGCGCTCGCCGCCCGGACCGTCGTAGCGATAGAAGCCACGCCCCGTCTTCTGCCCGAATCGGCCGAGTTCCGCGAGCCTGTCGGAGACGCGATAGAAGCGCGGGTCGTTCGGACGGCCAGCCCATTCACGCCGGACCTGAAACCCGATGTCGAGCCCCGCGAGGTCGCCGACGGCGTTCGGGCCCATGGCCATGCCGAAGTCCTGCAGGGCCTTGTCAATCGCCTCGGGCTTCGCGCCCTCGAGCAGCATCAGTTCCTTTTCGCGCCCATAGGCGTAAAGCATCCGGTTGCCGACGAATCCGAAGCAATTGCCGACCGGCACGCCGATCTTGCCGATGCGCTTCGTGACCGAGAATGCCGTCGCAAGCGCTTCGCGCGAAGATTCGCGCCCGCGAACGACCTCGACGAGCCGCATGACGTGGGCGGGACTGAAGAAGTGCATGCCGACGACGTCGCTTGGCCGTCCGGAGGCGGCTGCGATGGCATCCACATCGAGGGTCGAGGTGTTGGTCGCGAGAACCGCGTCCGGCTGCGCGAGCGTGCCGAGCTGCGCGAAGACCTCCTTCTTGACCGCCATGTTTTCGAAGACCGCTTCGATCACGAGGTCCGCGCCGGCAATGGCTTCGAGTGCGACTGCACCGTCAACCCGCCCGCGCGCGGCTGTCGCCTCCTCGTCGCTGAGCCGGCCCTTGCGTGCCGCGGCCCCGATTGCGGCCTGCATGCGGGCGAGCCCGGCGTCGAGCGCTTCCTTCTTCGCGTCGACGAGCGTGACCGCGATACCGCCCGTTGCGAGGCTCACCGCGATGCCGGCACCCATGGTGCCCGCCCCGAGCACTGCCGCCCGACGGACCGGTCGCGCCTGTGCAGGATCGAAGACTGCGCGACGCTCGGCGAAGAAAAGGTGACGCAGCGCGCGGGACTCGGTCGACGCGAGGCACTCCAGGAACAGCGCGCGGGCACGCGCAAGCGCCGCATCGACCGGGAGCATCGCGGCGGATGCGAGCGCCTCGACGATGCGCGGCGGCGCCGGCAGGCGCCGCGCCGCCGCGGGCAGGGCCCGCAGGTACTCCTCGAACTGCAGCGGACGCGAGGGCGGCACCGGCAGCTCCGAGACGCGCCTCGGCGGCATCCGCGCGTCCGCGAGTTCTCGCGCCCAGCCGATCGCGCCAGCGCGAAGCTCGCCGCCGACGCGGCGGTCGACGATTCCGAGGTCGATCGCGGCTTCGATGCCGACCGGCTTGCCGGAAGTCATCAGTTCGAAGGCCGCCTGCCAGCCGGCGAGCCGCGGCAGGCGCACCGTGCCGCCCGCACCCGGCAGCAGTCCGAGACTGACTTCGGGAAAGCCGAGCTGGAGATCACCCGCCGCGCAGCGATAGTGGCTCGCGAGCGCCGTTTCCGCACCGCCGCCAAGTGTCGCGCCGTGGAGCGCCGCGACGACCGGCTTGCCGCAGGCTTCGAGCCGCGAGAGGAGGCCTGGAAGGAGCGGCTCGAGCGGTGGGCGGTCGAACTCCCGCACATCGGCGCCGGCGACGAAATTGCGCCCAGCACCCTCGAGGACGATGGCACGCACGCCGGGATCGGCATCGAGCGCCTCCACGGCCGCGAGTAAGGCGACCCTGACCGGGTGCGAAAGCGCGTTGACCGGCGGATTGTCGAAAACAATGACCGCGACGTCGCCGTCGCGCTCGACCGCGACGCCAGCGTTCACGCGATGCGCTCGATGGCGAGCGCGATTCCCTGGCCGACGCCGATGCACATGGTGCACAAGGCGCGCTTTCCGCCGATGCGATCGAGCTGATAACTCGCCGTCGTCGCGAGTCTCGCGCCGCTCATCCCGAGCGGATGCCCGAGCGCGATGGCGCCGCCGTTCGCATTGACCTGCGCCGCGTCATCCGGCAGGCCGAGCTTGCGGAGCACTGCGAGCGCCTGCGATGCGAAGGCCTCGTTGAGCTCGATCACGTCAAAGTCGCCGATCGCGAGCCCGAGGCGCGCTATCAGTTTTTCCGTCGCTGGCGCCGGACCCATCCCCATGATGCGGGGCGGAACGCCGGCGACCGCCGCACCGAGTATCCGTGCGCGCGGCCTGAGGCCATGGCGCTTCGCCGCACGCTCGCTCGCAATGACGAGCGCGCAGGCGCCGTCGTTGACGCCGGAGGCATTGCCGGCCGTCACCGTGCCGCCCGCGCGAAACGGCGTTGCGAGCCTCGCGAGCGCCTCGAGGCTTGTCTCGCGCGGATGCTCGTCGCGGTCCACGATGACCGGGTCGCCCTTCTTTGCCGGCAGCGTCACCGGAATGATTTCCTGCCCGAGCGTGCCATTCGCCTGGGCTGCGAGCGCGCGCTGCTGACTGCGGAGCGCGAAAGCGTCCTGGTCAGCCCGCGAAACGGCGAATTCGGCCGCCACGTTCTCCCCCGTC
>CAYPQX010000167.1:0-2655 GCA_964412975.1 uncultured Steroidobacteraceae bacterium
CGCCAGGGCCGCTCCCGCTGCAGTCCCGTAAAGGCGACGGCAGCCACAACCGAGAGGACCGCAAAAAGGCCCGCCGAGACCAGCAGCCCCGGGTATTCGCGACCAACGACTGGTTGCTGGCTGCCCGTCAATGCGAATATGACAACGACCATGCCGAGAACGAGCGCTATGGAGGCGGCGGAGCCCAGGACGACACCGGTCAGAAAGCCGAGGGGCCTCATGCGCGCGTTCCTCCCGGGCGTGAAGCCGGTACTTGATACCGCGCCCGCCCGCCCATAGCCTGTCTTGACTGGGTACGGCCCCTGGGGGCCGCCAAGGAGCAGTTTACCAGCCATGACACCCTGGCTTAGAGCGTCCACATCGTCCCGGCTTCGCGCCGTGCTCGCACTGGTCGCCGGCGCAGGCATCTTTGTCCTTGCCGGCTCCGGACCGGACCGAACGGTCATCGGCCCGGCGATCGCGCCTGCCGTCGCCTCCTCAGGCGAGCTGGTCGCAAGCGAACGGCATCGCCGCGTGATGCGCCTCGTGTCCGAAGTCGTCGAGCGTCAGCACTACCGCCAGACAGCCCTCGACGACGCAATGTCGTCGCAGATCTACGAGCGTTATCTTGAAGCCCTGGACGGAAGCCGCAGTTACGTCCTCGCCTCCGACATCGCCGAGTTCGAGCGATTCCGCTACCAGCTCGACGACGCCATCGAGCGTGCCGACGCGGGGCCGGCCTTCGAGATTTTCACGCGCTACCAGGAGCGCAACCGCGAAGTCCTGCGCCATGCGATCGCGCTCCTCGACGTCGAGCCCGATTTCACGCTGGACGAGAGCTTTCGCTTCGACCGGACGGACGAAGGCTGGCCGTCCTCCACGGAAGCACTGCATGAGTTGTGGCGCAAGCGCGTGAAGAACGATGCCCTGTCGCTCCTGCTGGCGGGAAAGACCTGGCCCGAGGCAAGCGATACGCTGCGCAAGCGCTATGAGCGTGTCTCCAAGCGGATCGAGCAGATCACGGCGGACGACGTGTTCGAGACCTTCATGAATGCGTACTCGCACGTCTACGACCCGCATTCGAACTATCTGTCGCCGCGCAATTCCGAGGAATACAACATCGCGATGAGCCTTTCCTACGAAGGAATAGGCGCATCGCTGCAGCTCGTCGACGACCACGTAACCATCATGAACGTCCTGCCGGGCGGATCGGCGGCCGCCTCGACTGACATCAAGGTCGGCGACCGCATCACCGCGGTCGGCCAGGGCGAAACGGGTGCGATGACCGACGTCGTGGGCTGGCGTCTCGATGACGTCGTGCAGCTGATCCGGGGCCCGCTGGACACCGTGGTCCGCCTGCAGATTCTCCCCGCTGCCGCCGCGCCCGGAACGGCGGAGAACCTGCTGTCCCTCAAGCGCGCCAAGATCACGCTTGAATCGCAGGCGTCGAAGAAGGAAGTCCACACCTTGAAGCGCGGCGACCGCGAAGCGCGCATCGGCGTCATTTCAGTCCCGAGCTTCTATCAGGATTTCCAGGCGCGGATGCAGGGCGACGCCGACTATCGAAGCACGACGCGGGACGTTCGCCGGCTGATCGACGAACTACGGACCGAAGGCGTCGAATCGCTCGTCATCGACCTGCGCGACAACGGCGGCGGGCATCTCTCGGAGGCAACGAGCCTCGTCGGGCTCTTTGTCGAACGCGGGCCGGTCGTCCAGCTGCGCGAGACTGGCGGCCGAATCGAGGTGCTGGACGATCCGGAACCGGGCGTGGCCTGGCACGGGCCGCTCGTCGTTCTCGTCAATCGCGCGAGCGCCTCGGCATCGGAAATCTTCGCGGGCGCGATCCAGGATTACCACCGAGGGCTCGTCGTGGGGCAACAGACTTACGGCAAGGGCTCGGTGCAGAATCTCTATCCGCTCGACCGCTATGCGCTCGGCCCGAAGGCGGGTTTCGGGCAGCTGACCGTGACGATCGGGAAGTACTATCGCGTGACCGGCGACAGCACGCAGCACCGCGGTGTCGAGCCAGACATCACGCTGCCCTCGCTCCTCAGCACCGATGACATCGGAGAGAGCACGCGCGAAAGTGCGCTGCCCTGGGACCGCATCAATGCGGCGCGCTTTACGCCGGAATCATCGGAACTTCCGGTGGTTTCCGAGCTCTCGCGCGTGCACGAGGCGCGCGTCGCGCAGAACCCGGATTTCGTCGCCCTCCAGGGCGACGTGGAAGCGCTCGAGCTGCTGCGCACACAGCGGGACGTCTCGTTGAACCTTGCGAAACGCCGGACGGAGCGCGACGCCATCGACGCCGACCGTCTCACGCGCGAAAATGCGCGCCGCGCGGCCCGCGGACTCGAGCCGCTTGCGAATGTCGGCGCGTTTGACAATGCCGAGGCGCCGGATGCCGTTCTGGATGAAGCCGTCGAAATTGCAGCCGATGCCGCCGAGTTGCCCGCGAAACAGGATCCTGCCCGCCTCAGCTGATCCGCCTTCTCGCGTTCGCTCAACACCTAGTACAATCAAATACTTACGCAGTTATGTAAGTCTTTAGTGTTATACTTGACTACAACACTAAGGGACCGTAACATAGCGCCAACTGACCGCCTGGAGCCGACTGGCATGCGCACCGAATCCCGAATCGAGATCGAATTCACAGGACCGGTGCGGGCATTG
>CAYPQX010000168.1:0-22448 GCA_964412975.1 uncultured Steroidobacteraceae bacterium
GGGCGAGTCCGTCATCGTCGTGCGCGACGGGGAGGGCGGGATCAACGCGCTCCTGAACGTCTGCCGCCATCGCGGATCCCGGATCTGCGATACGCTGACCGGCCGCGAATCGCGCCTCGTCTGCCGCTATCACGGCTGGACCTACGGGCTCGACGGTTCGCTGAAGGCCGCGGCGCGCACGCCCGAGGGCTTCGACCGCTCGAAGCACGGCCTGCGCCGGCTGGCGCTTCGCGTGTTCGACGGCCTGATCTTCGTGAACTTCGACGAGAACCCGCCGTCCTTCGACGCCTTCGAGCGCGACATGACCCAGCCGATGCGTCCTTATGCGCTCGACCGGGCGCGGGTTGCGCACCGGCAGAATTATCCGATCGCGAGCAACTGGAAACTCGCGGTCGAGAACTACTGCGAGTGCTATCACTGCCAGCCCGCGCACCCCGAGTATTCCGTCGGCCATGGGCGCGCGATCCCGACGGGCGAGTACTCGGCGATGCTCAACGAAGTGATGGCGCGCGCGCCGGCGGTCGGCCTCACGCAGCACTGCGTAAGCCGTTCCTGGCTCCACGCCGAGAACTTCGGCCTCGAGTACAGCTTCGACCGTTACCCGCTGCTCCGCGGCCACCTGACAGGCAGCCGCGACGGAAAGCCGGTGGCGCCGCTCCTCGGCACGATCACCGGCTACGATGGCGGCACGACCGACCTCCACCTCGGGCCCATGACTTTCGCGCTCGCGTACTGCGACCACGTCGTGCTGTATCGCTTCACGCCGCGCGGACAGTACCTGACGGACTGCGAGATCACCTGGCTCGTCAACGAGAGCGCGGTCGCAGGGCGGGACTACGATCTCGCGGAGCTGATCTGGCTGTGGGACGTGACGACCCTCGCCGACAAGCGGATCATCGAGCGCAACCAGGCAGGCGTCCACTCGCGCTTTTATGTGCCCGGGCCGTTGTCGCCGATGGAGGTGTTTACGCAGGATTTCCTGAACTGGTATGTCGCGGCGATGCAAGGCGCCGTGGGCGGCGGTTTGCCCGGGCGGCGGGCTGTGGGTACTATCGAACGACTGCGGGGGGAATGACATGACTGACGCGAATCGTACGGGCACGCCGGCAGGATCATCGGCGCTGACGGCGGCCATTTCGACGGTGCTGTCGATGGCCGCTGGCACGGCGGCGGCGCAGGAGACTACGAGCCTTGGCGAGGTCATCGTCACCGCGACCCGGCGCGCGGAACGGCTCCAGGACGTCTCCGAATCGATCAGCGCCTTCGATACCAACACGATCGCGATGCGCGGGATCCAGCAGATCGACGACATCGTCAAGTACATCCCTGGCATGTCGCTTTCCCAACGCGAGCCGGCCGGCACGACCATCGTCTTTCGGGGTGTCGCGAGCTCCGGCATCCAGTTCGGCGCCGTCTCCTCGTCCGCCCTCTACCTCGACGAGCAGCCGATCACGCAGAGCGGCCGCAACCCGGATCCCCGCTTCATCGACATCGAACGCATCGAGGCGCTGCGCGGACCGCAGGGCACGCTGTACGGCGCGAGCTCGCAGTCCGGGACGCTGCGGGTCATCACGGCCAAGCCCGATCCCACCGGCTTCGACGCCTGGACCGAGGCGCAGGTCACCAGCGTCGCCGAGGGCGACACCGGTTACGACGTCAGCGCGATGGTCAACCTCCCCCTCGCCGAGGACCGGCTGTCGCTGCGCCTGGTCGGATTCGCGGCGGAGGACGCGGGTTACATCGACAACGTGCTGTCGCCCAGCCCGGGCGGCACCTTCGACAACGCAGACGTTGCCGAAAAGGACGTCAACACGATCTACACGGTCGGCGGACGCGCCGCGCTGCGCTTCGATTTCGGCGAGAGCGTGGATCTCACGCTCGGCGCCATCTACCAGGACGTCTCGGCGGACGGCCACAGCGACGTGTCGCCCGGCAGCGGCGACCTGAAGCAGGTCCGGTTCGCGGAGGAGAGCCTCGACGACACCTGGTACCAGCTCGGGCTCACGCTGAACGCCGCGACTCCGATCGGCGACCTGGTGCTCTCCGCGTCGTACTTCGACCGCGACTTCCACTACGAGGCGGATGCCACGGAGTACGAATTCACCTTCAACCAGAGCGGATACGCCGTCTACGACTTCGGCGGCGACCCGCGCGGCTTCGCCCAGAATGACGAGCAGACCGAGATCACGACCTTCGAGGCGCGGCTGCAGTCGCCCGCGGATCCGGACAGCCGCTGGTCCTGGCTGGTCGGCGCGTTCTACAGCAAGGAGAAGGGCCACACCCAGTTCGACAGCTTCGTGAACGGGTATGCAGACACGCCGGCGTTCGCGTACTTCGCCTACCTCGAGTACAACTTTTACAACGGCACGCTCGCGCCCACCGACCAGTGGTGGATCGGCATCTACGACACCGACCTCGAGCAGCGCGCGGTCTTCGGCGAAGTCGGCTTCGACGTCACCGAGAACTTCACCATCACGGCCGGCGGGCGCTGGTTCGAGTACGACCGCCGGTTCGAGCTCCATCAGGAGGCGCCGGTAGGGTTCAGCGGCTTCTCGCGGACCGACGCCATCGCGGACACCAGCGACAGCGGCTCGGTCATGAAGCTCAACCTGAGCTACCGCTTCGACGACGATCGCATGATGTACGCGACGTACTCGGAGGGATTCCGCAATGGCGGCAGCAATCCAGTGCGGCCAATCTCGATCTTGCCCCGCGAGTTCAGCTCGGACGAGCTCAAGAACTACGAGATCGGCGCCAAGACCGAGTGGATGAACAACCGGCTGCGGTTCAACGTCGCCGCCTACTCGATGCAGTGGGACGACTTCGCGGTCCAGATCGAGGACCCACAGCCCGGCGTGTTCCAGCTGGGCTACGTCAACCTCCCGAGCGCGGAGATCCAGGGCTTCGAATCGGAGCTCTCGTTCGCGATCAACGACGCCTGGCAGCTCGACGCGACGCTCGGCTACAACGACGGCGAGGTCTCCGAGGCGACCGAGCTGGTCCTGGACCCGAACTTCGACCCAATTCCCGTGACCAAGGGGGCGCGGTTGCCGCTCACGCCGGACTGGACTGCCTCGCTCGGCATCGAGTACCGCGCGCGCGGGCGGCTTTGGAACGCGCAGCCGTTCGCGCGCCTCGACCTCGCCTACGTCGGCGAGTCGGTGACGAGCCTGGAAGGCATCGAATCGGTCGTGGCCGAGTGTGCCGTCGAGACGCAGGACGCCTACGAGACTGGCGACTTCCGCTTCGGGCTGGAGAGCGAGGGGGGCTGGTCGGCCTCGCTGTTCGTCGACAATGCCTGGGACGAGCGTGCGACGGTCTTCCGGAGCTGTCGCTGGGCCGTGCCGCGAATGTCGATCAACCGGCCGCGCACGATAGGGCTCCAGTTCCGCTACGACTGGTAGCGCCGCCGGCATGGACATCGGCGTACCGATCCGCAACTTCGGCAGGGTGCGCATGGAGGCGCTCGCCGAGGCGATCCTCGGCCAGGACGAGGCGGCCTGGAACGAGAACGTCCAGCGGCAGCGGGACTACGAGGTCCACGAGCAGACGCGCTCGATCGTGCTGCTGTTTGCCAACGTCGAGGACTGGCCGGCCATCGAGGTGAGCAAGCAGCCGGGCTGGGACCGGCTCGCAGAGGTGGCCGTGCCCGTGATGCACGAGATCATCGGCAAGTGGTACCCGCCGGGCGGGACGATCATCCGCGCGATGGCGGCGAAACTGCTCGCCGGCGGGCGCATCGTCCCGCACCGCGACTCGCACCCGTCGTTCAGCGCCGGCCACCGCATTCACGTGCCGATCGTCACGAATCCGCGCGTGCGCTTCATGATCGACGGGCGGCCGTTCCAGCTCGAGGTCGGCGAGGCCTACGAGATCAACAACCAGAAGGTTCACAGCGTCATGAACAAGGGTGATGCGGACCGGATCAATTTCATCTTCGACTACCTGCCGCCCGGCGCGATTCCAGGGCGCGCTTCACCACCCGCAACTCGCGAGGCACGGCCAGCGGGTTCGTAGCGCCGGTAGCGGTCCCGGATCGGTTCGATCACCGCGATCAGTTCGTCGAGTTCATGCTCGTAATTACGCCAGTGGCCGATTGAACGGTCGTAGATCGGCTGCCTCACCTGTTCGGAACTCGGCGTGCGTACGGGCCGGTCGCTCTCGTAGTACCTGAGGCAGGCGTCTTGCCAGGGCAGGCCGCAGAAATCGAGCAGTCGCCGCACGTTCGGCTCGAAGTCGCTGACGACCTCTTCGTACTGTACGGTCAGCACGCGGCCCGGCAGCACGCGCGCCCAGTGATCCATCATCCGCTGGTACTGCAGGTAGTACTCGCCGATCTCAGTCAGGTCGTAGGTGAAATTCTGGCCCTTCGCGAAAAGCTGCCGGTAGCAGGAGAGGCAGGCGTCGAGTGGATGTCGCCGGGCATCGATGATCTTCGCATTCGGGAGGATGAGGGCGATGAGCCCGACATTCGGGAAATTGTTCGGCATTTTGTCGATGAATCGCGCGGCCCCGGTCCGCCGGTGCATGCGCGTCTGCGTGAGATACTCCTCGCCGAGAGCCCGCAGGTTTTCCGGCGCAAGTTCCCGCATGGCCTCGGGATAGTTGATGCCGTCGGCGCGGTTGCGATTGAGGCTGGTCGCGACGCGGCCGATGTATGGCAATTCGCTCGTGCCCTCGACCTGGCTGTGGCTCGCGAGGATCTGCTCCAGGAGCGTCGAGCCCGACCGCGGCAGGCCGAGAATGAAGATCGGCGAGGATTCGGGATTTCCAGCACCCGTCATCGAGGCGAGGAACTCTGCCGTATACGTACCGATGATTCGGTCGTTCATGACCTCGGTCTGCACCGGGTCGTAGTGCACTTCCGAGCGCTGTTTCTGGTTGCCGCGCCGGTAGAAATCCCAGGCGCGCGCGAACTCGCCGCGGTCCTCGTGGGCCTTGCCGAGGGCGAAGAGGAAGTTGATCTCCGATTGCACATTTTCGCCCCCGGCGCTGGCCCGCGTCTCCATCTCGGTAACGGTCACGTCGTCGAAGCGGTAGGTCTTGAGGTTCGCAAGGCTCCAGTAGGTCTCGCCGAAATCCGGCGCATTGCGGATGCATTCGTTATAGGACGCGACGGCTTCGTCGTACTCGCCGACGGCCTTCAAGACATGGCCGAGTCCGAGCAGCGCGCCGATGTGCGCAGGCCGCAGCTTCAGGCATTGCCGGTAGGAATCGATTGCCTCGCGCGTGAAGGATGCGCGCGCGAGCGTCGATGCACGCAAGTAATGCGCCTGCGGGTTGGTCGCATCGAGCGCGATCGCGCTATCGAAGCATTCGAGCGCCTCGCCGTATCGGTCCTGGTCCTTCCGGAGCCGGCCGAGGTCGAGGATCGCCAGCAGGAAATCCGGCGCGATCGAGATCGCGTGCTCGAGCAGGTTCTCGGCATCGTCGGCGTGGTCGATCTTGACCGCGATCAGCGCGAGCAGTCGCATCGCATCGACGTTGCGCGGGCTCTGGCGCAGGACCTGCCGATAGATACGTTCGGCCTCCTCGATACGGCCCTCCTTCTGGTGTTCTGCGGCAAGCGCCATCAGGCGCCGCTCCGGAGACAGCGCGAAGCATTTCTCGAATGCCGCGTCCGCTTCGGGCCCTCGCCGGAGAAGCGCGAGCGCCTTGCCAAGTGTGAACCACGCGCGCTCAAGCGATGGGTCGAGCCGTGTCGCGCGCTCGAGGATCGGCACGGCATCGGCGGGGCGGTTGGCCTGCACCAGTAGAAATCCCAGATCCTCGTGCGGCTTCGCGAAGGTCGGTGCGGCGGCGACCACCTCGCGCAGGGCTTTTTCAGCCTCGTCCGCCCGTTCCATCTTGACCAGGAGGGCGCCTAGGAGCGCCTGCATGTTCACATCGCGCGGATACCGCTGGAGCGCCGCGCGGCAGCGCTGCTCGGCCGCGCCGAGTTCACCGGCGTTGATCAGGCCGATGACCTGGTCGAAAACCGACTTGGGTGCGAGCCGAGAATTCATCGGGCCTGCGTCACGGTCCGGCGCGCTCCGGGTCGAGGAGGGCGGCGAGCCGCCGGATGAGCGCGGAGTGCGCGGCAACTCGGCGCTCGAGCGGCAGCGCCGCCGCCGGTGTCTCGAAAACGAGCACGGTGTATGCGGCGGGACCCGGAATCTCGCGGCCGCCCACCAGTACGCGCGGGGCGCTCATTAATTCGTCGATCGAGCTATCGACGACGGGGCCGATGATGCCATCGCGTATCGGCTCGTCGAACCGCGTCTGGCCGGCCATCTTGATCGGGACGCCGTACTCCCGCAGCACGCCGACCGCGCCGATCGCGAGCGCGTCTTTCTCACCTTCCTTGCCCTGCGAGTAGACATAGCCCTCGTCGATCAGGTCGTCCTCGTGCAGGTCGATGCTGACGAGCGGCGGGTAATCCCTGGCGAGCCGGAGGATGAAGGACGTGATCGCATCCGCCTCGGGGCTCGATGCTGCCGCCTGGCGCGGCTGGCCCGGATCGTCCGCCGAAGGCAGCAGGTGCGACGAATCGCCGACGCTCTGGCTGTCGATGTCCTTTGAATAAACGGCGACATTCAAATAGCGCCAGTTGCGCGCGTAGCCCTGCGGATTCAGGAGCGGCAGGAGCACGACGGGCCGCTTCGCGCCGAGACGGGCGATGTCATCGATCGCGGAGGCGATCGCATTCGGCCCCGCCGGTTCCTCGCCGTGAATCCCCGCGAGGACCCAGATGGCCGGTCCTGCGGCCGGCGAACGGAGCGCGATGACCGGCAGCGCCGCCGCGGTTCCCACGGGCTGCGACTGGAGGACGAGTTCCGCCTTCCAGCCGCGGTCGACGAGCCCGAGGTAGGCACGATAGAGCGATTCGATAGCGGCGCGGCCATCGTCATGGGTCGCGACGCCCTCGGGCGGCGAAATGCCGGAATCCTGAGCGAGGCCCCGTAGCGGCAGGGCGGCGCACAGCAGGAACGCCGTTGAGAAAGCGCGAAACGATCGCATGGCGGAATGGTGGCAGGGAAGCCGCGGGCTGTCACCCGAGCGCCGCGCGCGCCGGGACTCACGCCCTGCCGACAGGGCAGCACGGATCGCCGCATCGCCGTTGAAATAGCGGGTTCGGCTGCCTAGCTTTGTCGCGATCTTCATGGGAGTTTCAGCCATGCATCGATCCGCCGTCGTCCTCATCCTTCTCGCGAGTGCCGTCGTTTCCGCCGCGGACAATCCCGAAACGATGGCCGAGCGCTCTCAGTCGAAGGCACGCGAAGTGCTCGACCGCGCGGTCGCCGCGAATGGCGGTGCCGAGGCGCTCCGCGCCGTCGACGTCGTCCGGCTCCGGCTCACCGGCGAGACCTACCCGCGCCTGCAGATGACCACACCGGCGCCGCCTTTCGAAGGCGGCAAATTCGAGGAAACCCTGCTGGTCGACCTCGAGAACAACCGCTTACGGCTCGAGCAGAAGACGGCTGGGTTCGGATTCAACGGCGACAACACCGTTGCAATCGTCGGCGGCGAGGGCAATGTCTACGACAATCGCGCGAAGACCGTCACGCCGATCCCGGCAGAACAGGCAACCCAGCAGCAATTCATCCAGTACCATCGCCGGCTGCCGAACCTGCTGCTGCGACAGGCGCTCGACCGCACCAATTCGCTGCGCTATCTCGGGGAGGACCAGTTCGAGGGCCGCCGTCACGAGGTCGTGACCTTCGTGATGCCGGATACGCAGCAGGTCGCCCTTTATATCGATTCAATTACCGGACTCATTTCGAAGTATGAGTTGATCTTCGTGGACTCCCTGACCGGCGAGGAGGCGTCCGAGATCATCTTCGGCGACTACCAGAAGATCGGCAATTACCAGGTGCCGCGCCGCTGGATCAACCGCCTGGCGGGCGAGGTCAACGCAGACTATGTCGCGCGGATCGAACTCAATCCGGCGATCACGGACGATTCGTTCCGCGTTGCGGCCGCCGGCTACACGCAGGTGAAGCCGGCTCCGACCACGCTCGAAGAGAAGGCGGACAAGCTCGGCGACGGCGTCTACGTCATCCAGAATGTCGCCGGGCAGAACCAGAACACGCTTGCAGTCGGTTTCGCCGACTACGTGGTCGCCGTCGAAGCGCCCGGTTCGAGCGTCGGCGCCGATGCCGTGATCAAGCGCATCAAGGAACTCTTCCCCGGCAAGCCGATCCGCTACGTCGCGATGACGCATCATCACGGCGATCACATCGGCGGCATGCGCAGCTTCATCGCCGAAGGCGCGACGGTCATCACGACCGCAGCGAACCGGCCGGTGATCGAGGCCATGGTAGCTGCGAAGCAGAACGACCGTCTGGGCAGCAATCCGCGCAAGCCCGGGTTCCTGCTGCTGGAGAACGGCCGGCGTGTTCTGCAGGACGGAACGCGTCGGCTCGAGCTTATCGACATCGGCCCGAATCCGCACGCGCGCGAAATGGTCTTCGCCTGGTTGCCCGCCGAGAAAGTCGTGTTCCAGGGCGACCTGTTCTTCGTGCCCAACAACGATGCTCCCTTCGGGCCGCCCCAGCCTTCGACCGCCTCTTTTGCAAAAAAGCTGAAGGAACTCGGGCTGCCGGTTGAACGCATCGCATCCGTTCACGGCGACACGGCGACCATCGAGCAGTTCCGGGGCGCCACCGCGGCTGCGAACTAGCCTCGAGGCGGTGCGGTTTCCGCGCCGCCCGCGGATGACTTACAGTCCGGTTCGGCCAGGACCGGATTGCAGGCATGGGCGCTCCGCAAATAATCAAGGTGATTGGCGCCGCGATCGGGTTCGGCCATCCGGCCGACTCGTTCGCGACCGGCGATCGATCCGCTCTTTCGCCGATCGTGCTCGGCGGCTGCGGGCGGTCCGGGACCACGCTCCTCCGGATGATGCTCGATTCGCACCGCCGGATCTGCTGCGGGCCGGAGTCGAGCGTGTTTCGCCGGCGGGCTCTAAACCCGGAGTCGCTGGCCGAGCGCTTTGGCTTTCCGCCTGCCGAAGTCCAGGCGATCTACGATCGCGCGCGGTCCCGCCCGCAGTTCATCGACGAGTTTGCGGCGCTCTGCTTGCAGAAGACCGGCAAAGCGCGCTGGGCTGAGAAGACGCCGCGCAACATCAGCCGCATCGCCGAGATCTTCCGCTGTTTTCCAGAAGCGCGCTTCGTGCATGTGCTGCGCGACGGGCGCGACGTGGCCTGTTCGCTCCGCACCCATCCGCGCCATCGCGTCGAGAACGGCAAGCTCGTACCACTCGACACTTGGAAGCCGATCGCGGGTTGCGCGCGGCGCTGGCGCGACGATATCGAGGGATCGCGCCCGTTCTGGGGCGATCCGAGGTTTCACACCGTTCGCTACGAGGACCTGGTGCTGGATCCCCGGCCCGTGCTCGAAAAGCTGATGAATTTTCTCGGGGAGCCCTGGGATGAGGCAATGCTCGCGCACGCGGGCGCCGGCTCGCCGTTCCGGGATGTCACCCGGTTCGCCCAGAACCCCGAGGCACTCGCCGCCGTCAGCACCGCCTCGCTCAGCCGCTGGCAGCGCGACCTCGATGCAAAGGATCGGCGCGTCTTCAAGCGGATTGCGGGCCCGCTCCTGGTCGAGCTCGGCTACGCGAAACATGCAGGCTGGTAAGCCGGATGCACGTGCTCCACGATGCGGATTGATTCAGATCAAGGTGCCCTGGAGCTGTGAAGCCCATATTTGAAGACATGAACGCGTCGGCGACATTCGATGCGGAGCTGCTTCGCCGCTATGACCGGCCGGGCCCGCGTTACACCTCGTACCCGACCGCACCGCATTTCAGCCCGGGATTCGATGATGGAAACTACCGCGCCTGCGCGCTGCGCAGCAACGAGGTGCTTATCCCCAGAGATCTGTCGCTCTACGTCCATGTGCCTTTCTGTTTCAGTCCCTGCTTCTACTGCGGTTGCACGCGCATCATCACGCGCGACCGTACGCGCGGCGCCACCTACGTTGCCCGGCTGGAGCGCGAGATCGAGATGGTCGCGCCGCTCTTCGACAGGGACCGCGATGTCATTCAGCTGCATTTCGGTGGCGGCACGCCGAACTTCCTGGATGCCGGCGAGCTGGCGAGGCTCGTGCATTTCCTGGGCGGGCACTTCAACCTGAGCGACCGTGTCGACCGCGACTTCTCGATCGAACTCGACCCGCGGACGCTCGAGCGTGGTGACGTCATGCGACTCGCCGCGCTGGGTCTCAACCGCGTGAGCCTCGGCGTGCAGGATTTCGATCCAGTTGTGCAGAGCGCAGTCAATCGCATGCAGAGCGTGGAACAGACCCTGGCTGTGATCGACGAGTGCCGGGTGAGCGGCATGCGCTCTGTCAACGTCGACCTGATCTACGGTTTGCCGAAACAGACCTGCGAAGGGTTCGCGCGCACGCTGGACACGATCATAGGTGCGCGTCCCGACCGGTTGGCGATCTATGGTTACGCCCACCTGCCGGAAATGTTCAAACCACAGCGGCAGATCGAGACTGCCGATCTGCCGGACGCGGTCGTGCGCATGGACCTGCTCCAGCTTGCCGTACAGAAGCTCACTGATCACGGATATCGTTTCATCGGCATGGATCACTTCGCATTGCCGCAGGACGAATTGTCGAAGGCGCAGGCGGCCGGAAGCCTGCAACGCAACTTCATGGGCTACACGATCCATGACGACTGCGACCTGATCGGACTCGGCGTCAGCTCGATCAGCCATGTCGCCGACAGCTACAGCCAGAACCACCGCGATCTTCCGAGCTGGGAGCGGGCACTCGACGACAATTGCCTCCCGATCTTTCGCGGGCTCGAGCTCGATGCCGATGACGTGCTGCGTGCGGACGTGATACAGCAACTGATGTGCAAGGGTGAGATCGATGTGGCGCAGTGCGAACGCAATTACGGCATCGAGTTCCGGCGCTATTTTGCCGATGCCCTGGTACAGCTTGAACCGCTCGCTACGGATGGCCTCGTGAGCGTCGAGTCCACATGCATTGTCGCCACTGCACGCGGGCGATTTCTGCAGCGCATCATTGCGATGTGCTTCGACGGATACATTTCAGGCGCGCATGGACAACGTTATTCCCGCGTGATCTGAAGGTCCGCTTTCGTTCGAAGAAGCCGGGCGGCACCGGATGCCCTTGTATGCCCGACTCATCCTCTCAGTGGCTGAACTTGATTTCTTGTTGAACGATCGTTTAGTTTGTCGTGCATAGCGCACCTGGAACGCGATCCGTATGCCCGGCGGGACAATCTCAATGCGAGCATCTTTGCCGACCGTCGAACGCGAGGCGCTGGCACACGCGGTGCATCAGACCTATATGGAGATTTTCCCGAGCCCGACCATCGAGCAGCGGCTCGACAGCCTGGAGGCGGGTTCGTACGTGGCGGTCACCTGTTCGCCGAGGACCGGCGTTGACGAGACCATGGCATTGACCGAGCGGCTGATCGGACGCGGCTTTCGCGTCGTGCCGCATGTCGCGGCGAAAATGGTGCGTGACCGCGCTCACCTCCAGGAAATCATGCGCCGGATCGTCGATCTGGGTGTCGAAAGCATCTTCGTGCCGGGCGGCGATGCTCCGCAGCCGCTTGGGCCCTATTCAACGGCACTCGAACTTCTGCGCGACATCGCCGAATTCGACCATCGGCTCCGGCACATCGGCGTCGCAGCTCACCCGGAAGGCCATCCGTCCATCGACCCGGAAGCCCTGCTGCAGGCCCTGTTGGCCAAGCAGCCTTATGCGAACTATCTGGTCACGCAGATGTGCTTCGATTCCGCGGCGATTGCCGCCTGGCTGAGCCTGATTCGCGCGCGCGGCATCGCCATGCCGGCATGGATCGGCTTGCCCGGTGTACTCGATCGTGTGGCGCTATTGACCGCCTCGCTGCGCATCGGCGTCGGAGCTTCATTGCGGTTCCTGCGCGATCGCGGTCGTTTCACCTGGCGGCTGTTCGCATCGAGGGCTCATCACCCGGACGCATTCCTGTACGAACTTGCGCCACAATTGGCGAGACCGGAATTCGATATCGCCGGATTTCACTTGTTCTCCTTCAACCGTGTCGAACAGTCGGAAATCTGGCGCCGGCAGTTTGTCTCCGACCTGCGAACGACCGCCTGAAAGGTGACAGTCATGGCTCGACGCAGCGGAAGGGAAAGACGCGTGGTGCCGGCAATCAGGCAGCTGCCGTTCAGCCGCCTGGTCAATCCTTACTCCCCGATTGAGGTACTGAGCGACGACCACGTGGAGGCGATCATCGACGCCGCCCTGACCATACTCGAGACGCGCGGCATGAGATTTCTCGAGGAGGGCAGCCGCCGGCTCTTGCGCGACGCCGGAGCGGAATCCGACGAAGCGACCCGGATGATTCGCTTCGATCGCGGGCTGGTGCTTGAAAAGCTCGCGCTCGCTCCGGCGCAATTCACCCTGCGTGCCCGCAATCGTACCCATGACCTGCGCATTGGCGGCCGTGATCTGGTGTTCGGCGCGGTGGGTGGGCCGGCCTTCTGCAGCGACCTCGATCGTGGCCGGCGCCCGGGCACCCACGCGGAACTTTGCGACTATCTGCGCCTCATTCAGAGCCTGAACATCCTTCACCAGGAAGGCGGTGGCGCTTTCGAGGCGATGGACCTGCCGCCCGAGTCACGACATCTCGATCTCTATCTCGCCCAGTTCACGCTGCTCGACAAGAACTGCCAGGCCTACGCGCTCGGCCGCGAACGCACGGTTGATTGCATCGAGATGACCTGCATTGCCCTCGGTGTCAGCCGCACGGAACTGGCGAACGATCCGGCGGTGATGGCGATCGTCAATACGAATTCGCCCATGCAGCTCGACATCCCGATGACGGAGGCCGTGATTGAGCTCGCCGCTTCGGGCCAGGCCTGTTGCATCACGCCCTTCACGCTCGCAGGCTCCATGAGCCCGGTCACGATCGCCGGGACGCTCGCACAACAGACCGCCGAGATACTGGCGGTGGTTACTTTTGCGCAGGTCGTGAAACCGGGCGCAAAGATCATCTATGGCTCCTTTGCCTCGAACGTTGACATGCAGAGCGGCGCGCCCGCGCTCGGCACCCCGGAGTACTGCAAGGCTGCGCTGGCCAGCGGCCAGATTGCACGTCGATTGGGGCTGCCATTGCGTTCGAGCAACACCACTTCCTCCAACTGCGTTGATGCTCAGGCGGCCTACGAGAGCGGGATGTCACTGTGGGGCGCAATCATGGGGCACGCCAATCTCGTTTATCACGCAGCCGGGTGGCTCGAGAGCGGGCTGACGGCATCCTTTGAAAAGCTGATTACCGACGCTGAAATGCTGCAGATGATGGCCGAATTCCTGCGGCCCATCGAGGTCAATGACGACGAGCTGGCACTCGACGCCATCGCCAGCGTCGAACCCGGCGGCCACCATTTCGGCACGGCCCATACGCTCGCCCGATTCGAAACTGCGTTCTACATTCCGATGTTGTCCAGCCGTCAGAACTTCGAGTCCTGGCACGAGGCTGGCGGCCTCGACGCCGCCCGTCGGGCGAACGTCATCTGGAAGCGACTGCTGGCCGACTACCAGCCGCCGCCGCTGGATCCGGCCATTGAAGAGGCGCTCACTGACTACGTGACGCGCCGCAAGCGAGAGACTGCCAGCCAATGACTGGATCGAAACCGGGGAGGCGCCATGAGGCCAACAATCAACGTCCTGAGTGACGAGCTCATCGGCCGGATCCTGGCCGAGGCCAAGAGGATTCTCGCCGAGGTCGGCATGGAAGTCAGTGGCGCCAGGTTGCGTCAGCGCCTGCTGGATCACGGACTGAAGACTGCAGCTGATGTCAACCGCGTGCTGTTTCCGGCGGACGTTGTTGAGCGCGCCATTTCAACGGCACCGAAGTCCTTCACGCTCTACGACCGCGACGGGCGGCCGCATGCCGAGATCGGTGGCTACAACGTGCACTATGTGCCGGGCTCGAGCGGCCTCAAGATCATGGACCACCGGACCGGCGAGACCCGGCTCGCCGATTCAACCGATTTCGTCGAGTACGCGAGGCTCTGCGACGGACTGCAGCACATCGCCTACCTGGCGACGGCATTCTCGACCAACAAGGACATTGAAGCGCAGGTATCCGACGCCTGGCGACTGTACATGTCGCTCGTGAACTCGAAAAAACCGGTGGTATCGGGCGCTTTCGGCGAGCACGGCGTGCCGCGCATGGTCGAGATGATGCAGCTGTTTCGCCGCGACCGCGCCGAGCTGATCGAGAAGCCGCTGTCGATATTCACTATCACCGCGACCGGTAACTTCCGCTTTGGCGAGGATTCCTGCCAGAACCTGCTCGACTGCGTCGAGGCCGGCATCCCGGTCGAGATCGTCCCGGTCACGCTGATGGGGCTCATCGCGCCGGTGACGCTGGTGGGCGCGCTGGTGTTCCACTGCGTGGATGTGCTGACCGGCATCACGATGGCCCAGATCGTCAGGCCGGGGGCGCCGGTGCTGTTCGGTGGTGCACCCGCCACCTTCCACATGAAAGCGGCCAGCGCGCCGATGGCAGCGATTGAAGCGCAGCACCTGAATGTCGGCTACGTCGCAATCGCCAGGTCGCTGGGACTGCCGACCCAGGCCTACATGGCGCTCAGCGACGGCAAGTTCCTCGATGCCCAGGCGGGCGCGGAGACGATGACGAGTGCAATGCTGGCAGCGCTCGCGGGCGTCAACTCCGTGTCCGGTCCCGGCATGCTCGACTTTGTGCTGACTTTCAGCCTGCCGAAGCTTGTGTTTGACAACGAGGTTTGTGGTCAATGCCTGCATTTCGTGCGCGAGATTCAGGTACTCGACGATCTCCCGGCGATGGACCTCGTGGACTACCTGCGAGAGAACCTTCACCTGATCACGGCACCGCACACGCTGAAGTACTGGCCGCAGGAGTTGTACCTGACCGACCCGGTCATCGACCGGGAGAATCGTGAGAACTGGGCCACGGCCGGATCGAAGGATCTCTATCAGCGCGCCTGCGAACAGGTGGACCGGCGCCTCGCTGCTTATGTGCCCTTTGACACCGACCCGTCCGCCGACGCCGAAATGCGCCGGCTGATCATCGCGGGCCTTCGGGAGCAGACCGAACTGCCGGAGTTGCCGCCACCGCCTGAACATGCCGTTACCGAGGTCGCTGCCGGCCGGCGCGGTCGGCCTGGGCGGCGGCGAAGATGACGAGTTCGAGGCTCGAGGCCGACTGGCATAACGTGTTTCAGGGCGCATCGATCCCGCTCCGCTGCGCCGGGTTATGGCCCGGCGCGAAAGGGGAGCGTCCCCTCCAGACCCCGAATAGGGGTCTTACCCCTTATTTTCGCCGTAGCACCCCCAGGAGCGCACCCGAGCATGCGCGCATGCCATGTTCGCTCCCGCACAGACCGTGCCGCCGCGCTAAAGATACTCTCTGACGTCGTCTCATCTCGTGCAGTACTGAGTTGCAGTGGTGCCGGGGCCTGAACCAAGGCGAAATCGCTACGGTTGCCCCCGATGACTCGCCACCGGGCGCAGCTGCGGTGGTCCGGGCCGGAAAAGATATTTGAGCCCGGCATTCATGCAGGAGCAGTACAGATGAAGAATTCCCTATTGGCCGCATTGATTGTCGGCGGTGCCGTAGTCGTGGCGGTCGGCGCCTACGCGGGCACCCGGACGAATCTGAATCCCTGGCAGGACTATGCGGATGTCGTTGCGGTCGAACCCGCATTCGACAACCAGCAGGTCGGGCGGTATGTCTGCAATGATGAGGCAGTGACGCAGCAGGTCCCTGTCAAGGATGAGAAGCGAGTTGCCGGCGCGGCAATTGGCGCCGTCATTGGCGGTGTGCTGGGCAACCAGGTCGGCAGTGGCGACGGAAAGAAGCTCGCGACTGCGGCGGGTGCGGTTGCCGGCGGCTACGCGGGCAGCAAAGTCCAGAAGAACATGCAGGAAGGCAATACCGAAACCGTCGCGGAAGAGCGTTGCGGGACCGTCTACGACAACCAGAAAATTCCGGCCGGATTTGAGGTCACTTACCTGCTTGACGGCACTCAGGGCGTGGTACGCATGGACCATAACCCGGGTAAGCGGATTCCCGTCGAAAACGGCGAGTTGGACCTGAGCTGATCCCGAGCCCTGCGCCGGCAGGCGCCTCACACACGACCTTGCTGACAAAGGCCCCTTCAAGGGGCCTTTGCTTTTCGAATCCCGAAGCGAAGCTTGCCCGACCTAGCTCCGACGAAACGGATACATCAGTTGCCCGGCAAAGCTCAATGGCACCGGGTGACCGCGCATACCGAGTTCATCCGGCCAGCGGTCGCCCGGCAGGTGATACGTGCCGAACAGCCGGTCGAGCCACGGAAAATGGACCGCAAAGTTCCGGTCCGGCGGCGACACCGCGTGATGCCAGTAATGAAAGCGCGGTGTCACGACGAGGTTCTCAATCCAGCGCAGGCGGAAGCGCAGGTTGACGTGATTCAGCACGCCGTGAATCGCGATGATTACGAGCCAGGTGTAGAGTGCCGGCTCCGCGAAACCGAGCACGAAGGCCGGCAGCACGACGAGCGCGCGTGTCACGACGACGTCGACGAGATGCAGCCGCGAGCCGGCGAGCCAGTCGAGTTCACGGATCGAATGGTGAATGGCATGGAATCGCCAGAGCAGCGGCAGCCGGTGAAATGCGCGATGGACCCAGTACTGCACCAGATCGGCAAGCAGCATCAATTCGAGTACCTGGAGCCAGACCGGCTGCGAACGCACCAGTCGCGACAGCTCGTCCAAGCCGGATGCCTGGGCGAGCGTCATCGCCGGCCACAATGAGAGGAATGTGAGCAGCTGGATACCCACGTGGTTGACGAAGAAGTACCCGACATCCGTCGTCCAGCCTGCACGCAAAACGCGTTGCTCCGGCCGGAGCGAAAACGCCCGCTCGAGCGGCACGAACACGATGGCAAACACGAGCAGGTTCAGGAGGAACCAGTCGAGCCCGAAATGGATTCCCCGGTCGAAATCGCCGCGTATCTCGACGTCGGCTCCGCCCAGGACGACCGCCGCAAGCGTCAGGGTGAGCGCCGTGAGCCCGAGTGCCTTGCGCCGACGCAACAGCATGTTGAGGCAGGCGCAGAGAAATGCGATCCCGATGATCAGTTCGATCAACGCGCGCATCTTCGGCACGGAATAACGGGCGCGCAGGTCCGCGGTCGTCAGCAGGTCCGGAAAATGAAGCACGATGACGGCACCTAGCGCCGTTGCGCCAAGGAAAACGGCCAGAACACCGCTGATCCAGCCGGACCCGAAATTCTTTGGCGCATCGTCGCCGAACCCGCGGGCAAGCCAGCGCTCGAACGGAGTCATGGATTCGATGGTCTACTCGCGGTCGAGATTGACGCGAGTACCCTTGACAGTGGTCTCGACAAGTTCGATCGCGAAATCCGGGCCCTTTCTTTTCTTAACGAGCACATCCTCCTCGTCATCGATCTCGATCTTGTAGGTCTTCTTGTCGAACGTCGCCTTGAACATGTCGCGAATGTCGCGGGCGCAACCGTCCTCGCCACGGCCGTCCTCGAGCGGCACCCGGACATCGATCGGAGTCCCGTCCTTCGGCGTGACGCGAAAGTGCATGACGCCGTCGTTGTTCGCGCCTTCGCTGACCTCGAGGCGCCATTTGTTCGAGTACTTCAGGTTGGCCACGGGCGTGGCAGTGTCCTGGGCCGTCGCAGGTGCAAATATCTGACTCACCCCGGCGGTGAGGGCGATGACCAGAAGGCCTTTCAGGACAGCCATCGTGAGTCTCCTCAACCCCACGAGTCTACCCGACCGCTCTGTCGACAGCCTGTCGCTTGACCGCTTCAAAAGGCGCTTCGATCCCGCAAGACTATTGCCACGGTCTTCAGCAGAATCCGTATGTCCAGACCCACCGACCAGTTCTTGACGTATTCGAGGTCGAACTGCACGCGCTGAAACATCTTCTCCAGATCCGCCGTCTCGCCGCGCAACCCGTTGACCTGCGCCAGCCCGGTGATTCCGGGTCGGACCTTGTGTCGCAACATGTATCCGCTGACGAGTTTGCGGTAATACTCGTTGTGCGCGACGGCGTGGGGCCGCGGGCCGACCAGACTCATCGTGCCCGCAAGCACATTCAGGAGCTGTGGTAGCTCATCGAGCGAAGTCCGCCGCAGGAACCGGCCGACCGGCGTGACTCGCGGATCGCCGCGTGTCGCCTGGCGGATTTTGTCGTCTTCATGCACGGACATCGTGCGGAACTTGAAAACGAGGAACTCCCGGCCATCGAGACCGTATCGCCGCTGCCGGAACAAGATCGGTCCGGGCGACGATCGCCGCACGCCAACTGCAATTGCGACCATGAAGGGCGCAGCGACCAGCAACGCGCAAGAGGAGAGCAGGATGTCGCTGGCCCGCTTGAGCACACCGGTCATGCCGCAGAAAGGCGTCTCACGGACCGCAACCAGCGGCATTCCTCCGATCTCACCGAAGCGTGCCTGCATAAGTTCGAACGCGAGCAGGTCGGGTACGAAGTAGACAGAGGCCGTCGTGTCGCGTAGCCCGTCGAGGAGTGCACGAATTCGCGGTTGATTCGAGATTGGCAGGCAGATGTATATGACGTTGACCTGGTGCAGTCGCGCGTACTCCGGCAGGTCGCGAAAGCGGCCGAGCAGTCGCGGCCGGCTTTCGCGCGGCAGCCGCTCGATCCTGCGGTCATCGAAATACCCTTCTACAGGGCCGAGCCACGGTTCCTCCGCAAGTCGCGACGCCAGCTCGAAGCCAACCTTGTTCGCGCCGACGATGACCTGCCGGCGTCGGGTGCCGCGGTGCCTGAAGAGCCAGCCAGTGAGCCGCCGTGTCGCCACGTGCGCGCAGGCCAGGGCAATTGGGGTCACGAGAAACCAGGTGAGGAGGACATCGCGCGAATGGAGGCCGTCGATCTCAAGCAGAAGGCTTGCAATGAGCAGCGCCGCGACCATGCAGGCCCATTCAATCGACAAGTGGCGCAGGTCGCGCCACCAGATCTCGCGGCTGTCAACGTGCTCGAGCCGTGGCCGGCTCACCACCTTGAACGTGACGGCATACGATACCGCCGCGAGCACACCATACAGACCGGTTAAACGCTGTCCGTGGCTCGCAGCCGCAAGCAGCAGCGTGGCGGCAACGATGGCCGAGTTCAGGTGCTCTTTGATGAGCGCGATTGCAGGGGGTTCTCCTGCACCGGGGCGCACCCAGGAGCGTGGGTGCGCACGGACTGCGTGCAGACCCTTGATCCTTTCACGAGAGGGTGCTTCGCGAGTCGCCCGAATCGCAGACATCCATGTTCTCGACATGCCGGCGCTCCGCGCCGCCACCGTCATTCTAGTGACTTGTGGTCGAGAAAATTTTATTGAAGCGAAAAAATTTCCTGCTGTTGACATAAGGAACGCACAGCAAATGCGCCGGCGAAGTTTGCAGTCTGGATTTCGCCCTTAAGTCCGGTCCTCCCCCGGGGTCGTGTCGGAGCCACGACTTTCCGGGTATCTTTGGGCATGGTTAGCCGGTGCAGCAGAGCGGTGCTTTCCGGCGCGGTCCGCGTCATCGCGGTGCTTGCTGCGCGGCCAGGCGACGGAAGCGCTTGATCATGCGACACAGGCCGACGGGCCTGCCGAAATTTGTCACCGAACGGGACTGTCAGAAATCTTGTGTGTCTGTGTGCCGGTGAATGATAATTCTGTTCCAGGCGCTCCAGGATTACGAAGGCACGCTCTGCCTCGTGTCTCACGGTCGTGACTTCGTCACGCCGCTCGTGGACCGCTCCGCGCCTTTGGACAATCAAGAGCGCTCTTGGGAGCGCGAACGCGATCAGCTCGAAGTGGAAATTTCGCAGCTTCAGGTCCGGCAAGCCCAGCTCACCGAAGTTGTGGCCGATGAGGCGACCTACGCGGACAAGGCCAAAGCGCTCGCGCTCTCAGAAGAACAGCGACTGCTCGCGAAAACGCTCGAATCCAAACTCGCGCGCTGGGAAGAGCTCTGCGGTCTCATCGGACTTTCGTAGGCGCTAGCGCACTTCTTGGTCGAAATACGTGTCGGGGAACGATTCGTTCTTGGGCCGAAAGTGCCACCACTCGGCATCATCCGCTTCAAAGCCGTGATTCCCCATGACCTGCCGGAGCAAGTTCCTCCAGGCCGACGGAATCGCCCGGATTCCTCGTATACAGAACGCCCTTCCCTGGGGATTCCTCGGCCACGGCCCCATCCCCACGCCGCATTCGTCTCACTAAGCCTCTCCAGACCACCCCCTCAGCACTCGCGCAATACCGTAACAGGGTGTTTGAAAGCAATATTCGTTATCGAATCGGCGGCATCCGCCTTGCAGACGCCCACCATCCCTAGCATCATCCCCCGGAAGAGTAGACCGGCTTCAGCCGCGATTCTTTCTTCCACACCGCAGGACGAATCGCGGCTGAAGCACTGCTACCCGCTGCGGATGTGCCGTCGGAGAACCAACAATGTCGCGGATGCCCGCCACCCTCATCACTGAGCAGAGCTGAGCACCAGCCGAATGGGGATTGTCAGCGCCGCCAGGAAACTGGCTCGCAGCTCGATCAGGGTGCTCGGTGGCGAGTCCCGGCTCGATGCGAAAACGTCGCCGCTCGTCAAATCGGCGCTACGCCACCTATTCTTCGGCTACCGTGCGGCGGTGCTCTCGGGTGGACCGCTGCCTTCCCTGCGAGACGCCGGCCTGCGCATCTTCTCGCAGTTCGATGAGGACGGCCTCATCCTGTACCTGCTGGCGGCGGCCGGCATCGCGAAGAGGCGCTTCATCGACATCGGTGCTGCCGATGCGCTCACGGGAAGCAACTGCGCCAACCTCGCCTTCAACCTCGGCTTTCATGGTCTATTCATCGACGGCAAGCCAGAGCGCATCAAGAGGGGCCGCCGGGTGTACGAGCGCCACCCGGACACGTCGTTCTACCCGCCCGTTTTCCGGTCAGCGTTCGTGACTCGAGACAACATCAACTACCTCATCGAGGAGTCTGGCTTCAGTGGCGAGGTCGATGTCGTTTCGATCGACATCGACGGAAACGACTACTGGATCTGGGAGGCGGTCGAGGTGGTTCAGCCGCGCATCGTGATCGTCGAAGCACGGCCCGAGCTGGGCCGCGGGCCCAGAGTGGTGCCTTACGAGGAGAACTTGGTCTGGACACCGGAGCGGGGGCAATATCTTGGCGCGTCCCCAGCCGCCTTCGTCTCTCTGGGCACACGGCGCGGCTATAGGCTCGTCGGTGCCAACCGATTCGGCTTCAATATGCTGTTTCTGCGCAACGATTTGGCACCGGACGCCGTCCCGACCATTGCCGTTGAGGAACTCTTCGACTACGAGCGGGTCGACGAGACGCTCGCGAAGTTCGACACGATCAAGGATCGGCAGTTCGTGGAGGTGTGAAAGGCTGAGGCCGCTCCAACGCTGCGCGTGGGGTCAGCTCCTCGAGCCCCGCAATTCCTGCCTGCGGCCTCGAGCCTACAGCACCCGCCACCACGGCGCCGCCAGTACGTCCGGCGCGATCCACTCGAGCGTGCTGCCCGACTGGAGCAGCAGCCCCACGCGTGCCTTGCGGCCGTACTCCTCGCGAAACGCGCGTAGATACACGTCGTCCGCGAAGCGCGAAGGGGGATGCAGAGCCACACCCGTGTCGCTCACTAGAGCTCGGGCGCTTTGATCAGCCGCTTCGTGCGATTGTCCGCATACGCGGGCAGCAAACGCCCTATCGCGATGGCACCACGCACGTCATCTTCGAGCCCATGGACTTTATCGCCCGGCTCGCGGCCCTGGTGCCCAGGCCGTGCGAGGGATAGGAATTTTAAAGGGCCTTTTCCGTAGCGTGGCCGCTGTGCTGAGCGTGCGATGAGCGTGCGCCGGAGGCGGACTGGAAGCAGTTTGCGGTGATCTCGGTGACGGGGTCGCACGGAGTCCTGATCACCCTGAAAGGCCAGGGCCCCTGTGGTGGGGGCCTTGGAGTGCCGACCATCGGCGCCCGGAAAAGGGTCGCGCCCCTTTACAGCAGCGGCACCAGCAAGAGCGCCACGATACTGATGATCCTGATCAGCGGATTGATCGCCGGACCCGCCGTGTCCCTGTAGGGATCGCCGACGGTGTCGCCGGTCACGGCCGCCTTGTGCGCGTCCGAACCCTTGCCGCCGAAGTTGCCTTCCTCGATGTACTACTTCGCGTTGTCCCAGGCGCCGCCGCCGGTGCACATCGAGATCGCGACGAAGAGGCCGGTGATGATCGTGCCGATCAGCACGCCGCCGAGCGCGCGGATGCCGACACCGGGTCCGAGCAGGTAGTTCATGCCGAAACCGACGATCACCGGGATCAGGATCGGGAGCAGGGACGGCACGATCATCTCGCGGATTGCCGCGCGCGTCAGCATGTCCACGGCCCGCGAATAATCGGGCTTCGCCGTGCCTTCCATGATGCC
>CAYPQX010000169.1:0-18910 GCA_964412975.1 uncultured Steroidobacteraceae bacterium
TGGGCGCTCGCGCGGGCTGCTCGCCTCCAGGAGGAAGTGACCGAAGCCTACCGCAACTACGAGTTCCACTCGATCTATCAGAAGCTGCACAACTTCTGCGTCGTGGAAATGGGCTCGTTCTGGCTCGATATCCTGAAGGACCGTCTGTACACGACGCCGGCGAAGAGCGAGGCGCGCCGTTCAGCGCAGACGGCGATGTATCACATCGCCGAGGCGATGGTGCGCTGGCTCGCACCGATCCTGAGCTTCACGGCGGAGGAAATCTGGAAGTACCTGCCGGGGCCGCGCGATCCGTCGGTGTTCTTCTCGACCTGGTGGAAGCTGCCTGCCGTACCGTCGGACGGCCCGGTGGACTGGGACGCCGTGATCGCGCTCAAGACCGATGTATCGCGCGAGCTCGAGCGGCTGCGCGCGGCCGGAGCGCTTGGCGCGCCGCTCGAGGCAGGGGTGGACGTCTATCTCGACGAAGTGCAGCATCCACGCATGGCGGCGCTCGGCGACGAACTGCGATTCGTGCTGATCACCTCGCAGGCGAGGCTGAGATCCGCTTCGGAACGCCCGGCGTCAGCCGTCGCCGCGGCATCGGTCGCGAAGACCGGCGCCTGGATCTCGGTGGGTGTCGAGCAGGCGCCGAAGTGCGCGCGTTGCTGGCACCGGCGCGAGGACATCGGCCGGGATCCGCGGCATCCTGAAATCTGCGCGCGCTGCGTGACAAATCTTGACGGGCCGGGCGAAACGAGGCGTTACGCATGACACGACCGATCTTTCACGAGAAAACCGGGCTCACCTGGCTGTGGCTCTCTGCGCTCGTGGTCGCGCTCGACCAGCTGTCGAAATGGTTCATCGTCAGCAATTTCGCGCTGTTCGAGATACTGCCCCTGGGCCCGGTCCTGGACATCACGCGCCTGCACAACGCGGGCGCGGCATTCGGGCTGCTCGCGGAGGCGGGCGGCTGGCAGCGCTGGTTCTTTCTGGGTCTCGCGGCGGTGATTGGAGTCGCGATTATTTACTGGCTGCGCTCGCTACCGGCCCGCGGCCAGTACTGGCTCGTGATCGGGCTCGCGCTCATCCTGGGCGGCGCCGTTGGCAATGCCTACGATCGTTTCGTCGACGGCCACGTCGTCGACTACCTGCACTTCCATCTCGGCGGCGCCTACTTCCCGGCCTTCAATGTCGCGGACATCGCGATCACGACGGGCGCGATCATGCTCATCATCGACGCGCTCCTGGCGAGCCGGCGGAGCCGGGCGGCGGCACGGTGAAGGTACTGCTCGCGAATCCGCGGGGATTCTGCGCGGGCGTCGATCGCGCGATCGACATCGTGGAGCGGGCGATCGAGCTCTTCGGTGCGCCGATCTATGTACGCCACGAAGTCGTGCATAACAAGTTTGTGGTCGATCGGCTGCGGGATCTTGGTGCAGTGTTCGTGGACGAGCTGGACGCGGTGCCGGATGGCGCGACCGTGATCTTCAGCGCGCACGGTGTGTCGAGCGCGGTCGAGCAGGAAGCCGCACGGCGTGGGCTCGCGGTATTCGATGCGACCTGCCCGCTTGTTACGAAGGTGCACATGGAGGTGGGCAAGTACGCGCGCGAAGGGCTCGACGTGATCCTGATCGGCCACGCCGGCCATCCTGAGGTCGAGGGCACGATGGGGCGCTTCGATACGAGCCTGGGCGGCCGCATCCACCTGGTCGAGACCGTCGCGCATGCCGAGCAGATTTCCGTGCGGGATCCGGCGCGGCTTGCGGTCGTCACGCAGACGACGCTTTCCGTCGACGACACGGCCAGGGTCATGGCAGCGCTTCGCGAGCGCTTTCCGTCGCTCGCAACGCCGCGCAAGGAAGACATATGCTACGCGACCCAGAATCGGCAGGATGCCGTCAAGCTGCTCGTCGCCCAGTGCGACGTGATCGTCGTCGTGGGATCGCGGTCGAGTTCGAATTCCAACCGCCTGCGGGAAATCGCGACGACACGTGGGATTCCTGGTTATCTGGTCGATGGCGCGGACGACCTGAAGCGCGAGTGGTTCGAGGGCAGGCTTGCCGTGGGAGTGACGGCGGGGGCCTCGGCGCCCGAGTCGCTCGTGCAGGAGGTTGTTGAGCGCCTGCGGGAGTGGGGTGGCCGCGAGGCCGTCGAGGTCGTTGGGCGCGAGGAGAGGGTCGTATTCGGGTTGCCGCAGGCTTTGCGCCAGGTCGCCCGGTCCGAACCCGTTCGTCGCTGACCTCGCACTACCAGCAGCGCCGGGCGCTATCGGCGCCTTGCGAATCCGTCGCCAGGCGGCGTCCACTTTCGTCGATGGATAGCATCCGGCACAGTGGATCGGCCCGCTCGCTGGTGGCGGTGGCGACGACGCGGAATTCCGCAGCACTCGCGGCCGCGACAGTGAGCGCGTAGTGACCGCGGGGCGTGCGGGAGGCGACGGGAAGACCGGGCGGATCGTCGCCCACGGTCGCGTCGAGGCGATCGCCATATCGGCCGTGTGACAGGTGGAATTTCTCCTGTTCCGCAGCGGCGGCGAGCAGTGCCTGGACCGCTTCGACGCGATGACTGCGCAGGATGTAACCGCGATAGGAGGCCGCCGCGATCGTCGTCGTAATGGCGACGATGGCGAGTGCGATCACGACCTCGATCAAGGTGAAGCCGGCGGCGGGCTTAGTTTGCGCCATGAGGTCTTCACCGGATCGCCGGCATAGCCGGTGTCAAATGTCTCGCCTCCGGCAATGCCGAATGGCCGCGGCCGGCAGCCCGTACAGGTCTCATCCCAGCGATCCGGAAAGCCGAAACGCAAGTCGACCGGCAGGCCGGAGCCGGCAATTTCCTCGGCGTCGTCCTCTTCGGACTCGACGGCCGACGCATGCGGGAGACCGCTCCGGACGTCGAGCGCATACCTGCGCAGCATCGCTTGCGGCGGGCCACAGGGCTCCGAATCCGGACTCGGCACTGGCTGATATGTCTGGAACCGGAGTGCATGGTCGAAGGTGACCGTTGGCCCGACAATCTTTTCGCCGTGGCCGTGCGCTTCGATTCGGGCATACCAGCCCGCCGCGGTCGCGGGCATGGCGCTTCCGATGGCTGTCACGTCGTGAAGGTCTGATTCCGCGAGCGCGCCCGTCGAGCCCGAGTTCTCGAGATCGAAGATCGTGTAGATGCGATCGATGACCGAGAGGTCGCGCGGCCGCGCGAGCCAACCGGAGCCCACCGCGATCGCGATCCGGTTGTCGACACCGATCCGAGCGATTGAGACATCGGGCGTCGCATGGAAGCGCTGCATCCCGGTCCCGAGTCGCGCAATTAACCGCGCATCGGCGAGGTCGGTCGCGGACCGTCCGTTCGTGAAGTTGAGTCGCCATAGTTCGCCGGTCACGTCGACCAGATAGGCCCGATCGAGGTAAGTGTCGCCGTCCAGGTCGAGCGCGCGAGGCGCCGAGGGGAGGCTGGCGAGCCCGGAAAGGCGTAGATCGTCCTCGTTCCCGTCGCCAGCCGACCAGAGCAAGCGGCCCGTGGCCGCATCAAGAATAAGGAGCGCGTTGCCAGCGCCGGGGCCGGACGGCTGAAGTGAATCGAATCGGCGGTCGTAACCACCCCCGATCAGCACGACCCAGTCGCCGGCGCTTTGCCCGGATCCCTCGACGCGCAGTCGCGTCACGACCGGATCGGCGCGGGCCTCGGCATTCTCCGCCGGCAGCCCAGCCGACCACAGCAATCGCGGATCGCCGGGTGCGGAGATGTCGAGCGTGTAATAGCGGTTGCCGCCGCGACCGAGTCCGAAGAGCAGCCACAGGTGCTCACCGGCGCCCGCGTCGATGCGCCCATTGCGGTCGGGATCGTGCCGATGCAGGACGAGCGGGCCGTCGATCCCGTGTTCGCGGACGGTCGTCGGCTCATCGCGCAACAACTCCGGGAGCCGCGGTAGCAATTCCTTCGGCAACCAGGCCCACAACTCGACGCCGCTATCGGCGTCGAACGCATGCAACAGGCCATCGTGGGTCGCCGCGAATACAATCTGGCGGTCCGCCGTCGGATAGTCGACGACAACCGGCGAATGCGGGCCGGGATCGCCAAGGGTTTGCTGTGCAGCCGGCCAATCGAGGATATCCGTCAGCGATACCGGATCGCTCGCGGCGAGCCCAATTATCGCGCGATCGAAGTGCGCGTTCCCGGAAGTGATGCGGTTCGAAAGATCGAGGATTCGCGGACTCGCGATATCCGAATGGATGCGTCGCGCATCGACCGCCGGCAGCCGGCCCGCAGCGCCGCCCGTGAGCAGATTCCCATCCGGCGCATCGCTCCAGAAACTCCGGGAATCCGGCCTCGGCAATCCGGATGCCGGGTCGATCAGCTCCTCGCCGTCGCGATCGACGACGGTGGGCGGTGCCAGTGGCGAGGCGGGCGCCCGGAGCGAATACCGAAACAAGTTTCCGGGCCAGCGTTCACGAGGAAGCGGCGCGGTGAGGCCAAGGACGATTCCGGGCTCACCGGAATCACCGGCGAAAGGAGTGAGGCCCGCCGCCGAAAGCTGAGGATCCGCCGCGACTGCGGCGTCCCGCTGGAAGCTCCTGGCGACCAGATTGATGAAAGCCAGCGGATCGCCGAGCAATCCGGTTGCGCCGGATACTCCGGCCGATAAACCATCGGGCGAAATCCAGGTCATCAGTGCGTGCTGCGCGCCAGCGAGGCTGTCGCTCAGATCCGCTGTCGCGATCCATTGCTCGAGCGCCGCCAGACAATTCGCGCTACAACCGCCAGTCAATGCGTCGAAACGCGGCAAGGCGCCGGCGGCGGACGCCACCAGATCGTCATCGGATGCCGCCGCGGCTGTGAGATAGCCCAGCGAGACGGGCCGGCAGGCGTGGCTGAATGGCGAGCGATAGCGACCCGGTGCCCCCGAATCGACGGCCGCAGGATCTCGTCGCGTATCATTTCCGAACCGGATGATCCCACCCGACAGCCAGGCCGCGGCTTCGGTCAGCGTCTCGGCCAGGGGCGCGCTGCCCGACGGCGCTTCGCCGGCGATGGCGAAAAGTTCCGTCGCCGCGATCGGGCCCGCGACTGGCGCGCTGGCAACATAGCCACCGTCCGGTCCGTCGGGATCGATGCGAATCAACGCGACTTCGAGTTCCGCTGTGGAAGCGAGTGCAGCCGACAAGGACCGCAGGCTGGCCTCTGCAATCGGACGCTTCACAGGAAGCGGCATGGCGCGCAGATAATTAAGGTAGTTGCCCGTATAGAAAATATAGGGATCCGCATGCGGAGACCGGTCCCATGCGATCTCCCGGGCGACGTCGCCTTGCCAGGGACCGCCAGGCCCGTCGCTCGCATACCAGATTCCGGCGGTCGTACCGTGCCGCCCGCGATCGGCGCGGCATTCGACGGCCTCCGCATTACCAGATTTCAGCGCCGACCAGTAAGCGCCATCTGCGTGCCATTGTGCGGCGCGCGACGCGATGAAGATTCCGTGGACCTCGAGCGGGGCGCGCGCGGCTTCGCAATGCAGGCCGATTGCCGGGCGCGACGGCGCCATCTCGAGTCCCGTCTGAGCGTGGCAGTCCGGTGCCGGGCCGGCGCTGCGACGCCAGTACACGCGGGCCGCAGCGCAACGAACCGCATCCCCCAATGCGGCGCCATAGTCGCGCCCAGCGTCATAGGCTTCATCGACTTCGATGCTGCGGGCCGTGGCGGCTGAGGTGTCGATGATCATGGCCAGGAGTGGCCTGATGTCGTCCGGTAGCGCGGCACGATGCACCGAAGCCTCGTCGGCGTCCGCATGACACCCGAAAGACAGGATCGTCGCGACAAGAGCCAGGGAAGCTCTTCGGAAGATTCGCACGGTCGTCACGTTCATGACGTCGGCACTACGAGATAGAAACCCTGCTCGAGCCGTACCCGCGTGCCACGGCCCGACTGCGCGTCGGCCGTGACAAAAAAGCTCCGGGCCGCGAACGTGCCGGCGTTTTCACCCACGCTGAAACCGCTCGGCAACGGGCTCGACCCTTCGGCTTCGCTCGTCACCGTCTGAAAGGCCGCGGCGGACGTCGGATCCTCCTGACGGATCGCCCCGGCACTCGTGCCCGCACCGCGCGCGGCGGCCGCCTGCGACAACGCGTGGACGATGCCGGTTTCGGCGGCCTCGAACGCATTTTGTGACATCTGCTGGTGACCCGCGAGTGCAAGCGCGGTCATGGCCGCCGCGGCCGCCGCGAGCGCCAGCGCACCGAGCCCGGAAAGCAACACGAGCGTGAGGACCAGCGCGGATCCGCAATCGCGCCGCTTCACGGCCGGGCACCGTGATTGCGAAGTTCGATCACGCGCGCGACACGCTTTCGGCGGCTCATCCCGGGCTGCGTGGGTTCGGGTATGGCGCTTCGCGCCTCGAGTTCGAGCCTCAATGCACGTATCGAACTATCGAACAGCGGTTCGCCGGGACGCAGCCAGCGGTCGACGGCGGTATCGGTATCGGCCGGGTCGTCCACGCCGATCTCAATCTGCATGTCGCTGATGCCGCTGACGAGTTCCTCGTCCTGGAATGCCGGTCGTGTGCCGCCGATGAGCCGTTTGCGTCGCAGCGACGGCCAGCCGCTGCGACCGGTCGAGTCCGCGCTGATGTAATAGACGCCGACTTCGAGATCGTGCCAGCGCGCATCGGCCCCGAGAATTCCTGTGCCATTGGCGGCGAGGATTGCCGTCCGGAGATTCGTTTCCAGCTGCAGCCGGCCCGCCTGCGGGCGCGTCGGCGCCGCCGCGGCATGACGAACGATGAGGGTATCGGACTGCGGCGCGCGTCTCCCATCCGGTGACGCACGGCAACGGATGGGGATACCGGGTGCTGCCTCATAGGCGGCGTCTGCAACAGCAATCGCGGAGTGAAGGTCATGCGCGAGCGAATCGCCGCAGGCGCCGGCGACCGCGAGATCCTGGCGTTCGGCTACACCGAGCGCCGTCGCACCTTCGACCGGACTCGCGGGCGGCGCCAGGCCGAGATAACCCGAGTGCCGAACTTCGTCGACGAGCAGCGCGAAAGCGGCATCTAGCGATTCTTCGAGTTGCGCCAGGGATTCTCCTGTCCGGTGCGCGGCGCGTCCGCGCGCGACGAATGCGATCGATCCCCCGATCACCACCAATACGATGAGCATTGCAACCATGACCTCAACCAAGGTCAGACCCGAATCGCGATTCATGTCGTCACCGGAAGCACCAGCCGCTGGACGCCGACGCCGGCGACCGGCCACTCAATCGAGATGAGGTAGTTCACGGGCACGGACTCGTCGGCCTCGACACGCGCGATGCTTCCGGACGGCAATGTGGCCGCGACCGCCGCCGACCACGCAAGGATCGCGGGCGTATCACCCGCGAGCGCGACGCCGTCGCTTTGATTGAGCGCGCGCAGCTCGTCGGCAATCGAACCGGCGAGGCGGATCGCAGCCCGGCGATGGGACGACTCGCGCTCGTACTGGATGCTCTGCAGCAGCACGATACCCGCGCCGGCGAGTCCCGCCAGCATGAGTGCGAGTGCGACGAGGACTTCGATCATCGTGAAGCCGCTGCTGCGGCCGGCATTCAGCATGCGAGCGGCCGGTCCGATGCGTCGCGTTCGCTGACCCGAGGCCGGCCGCTGCGGCTGATGATGACGGCCCGAGCCGCTGGGGATCCACGCCTGTCGCAGACGGTGAGTGTCGCAGGACTCGCGAACCCGGAGTCGCCTTCGAAGTTAACGATCGCGCGATTCGAGCGAATCTGCGGTGCGCTGCTCCCTCCGGACAAGGGCAGGCTTCGCCGGAAGAGTTCGGCGCGATCCGCAAGCAGCAGGCCGGTGGACCAGTCCGATCGTCCGGTGCAGGCTTGCTCGTCGTCGGTGCCGCAGAGCTGGATCGCTTCGCTCCGGGTTGCCGAAAACTGGCGCGCCAGATTGACGGCATGCATCGTGGTCGTGATCGCTGCGTTCATTCGGCTGTCGAGAAGCAGGTTCGAGAACGCAGGCGCGGCCGCGCCGGCAATGATCGCGACGATTCCGAACATGACCATCAGTTCCGGCAGCGTGTGCCCGCGGGCCCGCCTGATTCTGTCAAGCATGCGGCGAGGCTAGCCCGCGCTGGCCCGGCCGCCGCGCTCCAATTCCGTCGTGTTTGAGCCGATTTCCGCTGGGGCGTATATTCGCGCCCCATGGACCCGCACAAAGACCGCAAACACATCCAGTCCCGACTGGCAGAACACGGCATCCAGCCGACCGCCCAGCGCATGCGGATTGCAGCCCTTCTGTTCGCGCGCGACCAGCACTTAACGGCAGACCAGATCATCCAGGCGCTCGCCGACGGCGGAACGCAGGTTTCCAAGGCGACGGTCTACAACACCCTGAACCTTTTTGCGGAGAAGGGCCTCCTGAAGCCGCTTCAGGTCGATTCGGAGCGGGGGCTCTTCGACTCGAACATGGCGCCACACCACCACTTTCACGTCGAGGACACGGGCGAGCTGATCGACGTGCCGCCCGGCAGCGTGGAATTCTCACGCCTGCCGCCGTTGCCGCCCGGCACGGAATCGGTGGCCGTGGAGGTCGTTATCCGGGTGCGACGGCAGAGTTGATTCCGCGTTGCCCGCGGCCCGGGCCTTGCCTATACTTCGCGCCCCCGCTGCCGGTGTAGCTCAGTTGGTAGAGCAGTCGCTTCGTAAGCGAGAGGTCGGGGGTTCAAGTCCCTCCACCGGCACCACCTAACGTTCGACATGTGCGGCGGTCGCAGGCAGGCGAAGCCTGCCGGAGCCTGTCCGCTCAATGGAGGGGTTAGGCCGCATTGTCGGGCTCACATGAGCCGAGTGTCCTCTGGTGCGCGATCGAACCGATCGTGCCGGTTGTCGATGAATCTGAGCGGTGCAGCGGCCAACTCATCGGTTGCGACGTTGTCGAACGTGGCAACTGCGAGCGCGTAGAACTTACCACCCATGAACTCGGCGTCACCCGTTGCGTAGATACGCACTCCACAACTCTTGCAGAACCGATAAATCAGCCCGGGGCTTGGCCTGCCAGGTGGTGTCCACTGGTATGAACTCATGTTGCTCTCTCCAGCCAGAAGATGGAACTGCTCGCCGCCGGCGAACGTAAACCAAGCACGGGCTTTGGTGCAGATCGAGCAATTGCAGCGAATTGTCCCCTTAGAGAGGTCGACGTCAGCTTCGTACCGAACGGCTCCACAGTGACAACTACCAAGAACATGCTTCAGTGACATGGGCAGCTCCTCGGAATGTGAGCGTGGAAGGAACGAAAGGTGACGGTGCGGCCTAACTACAAATGAACGTCATCAATGACGGGATGTTTTACGTCTTTTCGGCCAACTAATCACCGGCCGCGACGTAAATACTTGTTCAGTCTCGGCGTGGAAATGATCTCACTGCGGTGTAAACGTGAGCCAAGGATGGCCTCGCCCTGTGCGAGGCAGTAAAAAGGTCCGGCACTCTGCGGTACCGGGCTGGGTCGGCGGGAGGGGTTCAAGCTTGTTGTCTAAGCAAAATCCGAATGCGCTGTACCGGATGAGTTCCTCCACCGGCACCACCTGTTTCACGCGAGCCCGAAAAAGCGGCGACGGCGAGTGCAACCATCGAGTCCGACGATAACATCCTTGCTCGACGTGCCGGTCGCCAACGTCCTGAACGTGGTGGGACGGCTTGGGTTTGGGCTTCAGGAACTGTCGGTCGAGGGTGGATTGGTCACAAGAAAGTGACTGCAAGCCAGATGGTGGTACAGTTTCGGCAGGCGAGCGTTCAGCAGGGGATGCAGTGATGCGAATTCCATCCATGATCATGCTGGTCGGATCGGCGCTCTGCGCAGTTTCGATCGCGAACAGCCAGCAGACCAGCCCGTCCAGTGTCAGCGACATTGGTGAGATCCGGCCGGCGGATGCGAAGAAGTTCTACAAGGAACCGGGTTACTCGCCGTATGCCGGCAAGCACTACCCGGAGCGCCCCTATTTCGGCGACCAGCATGTGCACACCGGCTGGTCGGTCGATGCGGGCATGAGCGGTGCCACGCTGTCCCCCACCGACGCCGTGCGGTTTGCGCGTGGCGAAGAGGTGGTTTCAACCTCCGGTCAGCCAGTCAGGCTCTCGCGCCCGCTGGACTGGATCGTGGTCAGCGATCATTCCGACGGCATGGGCACGGTCGCCGGAATAAGGGAAGGCAATCCGGACATGATGACCGACGCGACCCTCAAGCGCTGGCACGACATGATGCTCAGCAGCCAGGAAGAGGGGTCGAAGGCGACGATGGAATTGATCGACGCGCAGGCCAACAAGCGTCTGCCGCCCGCCATCACGGACCCGAAATTCGCAACGAGCTATTGGGAGCAGAACACCGCGATCATGGAGAAGTACAACGACCCCGGTCGTTTTACTGCTTTCATCGGCTACGAGTGGACGTCGAACGCCGGCGGCGGCAACAACCTGCATCGCAATGTCATCTATCGCGACGACAAGGATCTCGCGGACAAGGTCTTGCCGATGACGACATTCGTCAGCGAGAACCCCGAGGACCTGTGGAAGTGGATGGCGGACTGGGAAAAGACGACCGGCGGCAAGCTGCTGGCGATTCCGCACAACGGCAATCTATCCAATGGCCGCATGTTCGAGCTGCAGATGTTCATGGGCGGCCCGATGACCAAGGACTGGGCGGAGCAGCGCCAGCAATGGGAACCGCTTTTCGAAGCGATCCAGATGAAGGGCCAGAGCGAATCGCACCCGTCGCTGTCCCCGAAAGACGAATTCGCGGTCGGCTACGAACTGTGGGATCGCGGCAATCTCGCGCAGGTGCCAAAGAAGCCCGGGATGCTCGAGCACGAGTATCTCCGGGAGGCCCTCAAGAACGGGCTCAAGGTCGAGCAGCAGCTCGGCGCGAATCCCTTCAAGTACGGAATCGCCGCCGGAACCGATACGCACAACGGCCTGACGGCGGCCGAAGAAGACAGCTTCTTCGCGAAATTCGTCAGTGCCGAGCCGCGGCCGGATCGCTGGAATGAGGACGCGATTAAATTCGGCGATCGCGTCGTCAAGGGCTGGGAAATGACGGCCGCCGGCTACACGGCGGTCTGGGCGACGGAGAATACGCGCGCCGCTCTTTGGGACGCCATGAAGCGTCGCGAGACCTATGGGACTAGCGGGCCGCGCATGGTCGTGAGATTTTTCGGCGGTTACGATTTTGCGCCCGGCGATGCGCAGTCCCGCAATCCCGCAATCGCAGGCTATACCAAGGGCGTTCCGATGGGCGGCGATTTGCGAAAGGCCCAGGCGGGCAAGGCGCCGACGTTCCTGGTGGCGGCGCTGAAGGATCCGCTCAGCGGCAACCTCGATCGCATCCAGATCATCAAGGGCTGGCTCGACAAGAGCGGAAATCCCCAGGAAAAGATCTTCGACGTCGTTTGGGGCGACGCCGACAAGCGCAAGCCCGGCTCCGACGGCAAGCTGCCGGCAGTCGGCAACACCGTCGATCTCGCGACGGCCACCTGGACCAATACGATCGGTGACCCGGAGTTGATCACCGTCTGGAAGGATCCGGAATTCGATCCCTCGGCGAAGGCGTTCTACTACGCCCGCGTGCTCGAGATTCCGACGCCACGCTGGACCGCGTATGACGCCGCTTACTTCAAGGTGAAGATCCCCGATCCTAAAGTCCCGATGATCACGCAGGAGCGTGCCTTCACGTCTCCGATCTGGTACACGCCTTAGGTCTCGTCGCCATGCGCCGATTGCTGCGTGAACCCCTCGTGCATTTCCTGGGGCTTGGTGTCCTGTTATTCCTGCTGTACGGCTGGATTCAGGGCGACGTACTGGACGTGCCTGAGGAGATCGTCGTCTCGCGCGGCCAGTTGCAGAGCCTGCAGATGCAATTCGAGCGGACCCGGCAGCGGCCCGCGACTGCAGAGGAACTGCAGGGCCTCGTGGATACCTGGGTGCGAGAGGAAGTCTTCTATCGCGAAGGCCTCGCCGCGGGACTCGACCGCGACGATCCGATCGTGCGCCGCCGGGTCGGCCAGAAGATCGAATTCCTCATGGATGTCGCGCCGCAGGCGGCGCCGACCGACGCGGAGCTTCAGGCCTGGCTTGAAGCACATGCGGACCGGTACGCAATCGAACCGCGGTATTCGCTGCGACAGGTTTATTTCGATCCGGCGCGGCATGGCGAGAGTCTCGACGATGCGGTTGCTACTGCGCTTCGCGCCCTCAAGGCTGGCGAGCCGGTCCCTGGCGACTCGACCTTGTTGCCGGCGGTGCTGGATGACGTGGCGGCATTCGACGTCGAGCGTCAGTTCGGGGCCGAATTCGCTGCTCCTCTCGAGGACCTTGCTGTCGCGGACTGGCAAGGACCGCTGCGGTCGGGATTTGGCCTGCACCTGGTCAAACTGAGCGCGAGCGATCCGGGACGACCGGCGACACTTGAGGAAGCCCGCACCGCGGTCGAGCGCGACCTGCTGGAGGCGCGAAGCGTCGATGCCAAGAAGGCGTACTACGAAAAGTTGCGCGCGAAGTACACGGTCCGCGTTGAGTCCCTGAGCGCGGCCGTGCCGGCGGCCGAATGAGAATCCTGCTTGGGTTGCTGCTTTCCGGTTTTGCGTGCGTGGCCGGCGCCGACGTGTTTCGCCCGGCGTATCTGGAACTGCGAGAGGCGGGCGACGACCGCTATGAGGTGATGTGGAAGCTGCCGATGCGCGGGGATGCGCGCCTGGCCGTGGACCTGCGCTTCCCGGAAGGCACGACTTCGATTACGGAGCCGCAGGGATTGATTGGCGATGGCGCCTGGGTAGAGCGCTGGCAGATTCATCGCCCGGGCGGACTCGTCGGTCAGACGGTGGCCGTAAACGGCATCGCCGGCGGCCTCACCGATGTCATCGTTCGTATCGAGCGCCAGGACGGCACCAGCCAGGTCGAGCACTTGCTGCCACAGCGGCCACAGTTCGTCGTTCAGGGGTCGACCGGGACGGCGGAAATGGCCTGGACGTACCTGGTGCTGGGCGTTGAACACATTCTGGGTGGCACCGACCACCTGTTGTTCGTGCTGGTCTTGTTGCTGATCGTGCGCGGCGTCCGGCGAATCGTCTTCACCATTACTGCATTCACCGTGGCGCACAGCATCACCCTGGTCGCTGCGACACTCGGCTGGGTCCACGTTCCGGGACCGCCCGTCGAGGCGATGATCGCACTCAGCATCGTCTTCGTCGCGGCCGAGGCCCTGCACGGCCTGCAAGCCAAGCCGGGCTTGACCGCGCGCGCACCTTGGGTCGTGGCGTCCAGCTTCGGATTGCTGCACGGTTTTGGTTTTGCAGGCGCATTGGCAGAAGTAGGATTGCCGGAAAAGGCGATTCCGGTGGCCTTGCTGATGTTCAATGTTGGCGTGGAAACCGGGCAGTTGCTGTTTGTCGCATTCCTTCTGGGCGTGCGCGCGGCACTCGCCCGCCTGCCGTTGAACGCTCCACGCTGGGCACACAGCGTGCCGCCGTACGCCATCGGTACGATCGCCATGTTCTGGGTCATCGAACGTGTTGGGGCATTCTGGTCATGAAGCAGGAACCGCAGTCATTGAACCTATGGGCCAAGGTCGCACTCGCACTGGTTTCAGCGGGGACGTATGGGTTGCTGAATTCCCTGTCGGCACGAAGCGAGGCGCTCGACGCGATTCTTTCGAAAGCGAATTCCGGGATGCACCTGATCGGCATCATTTTCGGCGCGCTCGTCATGGTGCCTTACGTCGCGCCGGCCGGCCGGCGGGTCCTTCGCGCGGTAACCATGTGCATCGCGAGCGCGGCGATCTATTACGCCGCGGTCCGCTTCGTCGCGGACGGCCCACTCGGATACAACACGATCACGTCATTCGTCCTGAGCGGGAGCGGCGCGGCACTCCTCACGGGCCTTACCGTGGTCGTGCTGGGACCCAGGCCGTTCCCGGCCAGGTTGATTCCGCTGATGCTCGCGGCCGGCGCCGCCGGAGGCGCCGTATTCGAGTACAAGTCGTCGATCGACGAGACCATGCTGCTCGCTCACGCTGCCTGGCAGTTGCTCGTCTGCCTCGCCCTTCATTTCAGCTTTCGCGAGACGCCAAGATAATCTCGCAAAAGGGACATTCGCGTCGATGACCGGCGAGGGGAGCAAGCACATGAAAGCGAATTTCGCGAACGTCGGCAAGGACGTTGCGATCGGCTACGGCGTGTTCGTCATCCTGGCAATGTTCGTCAACCTGATCTCGACAGGCGGTTTCGCCGACGTCTCAATCACACTCGCCGACCTCTTGAGCGGCAATGCCCCGATGGCGGCGACGAGCGGCTCGAGCGGCAAGGGGATGCTGCTCGTGCTGCTCGCGTCAGCCACAATCGCGGTACCGCACTTCTGGAAGCACAAGTTCGCGCCGCTCGCATTCATCGTGCCGCTCCTGATCACGGTCTACGGGTTCTGGCCGCTGTATGAGCAGCACCGGGCGCAGAAGCAGGCGATCGAAGCGATGGGCGAGTTCGGTCCGGCGATGGGGCAGATGGCCGAGCAGATGGGCGCTAGCGTAGGCGGTCCATTCGACAGCCTCGGCATTGGCGCCTGGCTGCTCCTCGCGACGGCCATCTTCCTCGCGTTCACGGGCCTGATGCGATTTCTGGCGCGCTCCTGAACGGAGGCATCACTTCATCGTCGGCATCGTGAACTCGGCGCCTTTCGAGCCCTCGGGCCAGCGTGCGGTGACGGTCTTGAGTCGCGTGTAGAAACGCACGCCGTCCGGGCCGTGCATGTGCAGCGGGCCGAACAGCGAGCGCTTCCAGCCGCCGAAACTGTGGAAGGCCATCGGCACCGGGATCGGCACGTTGATGCCGACCATGCCGGCCGCGACGCGGCGGGTGAATTCACGCGCGGCGCCGCCGTCGCGCGTGAAGATCGCCGTGCCGTTGCCGTACTCGTGCCGCTCGATGAGGCCGAGCGCCGCATCGAGGTCCGGCACGCGCAGCACGACCAGCACCGGGCCGAAGATCTCTTCGCGATAGATCCGCATGTTCTCGCTCACGCGGTCGAACAGCACGGGACCCATGAAGAATCCGCGCTCGTGGCCCGTGACTTGGTGCTTGCGGCCGTCCACGACGAGCGTAGCCCCTTCCTTGACGCCCGCATCGACATAGCCGAGCACACGTTCGAGGTGCTCGCGCGTCACGAGCGGGCCCATGTCTGCGCCCTCGGCCGTGCCCGGCAGCACGCGGATCGCGGCAAGCTCCGGCTTCAGGGCCTCGATCAACCGGTCGCCCGCGTCGCCGACTGCAACCGCGACCGAGATGGCCATGCAGCGCTCACCGGCCGAGCCGTAGGCAGCGCCCGCCAGCGCATGAGCGGCGCCCGCGGGATCCGCGTCCGGCATGACGACCATGTGATTCTTGGCGCCGCCGAGTGCCTGCACCCGCTTGCCGTGCTCGGAGCCCGTGCGGAAGACGTGCTCGGCGATCGGCGTCGACCCGACAAAGCTGACCGCGTCCACGCCAGGGTCCGTCAGCAAGGTATCGACCGCTTCGCGATCGCCATTGACGACATTGAGCACGCCCGCTGGCGCGCCGGCCTCGGTCATGAGTTCCGCGAGCCGCATCGGGCAACCGGGATCCTTCTCGGAAGGCTTCAGGACAAAGGTATTGCCGCAGGCGACGGCGATCGGAAACATCCACATCGGCACCATCGCCGGGAAATTGAACGGCGTGATGCCGGCGCAGACGCCGACCGGCTGGCGCAACGACCAGCTGTCGATGCCGCGACCGATGGCGTCGCTGTATTCCCCCTTCAACAGCTGCGGAATACCGCAGGCGAACTCGACGATTTCGAGTCCGCGCGTTACCTCGCCGCGCGCATCGGCGAGCACCTTGCCGTGTTCGCGCGTCAGGATCGTCGCGATTTCCTCGGTATGCCGCTCGATGAGGTCCCGGAAGCGGAACAGGACGCGCGCACGGCGCAGTGCCGGCGTTTCGGACCATTCAGGCAATGCGGCTCGCGCCGAAGCAATGGCCGCGCGCGTTTCATCCGCGGAGGCGAGCGCAACCTGGGTCGTCGCGACGCCGAGCGCGGGGTTATAGACGGGCGCGGAGCGGCCGGAGCGTCCCGCGACGCGCTTCCCGCCGATGTAGTGGCCCAGCTGCTCGAGTTTGGCGGTCATGCCTATCGTCCACTGCGTCGATCGAAGCGGTGCTCGAATGCGAGCTCGGGCGTGCCGCTGCCATCATCCGGTGTCGACACCATCCGGATTGTGGCCTGATCCTCATCCAGTGTCACATGGGCGAACCCCCAGACGAGCCCTCGCGCCCAAAGGCTCGCAAGTTCGGGGTTGGCCGCGACCTGGTGCCTCGCAAAGGCGGTATTGAGCGGGCGCTGCTTGCCGGCGGCGCCGGAGACAATGTGCGCAAGCGGCGGCCGTCCCTGCGCTTCGGGCACGTCCTTGCAGGCATCCGTGTGCAGCTCGAGCGTGTGCTCGTGTCCGGCCAGGTACAGGTCGGCGTGGCGGCAAAGCGCCGGCAGGATCAGGCCGCGCAGGGCGCGCGCCTGCTGGAACTTGCTGCCGGCCGAGGACCAGATCGGATGGTGGCCGATCACGATTTTCCAGCGTGCCGGCGATTCCGCGAGGCTCCGCTCGAGCCACTCGACCATGCCGCGTTCTTCATCCGTTTGCGGCAGGGACCAGGGGGAGGGTGGATCGACTTCCTCGGTATGCAGTTCGCTGCCGTCATCTGCGAGCTCGTCCTCGAGCACGGTGGCGCCCGACAGCAGGACATGGGTGTCGAGCACGAAAATCTCGAGGTCGCGCGGGTCGCCGGTGGGCGTGACCTTGTAGCGGATTCCGCTCATGTAGAACGGCGGCGTAGTCTCGTGGAAGCGGACCTGCGCCATGGCTCCTTCACGTGAGGTGCGCCAGTCGTGGTTGCCGAGCGCGGCATAAATCCGAAAGATCGGCGATAGCTCCGCAAGCCCTGAATACGGCTCCAGGAAGATCTTCCGGAAGCGCTCTGTGTCGTCGCGGCCGTCCGCGCCCGCCGTCGCGCCATCCGGATAGATATTGTCGCCGAGCATGACTGCGAACTCGCAGCCGTTGCCGCCCTCGCAGTATTCGCGCATCGCCTTGGCAACCGCCGCCTGGCCGCTTGCGGCGATCCAGCTGCCGGTTTCAGCCACCCGATATGCAGGCTGCGGCTTGAATTCGGCCGGCGGGCGCTTGTCATCGAGCCAGTCGAGCCGTTCCTGCTCCACGAATGCCTCGTAAGTCTTGGGGCCCGGCTCGTCGTCAAACTCGAGATAGTCGTAGTGATAGCCGCTGTCGCCGAAGGCGAGAAACCGGACTGTGCGCGTCGAGTGCGCGCAGCCCGCGACCGCGACGACAAGCGCGAGGAGGACGAGGCGAATAGTCATGCGTAGCGCTCGCGCAGCAGCCGATCGACGTCGGCACGGCTGCGGCGAATGGGGCCTTCTGCTTCGAGCTTGAGGCTTGTGACCGCCGCGGCCCAGCGCGTCGACTCCGCGGGATTGGCGGCGAGGCGCCGCGAGGCATAGGACCCGACGCAGGTATCGCCGCGACCGCTGCGGCCACGCAGTTCAACCGGGTGAAATCCGGCTTCGTAATACTGCCCGTCGGCGAGCACCAGCAGGCCGTCCTTGTGAGTCAACACGATCTCGCGGGGTCCGAGTGCCGCAAGCATCCGCGCAGCCTCCCGGATGTCGGCCGTGCCGGTCAGCGATTCGGCCTCGACGGCGTCCGTTTTGAGGATATCGACCATGGCGAGCACCGTATCGCGTTCGGGCCAGGCCTCGTAGCGCAGCCGGCCCTCGGGCGAGACGATGCGCACGAAGCCCTGCACGTCGAGTGCGAGGCGCGTCGAGCGTTCCTTCATCGCGCGAACCGTCGAAGGGCTCACTTCGCCGCGGATCGAAGCGGTCACGAGGAATGTATGGGCCGAAAGCCCGGCGAGATGCGAGGCTTCGATCGGATTCGCGACGCCCGCGACGGACAGGATGCGCTCGTCCACGTTGGCGGTCGGGTATTCGAGCCGCATGAGCGTCGAACTCGGCGAGTCGTAGGCAAAGACATCGATGCCGGCCGCGGTGAGCGGGGCGGTGACCCCGGCGTCGCTGGCGGCGCGCCGCGTCACGGCGGCGACGTGCAATCCTGCGAGCTGTGCAGCATGTGCGGCGTAGTTGTAACCGCCACCGTCCACCTGGCGCGTCCCGGCCGCGGAGACGATCGTGTCCTTCGTGTAATTGCCGACGGTGATGAAGTCGTAGTGGCTCATTCGCGGAGTTTCACCTTCCAGAGTGTCGCGGCCAGCAGCATTGATACGACGGATGAGCCGATCCAGAACCAGATAGCCGGCCCGAAGTCGTAGATACGCGCGCCGTCGACAACCCGCATGCCGGACTCGATCAGCGAACCGCTGATATTTTCCTGGATGGCGGCACCGATGTAGCTGAAGACGCCGATCAATCCCATGGCCGCACCCGCGACCTTCTTCGGCGCGATGTCGACCGCGAACAACCCGCCGAGCGAAGTGACGAGGCCGTTCAGGCCAACGCCGAACAACACGAACGCGACGAGGAGCATCGCGTGGTTGCGCGGCCCGAAGAAAATCAGCAGGAGACCAACGAGCTCGACCACCGCGAACAGGAAATTTGCCGGCGGCCTTCGCGCGGAGAAGAGCTTGTCCGAGAGATACCCGAACAGCAGGCAGCCCGCGATGCCCGCGATGGTGTTGGCGGCCATGAAGAGGCTCGCTTCCGGGAGCCCGTAACCACGCGCTTCCTGCAGGTAAAGGATGCCCCAACTCGCAATGGCATAGCGCGTGACGTACATGGTCGAACTCGCCAGCGCGAGCACCCAGATGGCCGGAATCCTGAGAATCGAGAGCTGGAGTGTCAGCACGCGTGTTTCCGGCGGAGCGAACTGCGC
>CAYPQX010000170.1:0-19506 GCA_964412975.1 uncultured Steroidobacteraceae bacterium
TTCGAAGCCTTCATTACAGTGCGAGACGAGGCGGAGACGACGAAACTCGACCGCTTCGGGGCGGAGCTTCAGTGGCTGGAGGACCGCCTGCCCATCGATGCGAGCTACCGCCGCAAGAAACTCGGCGGGCTCGCGCCCATGCGGGTCGTCAACGTCGTGTTCGCCGCGGGCGACGGGAATCATGACGTGCAGACGGCGGCGTTCAACCTGCCGAACGACGAACGCATCGTGGCCGAGAGGGGCTCCAAGCGGACGATGCTCCGCAACTTCATGAAAGCGAAATTCGAGCAGGTGCTCGTGCCGATCTCGAAGCGCGCGCTCGCGCCGGAGGACCAGGCGAGCGTCAACTTCGAGGCGTTCTTCACGCACGTGCTGATGCACGAGGTGATGCATGGCCTCGGGCCCAAAAATACCGGGCCGAATGGCTCGGGCGGCGGCGTGCGCCAGGCGATCAAGGAGCTCTACAGCACCGTCGAAGAGGCGAAGGCGGACGTCTCCGGCCTCTGGGCGCTGCAGAAGCTGATGGACAAGGGCGTGCTGGATCGCGCGGACGAACGCGCGATGTACACGACATTCCTGGCGTCCGCGTTTCGCACGCTGCGTTTCGGAATGAATGAGTCGCATGCGAAGGGCATGGCACTGCAGGTGAACTACCTGCTGGACGCGGGCGGCTTCCGCGTGAATTCCGACGGGACCTTCAGTCTCGACCTGCGCAAGACGAGGAAAGGCGTCACCGCGCTCACCCGCGACCTCATGACCTTGCAGGCGACCGGCGATTACGAGGGCGGCAAGCGCATGCTCGAGCGTCTCGTCGTGATCCGGCCGGAAGTGAAGGCCGTCCTCGATCGCCTCAGCGACGTGCCCGTCGACATCCGTCCGCGCTTTGTCACTGCGACCGACCTGGAATACGAGTTCCCCTAGACAGGATTTCGGTCATTGGTTGCGAAAATGCCCGTCCGGACTGGCATTCGAATGGTGATGCCAGCAACGTAAGCCGATCGTCCGACTTTGATCGAGGGCAGGTTCCATGCGCGAACCGGTACTGCTCCTGTGCGGCACGCTTCTCTGCGCTGCCGCGGTCGCCGCCACGATGGAAGACGCCGAGAAACTGTTCACGGCCCAGAAATGGCCCGAAGCAGCGGCCGCGTACCAGGTAATCGCCGAGCGGGAGCCCGCCAATGCGCTCGCACAGATCCGGCTGGCCCGGTCCCGCGCCGCGAGCGGTGATGCGACCGGCGCCCTGAGTGCATTGCAGGCGTGGTTTGCGACCGGCAGCGGCTCGTACCAATCGGCGATGACGCTGACCGAACTGCAGTCTCTGCACGACGACCCGCGTTTCATCGCGATGATGGAGCCACTGAGGCCCTGCAAGAGCCCGGAGTACCGGCAGTTCGATTTCTGGCTCGGCGACTGGAATGTCGAATCGCCGGCGTCGCCGGGCGGCAAGAGCCGCAACCAGATCACGTCGATCAATGACGGCTGCGCGATCCGCGAGGTGTACACGACCTCCATCGGCTATGAGGGGACCAGCCTCAACTTCTACGACGGCACGAAAAAAGTCTGGCACCAGACCTGGATCGACAACCAGGGCGGCGCGCTTTACCTGGAGGGCGGACTGCAGGGCAAGGCCATGGTCCTCTCGACGACGACCAGCCCGCAGTCGGTCAATCGGATTACCTGGACACCGCTCGACGATGGACGCGTGCGCCAGCACTGGGAGGCGACTGCCGACGGCGGCAAGACCTGGACGACCGTCTTCGACGGCTACTATTCGCGACGCGAAGGCGGCTGAACGGCGATCCGGCAATACTGATACCGCCGGGATTGAATGTCGGTTGAACAAGAGATCATTCCCACGTACAAGCGGTTCTCATGGGAGATCTGGGGATACACATCTGGACGGGGCAGTCCGGTCAGAAGTACCGCTATACCGTCTACATGTTCGGGACTGCGTTCGGCCCCGGACCGGCCAACTACATCTTCGCGCACGAATCACGGCCCGGTCAGTACATCCCAGTCTTCATCGGCCAGACGGAAGACTTGTCGGAGCCGTTCGACGACCACGTCGCGCGCGAATGCATGAAGCAGAAACGCGTGACGCACATCCACGTGCGGCACACCGACGCGCGCGAGGAACTGCGGCGCGCCGAGCGCTCCGATCTCATCTCGGCCTGCAATCCGCCCTGCAACCCGATGCGCTGAGCGTCAGCCGAGCGGCTGCATCAGCGCCTTGAATCGCGGCAGGTCGCGCAAGCTCGCGAGATCGGGATCCGATTCGTATTGGCTGCGTCGCTTCAGCCCCCTGGCAATCGCAAGCTCCACGTTGTCGAGTGCCTTGTCCGGCGCGCCCGAGAGCGCATAGGCGCAGGCGAGGTTATAGAAGTCGGCCGGAATTCCGCCGCCGAGTTCGATGCTCCGCTCCAGGTGCCGGATCGCGTCCGGGTACTTCTTGAGCTGGATCTGGCTCGAGCCGAGGCGATTCCACGCGAAAGCGTTCCCCGGGTTCGCGTCGACGTGCTCCTGGTACGCCGACTCGGCTTCGGCCCAGCGGCCGGCGAAGAAATGTTCCTCGGCGCGCTGCAATTCGGCCGTGAGCGGCTTCACGCCGGCGGGCAGGGGACTGATCGTGTCCATCACGATGCGCCAGTCACCCTTCGAATCCCGCTTCCAGACGCGGGCGAAATAGCCGGCCTCCGGCGTCTCGCCGGCCTTTTCGTAGTTGCCATAGGCATAGCCGATATCCCCCGATCGCGAAACGTCGGCAAAGAGCGGCTCGCCCCGGAATTTCGCGCCCTGGCTGTTTGCCCACTCGTCGAGGGCAGCCCGGCCGACGAACGGCATCACGCCCGGGCGATGGACACGCGCTTCGTCGCTGAGGCGGCTGCCATACGCGCGACCCAGGCTTTCTGACTCAGCGGTTGCGAGAAACGCCCGTTCGACTGCGAGGAGGCCGGCGATCTCGACGGCCACATCCGCGACTGCAGGCGGGCTTGCCGTAGGGCGATGCGAGGAATTAACGGGCGTGTCCATCGGCACGACGGCGGCGGGGGTATCGCTGCCGACGTCCAGCACGACCTTGAACGTGTCATCCGCCTGACGCTTCCAGACCGAGAAGAACATGCCGTGCCGGTCCGGCTGGCCCTCCTTGCCCTCGAAGACGAGCGGGCCCGTATTCCACCCGAGGTCGCCGGCCGCCGCGATGTCGCCGTAAACCGGTGCCCAGACGGCGCCCATGGGTCCGGGCGAGGGCGGCTGGTTCGCGAGCGCCGTCCGCACGCGGAAGGGATGGGGGTTGAACGCGATGCCGTCGTCGGCGAAGTAGCTGAAGAACGAATCGCGGAATCCGCGCTCGGCGGCCATGCGCACGAAGGCGCGTTCCGCATCGACCATCTCCTGCTGCGCGGGATTCAGTCCCGCATCGGCTGCAAATGCCGGCGAAACCAGAAGGAGGGCAAGCGATCCGACGACTGCTTTCATTGCGGCTTCCTGTGGGTGGGCTTCCGGCCTCCGCAGGCTACCGCCGGCGGTCGCAGGCATTCAATACGTGACTTTGGGATCGGTTAAGCTTTGCGGCGAATGGCACTGACGGCGCGATCAGCGCCCTGGGGGATCGGATGCCTTGGTGGGCCTGGCTGGTTTTGGGCATCGGATTGCTCGGCGTCGAAATGTTCGTCATCGACGCGCAGTTTTACCTCGTCTTCATCGGCCTTTCGGCGGCGATCGTGGGCCTGTTCGGCCTCGCCGGCATCGACCTGCCGAATTGGGCGCAATGGCTGATTTTTTCCGCCCTGGCACTCGTCGCGATGCTCGCGTTCCGGCGGCGCCTCTATGAGTTGGTCCGGAACCGCGCAGGCAAGGTTGACGAGCGCCTGACCGTCGGCGACCGCGTCGTGATCGCCACGCGCCTGGAGCCGGGCCAGAGCGGCCGCGTCGACTATCGCGGATCGAGCTGGACCGCGCGCAACACGGGCTCGGTGCCGATCGATGCGGGCCGCGAGGCGGTAATCGCCGAAGTCGATGGCCTGACCCTGCACGTCAAAGCGGAGTAATCACGCATGGAGTCCATGTATGTTGTCGGCGTGATCGCGCTCCTCGCGATCATCATCATTGCGAAGACCGCCGTCGTCGTGCCTCAGCAAAGCGCGTTTGTCGTCGAGAACCTCGGCCGCTACAGCCGCACGATCCAGGCCGGTTTCCACGTCCTCGTGCCGTTCATCGAGCGCATCGCCTACAAGCACACGCTGAAGGAAGAGGCGATCGACATCCCGGAGCAGGTCTGCATCACGCGGGACAACGTGCAGGTCGGTGTCGACGGGGTGCTGTATCTGCAGGTCCTGGAAGCAAGCAAGGCGTCCTACGGCATCACGAACTACCGCTTTGCGATCATCCAGCTCGCGCAGACGACGTTGCGAAGCGAGATCGGCAAGATCGAGCTCGACCGCACCTTCGAGGAGCGGCAGACGATCAACCAGAATGTCGTCGCCGAACTCGACAAGGCCTCGGCGCCCTGGGGCGTCAAGGTGCTGCGTTACGAAATCAAGAACATCAATCCGCCCAAGGACGTCCTCTCCGCGATGGAAAAGCAGATGCGCGCGGAGCGTGAGAAGCGCGCCGTCGTGCTGACCTCGGAGGGCGAGCGCGACGCCAAGATCAACCAGGCGGAAGGCGAGAAGCAGCGTGTTATCAAGGAATCCGAGGCGAACAAGCAGCAGCAGATCAATGAGGCGCAGGGCGAGGCGGCCGCGATCCTGGCGGTTGCGACGGCGACGGCCGAGGGACTTCGTCAGGTGGGTGAAGCGCTGTCCGGGCGCGGCGGAATCGAGGCGATGCAACTTCGGGTCGCGGAGGAATACGTCAAGCAGTTCGGCCAGCTCGCAAACGAGGCGTCAAGCACGCTCGTCGTGCCCGCGAATCTCACGGATATCGCCTCGATGATCGCGCTTGCGACAAGCGTCGTGAAGAGCCAGAAGGCCTAGTCCGCGCATGCTTCGCGGCTCGTCCAGAATCACCCTGCTGCTCGCCGCGGGCGCGCTATTCGCCGGAATGCATGTTTCCGCCGACGAGCCACGGGCGCTGCTGCTGCACAACGCCAACATCTATACGGGCGTGGCGGCGCAGCCGCGTGCCAGTGCGGTGCTGGCCGTCGGCGGCCGAATCGCCTATGTCGGGGACAAAGCTGGAGCGCTTGCGCTCGCGCCGGCCGGTGCGCGCCAGGTCGATATCGGGGGCGCGACCGTCGTCCCGGGCCTTGCGGATGCGCACGCGCATCTGTCCTCGATCGGCTGGCGCGAACTCAACTTCGACCTCACGGGTGTCGAAAGCGTCGCGGCGCTGCAGTCACGCCTGCGTGAGCGGGCGTCGAAGGACCGCCACGACTGGATCGTCGGGATCGGCTGGATCGAATCGAAGTGGAGCCCCGCGGTCTTTCCGACGCGGCACGACCTCGATGCAGCCGTGACGGATCGGCCGGTCGTGCTCGAGCGCGCCGATGGCCATGCGGTCGTCGTCAATTCAAGGGCATTGGAGCTTGCCGGCATCGACCGGAAGACGGTGGACCCCGAAGGTGGCCAGATCCTGCGCGATCCGGAAACCGGCGAAGCAACCGGCATGCTGATCGATGCCGCAATGGATCTGGTGAATCGCCTGGTGCCGCCGCCAACCGACCCGGAACTCGCCAGCGCGCTCGAAACCGGCGCTGCGCGCAGCGTCGCCCTGGGATGGACCGAGCTCCAGATCGCCGGCACCACCTGGCGGGAGATCGAGCAACTGTGCAGGCTTTACGCGGCGGGCCGCGTGAATCTCAGGCTCTACGCCGCGATCGGCGGACCGGGCGCAGATGCGGAAAAACTGCTCGCCGCAGGACGCAACTACAGGAGCTGCGACCCGCGCCTGACCGTACGGGCCATCAAGCTCTACATCGACGGGGCCCTCGGCTCGCGTGGCGCGGCGCTCGACGAGCCATATAGCGATGCACCCGATAACCGCGGCCTGTACATCACACCGCCGGAGGAAATCCTGCGGATCGCGATCGCGGGACTGAAGGGCGGCATCCAGATCGAGACGCACGCAATTGGCGACCGCGGCAACCGCCTCGTGCTCGACCAGTACGAGAAGGCATTCGCGGCCGTGCCCGTGGGCGAGCGTCCGGTAGCGGATCCGCGCTTCCGCATCGAGCATGCGCAGGTGGTGGCCGCTCCCGACATGCCGCGCTTCGCGAAACTCGGCGTCATCGCCTCGATGCAGACCTCGCACGCGATCAGCGACATGCTGTTCGCGCCTGCGCGCCTTGGCCCGCAACGGATCGCCGGCGCCTACGCCTGGCGCTCGCTCATGGATGCCGGCGCGCTGATCGCGGGCGGCAGCGATGCGCCGGTCGAGAAGGGCGATCCGCTGGTTGAGTTCTATGGCGCGGTCGCGCGCCGCACGCTCGAGGGGTTTGCGGGCCCGGACTGGGGCCTGGACCAGCGGCTGACGCGCGACGAGGCACTTGCCGTCCTGACTTCAGGCCCGGCCTATGCCGCGTTCGAGGAAAACGACCGCGGCACGATCGCGCCCGGAAAGCTTGCGGATTTCAGCGTGTTCTCGGCTGACCTGATGCGGATCCCGGAGGCGGAGATCCCGCGCGCGCGCGCCGTGATGACGGTGATCGGCGGCGAAATCGCCTATCGGGTACCCTGACTCAGGCGACGGACCGCTTCTTCACGTTGCCGACGTGGAACCGGCCAGTGGCCGTCAGGCGGTCGTGCATCGACTGGGCGTTCCTAAGTTCCGCGCGTCGCGCGGCGAACGGTGTCGCGGCCACGTCTTCAAGCGAACTCGACCGCGCGAAAAGGAATCCCTGGGCCGCGACGCAGCCGAGCTCGAGCAGCTTGGCCACCTGGTCCTCGAGCTCGACGCCCTCGGCAACCGTCTCGAGGCCGAGCGTCTGACCCAGCATCACGACCGCCTTCGCGAGTTCCGGACCGTCGTCCTGCTCGGTCAGCCGGCCTACGAACGAGCGGTCGATCTTCAGGATGTCGATCGGGAAGCGGTGCAGATAGGACAGCGACGAATAGCCCATGCCGAAGTCGTCGATCGCGAGTTTCACGCCGAGCGCTTTCAACTCGCGGAAACGCTCGAGGTTGACCTCGGTGTTGTGCATGATCGTGCTTTCGGTGAGCTCGATCACGAGATTCTCGGGCTCGAGACCGGAGATCGCGAGGGCGCTTCGCACGTCCGCCACGAGGTCAGCGTGCTGCAGGTGGCGTCCCGAGATGTTGACCGCGACCCGGAGCCCGTCGCCCGCTGCGATCCTGTCGCGCCATGACCTTATGCTCCGGCAGGCTTCGATCAGCACCCATCGACCGAGTTCTACGATCTGGCCGGATTCTTCGGCGGTCGGGATGAAGTCGCCCGGCATGACGAGGCCCTGCTCGGGGTGATTCCAGCGCACGAGCGCTTCAACCCCGAGAAGCTCGCGGCGTGCGAGGTCCACGACCGGCTGGTACTCGACGAAGAACTCGTTGCGCTCGAGGGCCCGGTTGATGTCCTCCTCGAGGCGCAGCCGCTCCCGGAGCTGTTCCTGCATGCGCGGCTGGAATACCACGAACTTCGCCTTGCCCGTGGCCTTGGCGTTGTACATCGCAATGTCAGCGTTCCGCAGCAACTGCTCCGTGTCGTCGCCAGGCTGCGAGAACGCGATGCCGATGCTGGCCGCGACGTACGTGTCGCCGCCGTCGAGCACGAGCGGCTCTTCGAACGATCGGGTGATTTCCGCGGCGACGCGTTCGACGTCCCTCGATTCGGTGATACCTTCGAGCAGGATTGCGAACTCGTCCCCGCCGAGGCGGGCGACCGTGTCGGACGGGCGCGTCGATTTTACGAGCCGCTGCGAAGCGGCCTGCAGCAGCCGGTCGCCGGCGTCGTGTCCGAGCGAGTCGTTGACGTTCTTGAAGTTGTCGATATCCAGGAACATGACGGCGACATGCTGTCCCGACCGATGCGTCAGCGTGAGCGCGTGCTGGACGCGGTTGCGGAACAGGCTCCGGTTGGCGAGGAGTGTCAATGGGTCGTGGAAGGCGAGCTGCCGCAACTGCTCTTCGAGCGCCTTGCGCTCGCTGACGTCGCGGAAGTTGAGCGCGAGTCCCGCGATCGCCGGGTCGTCGAGCAGGTTGCTGCCGACGCTCTCGAGCGTGCTGCGCCGGGCCCCGTTGCCGACCGTGACCTCGACAGGCCCGATCGATCGCCCGCGGGTGGCGGCCACTTCGGCGAGAAAGGCGGCGAGCCGTTCGCGGTCGGCTTCGCCCCAGAGATCGAGCAGGTTGCGGCCCACGAGGTCGTCCGGGTGCATGCCGAAGGTGCGTTCGGCGGCTGGCGACGCGAATCGCAGTCCTCCGTCGATGTCGGCGATCATGATCACGTCGGATGCGTTCTTGATCAGCGACGCGTAGCGTGCCTCGACGATGCCGGCGGCACGCCGTTCACGCACCAGCGCATCGTCTCGCGACAGGACGCCCTGGCGCAGCATGACGAGTAGCGTCAGCAGGAAGATGATCACGGTCATCGCAGTCGCCGGGCTCGCAACCGAACTGCGCTCGACGTACACGAGTACGAGGAAGGACACCAGCATTGCGACGTACGGCATGCCCTGCACGAGGGCGCCGCTCGTGGCGCCCGCCTCGGGCACTGCGGCAGGTGCGCCGCGCAACTGCTCGCGGGCCGCCGCGATGAGCCAGGCGTAGCAGGAGAGATACATCGCATCCGACAGGCCGCCCGGCAGGTAGGTCCCGGACACCTTGGCCATGGCCCAGACGATGTCGGCGAGCGACATTGCCGAGAAGCCGATGGTCAGGAGCACGATCGTCCGGCGGGCGATCGTCCCTGCGCCCGCGTGCATCAGCAGGATGCCGAATGCGAGCAGCATCAGGCAGTTCAGCGCGATGTAGCTCTGCGTCAGTACGTACTTGATGACGTCGGGATCGCGTTCCGCGGCGGCCGTCGGTCCAATCACGAAGAACCAGAAGAATGCGCCGAAGCCGAGCATCAGGATCGTCGCGTCGAGGGCGAGGCGGCCCCATTGCACGCGTACGGCAGCCGCGCGCACCGCGGTCAGGATGCCGGCGAACAGGAACGGGTAGAACCCCATGAAGCAGACGTCGCCGACGGAAGGAAACGGATCGACGCCGAACAGCCAGTACGTGGAGTTCAGCAGGTTGCCGATGCTGTAGATTCCGATCGCCGTTGCGAAGTACGTCCAGGTGCGCCTGACGGAGGGCTCGGTCGCATGCCGGGCCGCGACCGCGCAGAGGATTGTTGCGCCGATGCTCGCCGGCGAGTCGGAGTAGAGCTTGAAGATTTCGAACGCCTGGCCGCCTGCTCCGTCCGAGAAGGTCAGCAGCAGCGTGATCGGGATATAGGCAAAAAGGACGGCCGCAAGAATGCCCGTCCAGCAGGCGAAGAATGGCTCGCGGTTCGAATGAGCGTCGCTGATTTCACCGGCCGGAGGCATGTCTTTTGGCGCAAACTCCTGCGCAGAGCCCGCCCCGCTGGGCCGGCTTTCGAGTGGACATATGTAGCCTCAGCCGGTCGGCCGCTAACTGTGAACCGCATCAGGAAACCGAGGCGGGGCGGTGACCGGGTGCACACTCCAGTCAGCCTGCGGTGCTCTGGGTTACCGCCAGACGGCCTCGGCGACTCGAACCAGATTCTCACCGAGCACGAGACGCACGCTGTCTGCCGGGTATCCGAGGCCTTCGAGACCTGCGATCACTTCCGGTATGGCCTCGGGTGGCGCGAAACCGGACCCGCGTCCGTAACCCCATTCGGGTGGCCATATTTCCTGGTTGCCGCGGCCGGGTTCGTTGAGCTCCGAGCTCCGGAACATGTAATCGAGGCCGAGGCCCGCGTGTTCCGCACCGACGAGTTGCACGACGTAGTCGATGTTCCGGACGATGGCCGCCGCGGTCGGCGGCCCGTCGCCGAGAAAGAGCCCGACGCCATTGATGCCGATCACGCCGCCGGTTGCCGCGCAGGCCTTGATCAGGTCGTCCGGAATGTTGCGCGGATGGTCTCGCAGCCGCCGCGGGTTCGAATGCGAAAAAATGACGGGCCGGTCGGTCGAGTCGATGATTTCGCGGGCCGTGCGATAGCCGGTATGCGAACAGCACTTGATCATGCCGACGCGGTCCATTTCGCCGAGGATGCGCCGGCCCAGCGCGGTCAGGCCCTCGTCCACGGGATCGTGGCAGCCGCTGGCCGCGAGATTCCGCCGGTTGTAGGCCATGAGCATCCAGCGCACGCCGATCGCGTAGAGAAACTCGACGAGCGAAACCTGTTCGCCGAGCGCCTGGACCCCTTCGACGTCGAGGCAGACGCCAAGGCGACCGCTCGCTTTCGCCGCGCGCAAGTCGGCCGGCGTGAGTCCCATCAGGTACTTGTCGGGATTTGCGTGAACGAAATGCCGGATGCTCGCGGCGGTGCGAATGAGCGTCTCGAGCGGCACCAGGCTGTCGCCGATGTTGACGGTGACGACATCGACGCCCACGTCGCGATAGCGGGAGAGTTGAGGCAGCCAGTCGTCCACGTCGCGGAGCGGCAAGCAGGCGTGATTGTCCCAGACGATCCCGGTCTGCCTCATAATGAGTTCATTCTATGGGATTACTACCGGAGCGCACGATGAAGATATCGATGTACGAGGCCTGCGTGAAGCCAGGTATCCGCATGATGAACAATCTCGCCGCAGTCCTCGACAAGGCAGCGCAGCACGCGCAAGCGAAGAAGATCGATCCCGCCGTCTTCGTCGGCGCCCGGCTCGCTCCGGACATGTTCCCGCTGGCCCGGCAGGTCCAGATTGCGTCCGACTCGGTGAAGATCGGAGCCGCCCGGATCGCGGCAATCGAAGCGCCGCCGTTCGAGGACAACGAGAAGTCGTTTCCGGAGCTGATCGAGCGCGCGAAGAAGACTGCGGCCTGGCTCAAAACGCTGAAGCCCGAGCAGTTCGAGGGCTCCGAGGATCGCACGGTGAAATGGAAGACGCGCAGCACCGAGCGTTCGATGCCGGGGCTCGCCTACCTGCTGCACCAGCTGCTGCCGAACCTGCATTTTCATTGCACGACGGCCTACGCCATCCTGCGCCACAACGGCGTCGAACTCGGCAAGATGGACTATCTCGGCAGCCAGCCGCCGGATTGAGCCGGCCCGTCAACGCAACCGGGCGGGATTCACCGGCCCGCGATCAACTGCCTGACGGTGCCGGTCGCGATCGCGACTTCCGGCGCAAGCTGCAGGTATTCCAGGTAGCGCGAGCGGAAGGCGGCGTTCGACGCGGGCGCCGGTCCCAGCAACCGCTCGACCACGTCGCGGCATTGCCGTGGCGTCGGGGCCGCCGCGGCATCCGAATCGGCGAGCTCGTCGAACTCCACGATCAGTTCCGAGAGGGCGTGCAACCACGCGAAAGACGGATGATCGACGACGAGCGCCAACCGGTCGGAACTGCTCCGCGCCATCGGGAAATTGTCGAGCTCCGCGTCAAGGAGCGCCTTGTGCAGGGCGCGCAATGCGTGAGAAAGCTCGGTCAGCGCGGGGGGCGGATCGTGTGCGGCGCTCTTTCCGCCCTGTGCCGGCATCACGAAGCCGGCAGGCTGCCGAATCGCCCGCTCTGATAGTCGCGAATCGCCTGTGCGATTTCCCGGTCGCTGGTCATGACGAACGGCCCGTAGCCGACGACGGGCTCGTTCAGCGGCTCGCCGCTCAGCACGAGCAATGTCGCGTCGGTCTCGACGCTGATCGTGAACTCGCCGCCGGCTCGGTCGAAGATCGCGATCTGGGCTTCGTCGGCACTCTGCGCGCCGTTCAGCAGGGCGCGCCCGTGCATCGGTATGACCGCAGTCGTGTGGCCTTCCGGGGTCGACAGGGTGGCGGTTTTTCCGGTGCTCACGCGCAGGTCCCAGACATTGATCGGCGTGAAGGTTTTCGCAGGCCCGCTGTGACCTGAGAATTCGCCGGCGATCACGCGCAGGCGACCGGCATCACCGGGCAGCGAAACTGACGGAATGTCCCGGTCGAGCAAGGTCTGATAGCGCGGCGGCGACATCTTGTCCTTCGCCGGCAGGTTCACCCAGAGCTGCATCATCTCCATCCGGCCGCCCGCGCGCGTGAATTGTTCCGAATGGAACTCCTCGTGGACGACACCGGAGGCAGCCGTCATCCATTGCACGTCACCCGGGCCGATGCGGCCACCGTTGCCGGCCGAGTCACGGTGCTCGAGCTCGCCCTGGTAGACGATCGTGACGGTCTCGAATCCGCGATGCGGGTGCTCGCCGACGCCGCGGCGCTGGGCCGAGGGCTCGAAGCTCCGCGGGGCGGCATAGTCGAGCATCAGGAACGGGCTCAGCTTCTCGCGCCCGAGGTTGTCGTAGCTGAAGATCGAGCGCACGGGGAATCCGTCGCCGACCCAGTGCGGCGGGTTGGCATCGTGAACCGCCAGTAACTTCCGCATGATTCAGGTCCCTCCGGCTCGCCGGGTCGTGATGCTGGTGCCTGCCAGCAGTGTTTTCGTGACCGGAGTCTTGGAGGCGATGTCGACCAATTTCAACCACTGGTCGCCGTCCAGGCTCGCATCCGAGTCGAGGGTCCGGTCGATGAAGGTCCGTCCGTCCTCGTCCCGGGACCCGAGTTCCGCGAGCAGCAATCCACAAGGCGCCGCGCCGGCATTCTGCCCACCGGCTCCGAGTGGCTCGTTGGAAAGAAGCGTGAAACCGCCCGTCTCGATCGACTGCGTGTAGTTCGGCCCGGTGGGCACGACGACGGCGGAAGCGATGCGCTTCATCCGCCGCTCCGCAGGCGCAGGCCGCGCAGTTCCGGCGCCACGAGCGGGGCGCCGCGGGCGCCGTGCACCTGGCCGAAACGATTGCCTTCCAGCCAGTCCCGGGTCGCCGTCTCCATCTCTTCCACGGAACGCGCGACAAAGTTCCACCAGAGCAGGATCTCCTCGCCGAACGGGCGCCCGCCGATCAGAAGCAGCCGCGAGGCGGCCGCCGATGCGATGGTCAGTGTGTCGCGGCCCGGCGCGAAATAGAGCAGGGCGCCGGGGGAGAGCGGCTGCCCGTCGACGCGCGCTTCGCCCTCGAGCGTCAGCACACCATGCTCGAAGCCGGAATCGAGCGGCAGCATGGTTTCTGCTCCACCCGCAGTCGCGAAATCCAGGCCGATCAACGGTGAAAAAACCTGGGCCGGCGCCTTCTCGCCCGCGAAAGTGCCCGCGAGAAGCGTGATGTGGAATCCACCGCGATCGAGGAGCGGCAGTTTTGGATAATGATGAAACGACGGCTCGCGCTCGCTCTCCGACTTCGGCAGTGCAATCCAGAGCTGCGCAAGCTGGAACCGGCCGGCCGCATCCGCCGGAGACTCTTCGGCGTGCGAGATGCCGCGGCCCGCCGTCATGAGATTGACCTGTCCCGGATGGATCCACTGCCGGAAACCGAGGCTGTCGGTGTGCAGGATCGTGCCCTCGATCAGCCAGCTGAAAGTCTGCAGGCCGATGTGCGGATGCGGGCCGACGATGAGGCCCTTTCCGGCGGAATAATCGGCAGGACCCGCGTGATCGAGAAAGCACCAGGCGCCGATCATGCGGCGATGCCGGTTCGGGAGCGCGCGCCGGATTTCAAAGCCTTCACCGACGACGGCACGCTGGGATTCGAGACGTTCGACGTTCATATTTGCCAATGATGCCATGCTGGCGGCCACTGCCGATCGGGAGTAGTCTGCCGCGACCGCCAGGAGTGAAATATGCCTCGCATCCCGTTGCTTGGACTGTTGATATTATCGGCCCCGGCCATGTCGAATCCTTCTGAAACACCCGAGGCGCGGCTTGCGGCTGCAGGGTACACGCTGCCGGCGCCGCCGAAACCCGTCGCGACCTACGTGACATCGGTTCAAACGGGCAATTTGCTGTTCCTCTCAGGGCACGGCGAGTGCAACGAACCCTACACGCGCGGAAAAGTGGGCGGCGACCTGACGGTTGAGCAGGGTGTGCGCTCTGCCGAAAAAGTCGGGCTCTGCATGCTCGCGACGATCAAGGCTGCCGTCGGCGAGTTGTCGCGGGTCAAGCGTTTCGTCCGGATCCTCGGCATGGTGCAGTCGACCGAGGACTTCAAGGATCATCCGAAAGTGATGAACGGCTTTTCGGACCTGATGGTCGTCGCCTTCGGCGAGGGCGGCCGCGGCGCACGCTCCGCAGTCGGCATGCAGTCCCTGCCGTCCAACATCGCGGTCGAGATCGAGGCGACAGTCGAACTCCACGACGGTGCCTGAAACGCGCGGCGCGCGCGTGCGAATCCTCGTGTCCTTCCTGCTTGTGCCGCTTGGCGTCTATGCGGCGCTTTGCGCTCTGCTTTTCCTGGTCCAGCGCTCGCAGATCTATTTTCCCGTTCCCGAGTCGAGCCGTGCGGGTGCGCAATCGTTTCGGTTTGCCGGCCGCGGTGCCGATCTGAAGGTCTGGGTCGTGGCGCGGCCGGGTCGGCAAGCGCTCCTGTACTTCGGGGGAAATGCAGAGGACGTGGCGTCCAACCTGAGTGCCTTTGCGTCGGCCTTCCCGGAGTACTCTCTCTACCTGGTCAACTATCGCGGCTACGGCGGCAGTGGCGGCAGTCCGTCGGAATCCGGGCTGGTCGAAGACGCAATCGCGCTGTACGATCATCTGCGCCCGCAGCATCCGGAGATCTCGGTCATCGGTCGCAGTCTCGGCAGCGGCGTCGCTGTCCAGCTCGCAAGCGTCCGCGACCTTCGCCGCCTGGCGCTGGTCACGCCGTTCGACAGCCTCGTGAATGTCGCCCGGACTCACTATCCGTATTTGCCGATCGGGCTGTTGCTGCGCGATCGCTACGACTCGGCCGGTCGGGCATCCGCGGTCGATGCGGACACGCTGATCGTGATCGCGGGGTCGGACGAGATTATTCCGCGCGCAAGCACAAATTCGCTCGTTGCCGCGTTTCCGGCGTCACAGGTGCGCGTGTTAGTGCTGGAAGGTGCGAGGCACAACGACATCGACAACGACCCGCGGTATCTCGGGCAACTCCGGGCGTTTCTCGCCCGATGAGCGCGGTGTAGCGCTGGTCACCGTGTTTCCGCAGCAGAGCCCGTGGCTGCCGCAGTGGTTCACGGGTTTAGGCTAGCGCGCGAGGAGGATTTGAAGCGCTTCGTAGGTCCGCCGCGCATGTAGACCGATCAGGACGTGCAGGCTTTCACGCGAGGGCCGGGCGAATCCTCTAGGGGCGGCGGCAGATAATGCTGGCTCGTCCACTGCGGACTCATCGTTGATCGTGATCAGCAAGCGTGTTGATGCAATGACGACCTCGCGCACGTTGCCGGCACCCCCGAGCGACGCAAGTAATGGAACGGGGTCTACCGATTCGACTGCGTCTTGCGGTCGCGAGCGCAGGTAGCGCCGGATGTCACCGGCGAGCTGGTCCGCAATCGGTCCGACCACGACTTGCAGGGCTTCGGCCGAGGGCCTGACGAGACCGCGCGCCCCGAGTCTTCTGAGTGCAGCTTCGTCGACGGCATCCTGCGACGCGACCGATACGCGAAGGCGCGTCGTGCAGGCGTCCATCGCGCGGATGTTGGCCGGGCCGCCGAGCGCGGCCACGAATGCAGCGCCGCCGCCCGGGTCTCCCGACGCAGCGGAAGGTGGTGCCGCCGCGTCTTCGGATTCGCGTCCGGGTGTCTTCAGGTCGAATCGCGCGATAACGAAGCGGAATGCCAGGTAATACGCGACGAAATAGAGCGCGCCGATCGGGAGCATGAGCAACGGCTGCGTTGCCTTGCCGTAGTTCAGGAGGTAGTCGAAGAGCCCCGCCGAGAATCCGAAACCGAGCCGCACACCGAGTAGATCCATGAGGACCATTGCCGTACCTGTCAGGACGGCATGCAGCGCATAGAGCGCCGGAGCCAGGAACACGAACGTGAATTCGATCGGCTCGGTGACGCCCGTCAGGAAAGAGGTCAGTGCCATCGACAGCAGCAGTCCGCCGGCTGCACGGCGGCGCCCGGCCGGCGCCGCGTGATACATCGCGAGACAGGAGGCGGGAAGGCCGAACATCATCACGGGAAAGAATCCGGACATGAATACGCCGGCGCTCGGATCGCCGGCGAAGAAGCGGTTCAGGTCGCCGGTGACGCCACCATAATCGCCAATCAGGAACCAGGCGAGGTTGTTCAATACGTGATGCAGACCCGTAATGATCAGGAGCCTGTTCAGGACGCCGTAAATGAAAAGCCCGATCTCGCCAGAATCGAGAATGACCCGACTCAACGTATCCATACCGCGCTCGAGCGCGGGCCACCCCCAGCCGAAGGCGCAGGCAAGGACAAGACCGGCGACGCCCGCGACGATGGGGACGAATCGACGGCCGCCGAAGAATGCGAGATAACTCGGAAGCCGAATTTCGCTGTAGCGGTTGTACAACCTGCCGGCGATATAGCCGGACAGAAGTCCCGCGGGTACCGAGAGCTTGGTGAGGCTACCGACCGGGACGTCGGCAAGAACCTCAGCGCCGCGGGTCGCGACGAAATAGCAGACGACTGCCGCGAGACCGGACGCGCCGTGATTCTCATGCGCGATGCCGACGGCGATGCCGATTGCGAACAGGATGCCCAGATTAGCGAATATCGCCTGGCCTGCGGCCGCGACTGCAGGCAGATCCATTAGGTCGGGCTGTCCGAGTCGCAGCAGCAGGCCGGCGATCGGCAGAACGGCGATCGGCAGCATCAACGCCCGCCCAAACTGCTGCATTCCGGCGAACCACCGAGTCATGACTTGCCCCCTGCGTCAAACTCTGCGAGCAGGCCGCGCACTGCCGGTGCAGAGTCGAGCTCGAGCGCCTCACGGGCAAGGTCACGGCATTGCGAAAGCGAATGTCTGCGTACCACGTTCTTTATGGCCGGAATTGCGGCCGGAACCGCGGATAGTTCGCCGATTCCGAGGCCGACCAGGATTGGTGCCGCGAGCGGATCCGAAGCGAGTCCGCCGCAGACAGCGATGCCGCGACCGGCCTTCCGCGCAGCGGAGCAGACCCCGCCGATCAGCCGCAGCACGGCCGGATGCAGGGCATCGAGATCGGCTGCGAGCAGCGGATGCGTGCGATCGATCGCAAGCACGTATTGGGTCAGGTCGTTTGTGCCGATTGAAAAAAAATCGGCATGCGGGGCCAGGCGCGCCGCGTTGATCGCGGAGGCGGGCGTTTCGATCATGATGCCGAGCGGGATGCACGCATTACCGTACGACCCGGAGGCGATTTCCTCGATCATGCGCCGGACGACCCGGATCTCGGCGACTTCGTTGACCATCGGCAGCAGGATCCGGCAGCGATCGGCCGGGCGCACGGCGAGTATCGCGGCGATCTGGGCTCGCAGCAGTTCCGGCCGCAACATGCTCGCGCGAATGCCACGAAGTCCGAGCGCCGGATTGTCTTGTGGCGGCATTGCGATGAAAGGTATCGACTTGTCGCTTCCTGCGTCGAGAGTTCGTACGATCACCGGGCGTCCCGCGAATACGTCGACGATCTGCTGGTACTGCCGTGTCTGTTCGGCCGGATCCGGCGGCTCGCCGCGATCCAGGAAGAGGAATTCGGTTCGCAGCAGGCCACAGCCTTCGGCGCCCGAGGTCACGGCGGCGGTTGCTTCGGCAATTGATCCGACATTTGCAAACACTTCGATGCGTTCGCCATCGGCCGTGCGGCAGTCGAAGGCGGCGGCGGTCAGGAGCCGCGCCTGGTTTCGCGAGCGTTCGGCGATACGAACTTCGACTTCGGCGATCGCCGCGGCATCAGTGACGATCGACAGGCGGCCACGGTCCGCATCGAGAAGGAGCGGTGTGCCGTCTGCGATCGAAAGCAGTGTTGCATCGAGGCCTGTCAGCATCGGCAGGCCCATAGCGCCCGCCAGGATCGCGACATGCGAGGTTGCGGCGCGGCTGACCGTGCAAACGCCGGCGATGCGGGCTGCGTCGAGCGCAAGAAACTGCGAAGGCAGGAGATCGCGCGCGATCAGGATGGCGCGATCCGGCAGCGGGGTGATCTTCGGATCCGCCACACCCGCGAGCATCTCAAGGAGCTGCAACTCGAGATCGCGGAGGTCGTCCACGCGTGCCGCCAGATGGGCATCTTCGACCGATTCGAGCTCGCCGACTGCCTTGCGCACCGCGGCGCGCCAGGCAAAACCGGCGCTCTTGCCTTCCGCGATCTGCTCGTGAGCGGATGCGAGCAGTTCCGGATCTTCGAGAAATTCGAGATGCGCGTTGACAATGCCGGCGCGGGTTCCGTCATCGGTTGGCGCGAAATGCGAGAGGCGCTTCCGCAGGCGCTCGCGGGCGTCGTCCAGCCGCTGCAATTCCTGCTGCGTACCCTGGCCACGTTCCGTAACGGCGGGCTCCGCACGCGTTATCCGCACCGCCGTGCCGAGAGCAAGGCCCGGGGAAGCGGCGACACCACCCAGTTCGCCGGCTGCATCCATCCGGGGCCGTGACGAAAGCGGGATCGGCGCGCCCGCAATTCCGCTGAGCGAGAGTGCGCGCGCAAGGGCCTGCTCCACTGCAGCCTGCACCAGGTCCGCATCGACACCGGATGCACGCAGTGTCAGCCGGTCGCCATGGCTTGCACCCAGCGACATCATTGCGACTGCACTCCGTGCATTTGCGCTGCGCCCGCGCAGCGATAATGTGGCATCCGCGCGAAGATTCCTGAGGCTTCGGGCGACAAGCGCTGCCGGTCGCGCGTGCAACCCATGCGGCAGCGTTACGATGAGCATCGCGGAAATTACGCCGCCGCGCCGGCCCTCGCTGGCGGTCGCAGCCAACGCGCCCGACTCGCGTACGGTCATCAGTTGATCGCCGGCGCGCAGGCGACCCGGCGCGTGGCGCGCGACGATCCGGAACCGCTCCGGTTGCGTGACGATGACAGGGGTCACGAGGCTCTTCGCGTTTCGCGCGAGGCGGTCGAGATCGAATCGTATCAAGGGTTCACCCGCCCGCACTGTCTGGCCGGTACGCACGAGCATCGTGAATCCCGCACCTTTCAGGTTCACCGTATCGATGCCAACATGCAGCAGAAGTTCTGCTTCATTAGCGGCCCGGATTGTAACGGCATGCGCAGATTCCGGAACCGAGGTGAGCGTCCCTTCGCAGGGCGCGATGAGAGTCGCATCGACCGGATCGATAGCGAGTCCATCTCCCATCATCTTCCCGGCGAAGACCTCATCCGGCACTTCCTCGAGCGGTAGTGCCCAACCGGACAGCGGCGATCGCAGGACAAGATCGCTCATCGCCTCATTCTCCAAGCTCGGCCCAATGAATTGTCCAGATCGGACCGATTGCCGGCCGCGCGAATCGCAGGCAGAGATCATGACGGCCGGGTTGCGGCGGAATTCGAATCGGCGGCAGGAAGGTGATGGCAGGGTACTGCGCCGCCGCTGCAAGCGGATGCATGGCAACTGGTTCTGCCTGACAGTCGCCGACGCGTACCTCGAACTCGCCGG
>CAYPQX010000171.1:0-7572 GCA_964412975.1 uncultured Steroidobacteraceae bacterium
GCTGAGCGAGCGAGGGCTTCCCGCCGCGCCCGGCCACCCGCGCACGAGCGTGCAGCTGTACATATGTGTAATTGTTGACATAGGGTCAATAGGCAGGTAGTCTCGACCGATGTCGTACGTCGCCGTCCGCCGAGAGGAAGAGAAAGAGCGCCGTCGCGCCGAAATGGTCGATGCGGCCGAAGAGCTGTACGCGGAGGTCGGCTGGGACGCCGTCACCATGGACCGCGTCGCGAAAAGCGCCCGCCTCTCGCGCGCCCTCCTCTATGTGTACTTCCGCGACAAGAATGACCTTCTGCATGCGATCACCGAACGTGCGCTGATCGAGTTGCGCGAGCAGTTCGTCGCGGCCGCGAGCGCGCATCAACTTGGTATCGACAAGGTACAGGCGATCGGCAGCGCCTATGTGCTGTTCCAGCAGGAAAAGCCTTATCGTTTCGATGCCTGCACGCGCTTCCACGCGCACCAGGCCGCTGGCCAGCCGGCCGAGCAGGCTTGTGCCGTTGCCGGCGACGCCGTGATTGCCGTGATCGTGCAGGCGCTGATGCAGGGTCAGTCCGATGGCTCGATCCGCAAGGACCTCGGCAATCCGGTGCAGGTGTGCGTGATGCTCTGGGCCTTCACGCACGGACTCATCCAGATCGCGACCAACAAGACCGTTGAGATTGCACGCCAGGGCGTCGATATCCCGCAACTCATGGAAGGTTCCTTCGCGATGCTCCGGTACATGCTCGTTTCGAGACCCGGCGACTGACTTTTTTTACCCAAGAATTGACACATGTCCAGTCACTCGACAATTGCATTTTTCGCGGCGCTCGTCCTGTCGACGGGAGCGCGTGCGAGCGAAATGCCCGAGGTCGAGCGAGTGACCGACGCCCTCGTCGCAGAAGCGCTGGAGTCGAATCTCGGCCTCGATCAGTCCGCGGCGTACGTGGACCGGCGCCTGGCGCTCCTCGACCAGGCGCGCGCCCGATACCTGCCGCAGATCGACCTGCAATTGCGTTACTCGGAGGCGGACGGCGGCCGGGAGATCGAAATCCCCGCGCTCGACCTTCGCTTCCAGTTCCTGCGCGACCGCGAACAGGAATCGTACGTTCGCCTGACGCAACCGATCTACGACGCGCGGATCGCCGCCGCGCGGCGCGGTGCCCAGCACCTCTACGACGCATCGCGCTACGGCTTTGAGGCCTACCAACTCCGCCTCGCGCGCGATGTCCGCCAGGCCTACTACCGCTGGCTCGCGACGCGCGAGTCGGTCGGCGTGCTCGAGGCCACCGCCGCGCTCGCCGCGGAGAACGAGCGCGTCAACGACAGCCTCTATCGAAACGGCAAGGTGACGCGCGACCTGCTGCTGCGCGCCGAAGCCGAGCACCTCGAGATCACGCAGCAGCTCCTGCGGGCGCGCGCGGCGGAAGACCTCGCGCGGCGCTACCTGAACCTGCTCTGCAATGCGCCGCTCGAACGCGAACCCGAAGCAGTCGCCGTCAGCGACACGGATCTGCCCCGGCTCGCGCTTGGGATACCGCGCGACCGCGGCAGTGCGCTCGAGGAATTGGCCGTTGGCCGGCGCGCGGAACTTCGCGAACTCGAGTCCGGAGTCGCCGCGGCCGGCGAGTCCGAAGCCGCAGCACGCGCCGCCTTCAAGCCGCAGTTCGCGTTTGCCGTCGATGCCGGAACCCAGGGTCGGGAATGGAACTACGCCGACGAGGATCCGTACGTCCTCGCATCCTTCATCGTCCGCTTCAATCTTTTCAACGGCGGCGGCGATCGCGCGGGGATCCGTGCGGCCCGCGCCCAGACAGCAGAGCTTGCGGCCGGGCACGAACTCGCGGAACAGCAGGTCCGCATCGAAGTGCAGGAGGCGATCACCGATCTCGAGGTGGCCGAGGCCTCGCTCGAGACTGCCGCACGACGCGTCGAGGCAGCCGAAGCGGCCTACACGATCGTCGCGAAGAAGCGCGATCTCGGCCAGGTGTCGCCGGCCGAATACCTCGACGCGCAGCGGGCGCTGACCCAGGCGCGTCTCAACGGGAATGTCACGCGTTTCCAGGCCCTCGGCGCGCTGGCGCAGGTCGAGTACGTGATTGGCGGGATGGAGCAGCAGCCATGAAGAAAGCACTTTTCACCCTTGCGATTGCCGCAAGCCTGGCGCTTGCCGCCTGCGGAAACGGCGAGGACGCCACGATTGCAAGGGACGCGGCGCCCGTGCGGGTTGCCGTCGTCGAGAACGCGCCGGCCGCCGAGACGCTGCGCGCCATCGGCGTGCTCGCGCCGGCGGACGAGGTTCGCCTCGCGTTCAAGACGGGTGGCGTCATCCGCACGATCGCAGTCGAACAGGGTGCGCCCGTGAAGAAAGGCCAGCTGCTCGCGACGCTCGCAGACGATGAATTCGCCTCGGCCGTCACCCAGGCCCGCGCCGTCGCCGATCAGAGAGCACGCGACCTCGAGCGCGGTCGCGCGCTGCTCGCGGACGAGGTCGCGACGCGCGAACAGGTCGAGGATCTTGCGACCGCGAACGCGGTCACGGGCGCCCAGCTCCGCTCGGCGCTCTTCAATGCCCGTCACGCGCGAATCGAGGCGCCCGCCGACGGCGTCGTGCTGCGCCGGCTCGCAGAGCCGGACGAACAAGTGGCCGCTGGCCAGCCGGTACTCGTCGTCGGAAACACCGCGGGCGGATGGATCGTGCGTGCCGCGCTCTCGGACCGCGATATCGTGCGCGTGCAGGCGGGCGGTTCGGCGGAGGTCACGCTCGACGCCTATCCCGGTCGCCGGTTTGCCGCCGAGGTCGTCGAGATCGCGGCCGCCGCGGATCCCGGGACCGGAACGTATGAGATGAAGGTTTCCGTCGATCCGGCAGGCGCGCGCTTCATCCAGGGACTGGTCGCCAAGGTCACGATCGCCGATCCCGATGCCGAAAGCGTCGCGGTCGTGCCGATCACGTCGCTGCTCGAGGCGGACGGCCGGATCGCCACGGTGTTCGTCGTCGCCAAGGGCGGCATCGCGAAGAGAGTCTCGGTCCAGACGGGCCGCCTGCTCGGCGAACGGATCGAAGTGATCGCCGGCCTCGCGCTCGGTGACCAGGTCGTCACCGAAGGCGCGGCCTGGCTCGACGACAACGATCCCGTCCGCGTGCTCGGCGGAGCCTGAGCCCCCTCCATGAGCCTCTGGTCCTTCTCGGTCAAGCGCTGGAAGTTCACGCGCGTCGTGTGCGCGCTCCTGATCGCGACCGGCCTGTGGGCGCTGTCGTCGATCCCGCGCGCCGAGGATCCGACACTCAAGTTTCCGGGCTCGCTGGTCGTCGTCCAGTATCCCGGCGCCGATCCCGAGGACGTCGAGCGGCTCGTCGTCGATCCCATCGAGGATGCACTCGCGGAACTCGAGGACATCAAGCGGCTGAACAGCACGGCGTTCGACGGCCTCGCGCTCATCGAGATCGAGTTCGTCTACGGCAACGATCCGGACCGCAAGTATGACGAAGTCGTGCGCGAGATTAACGTCATCAGGCCCTCATTGCCTGCCGACGTGTTCTCGGTCGAGATTCGCCAGTTCACGCCGGGCACGGTCAATATCGTCCAGCTTGCGCTCGTGAGCGAAAGCGCCGACTGGCGCGATCTCTCCAAGCAGGCGGAGAACCTCGAGGAACTGATCGAAACCGCGCCCGGCGTCCGCCGTGCCGAGACCTGGGCCTACCCGGAGCCCGAGGTGCGGGTCGCGATCGATCTCGAGCGGCTCGCCGCGGCGCGCGTGACGCTCGGCCAGGTGATCGCGGCCGTCCAGGGCGAGAACGCGAGCATTCCCGGCGGCGCGGTCGACGTCGGACTCAGGCGCTACAACCTGAAGACCTCGGGCAGCTACGAGTCGCTCGACGAGATCGGAAACACCGTCGTGAGCGCGCGCGGCGAGCGTGTCGTGCGCTTGCGGGACCTCGCGGACATCGCCTGGAGCGCCGAAGAGGAGCGTTACCTCGGCCGGTTCAACGGCGAGCGCGCCGTGTTCGTCACGGCGAGCATGAAGGACAACCAGAATGTCTTCGACGTGCGAAATGCGATCTACGAGCGGCTGCCCGCATTCGAGACCACGCTCCCGTCGCATATCCGGCTCGAACGCGGCTTCGACCAGTCGTCCAACGTCGATCGGCGCCTGTCGCGGCTCCAGTTCGATTTCACGGTCGCGATCTCGCTCGTGATACTGACGCTGTTGCCGCTTGGGCTGCGCGCCGCCGGAATCGTGATGATCTCGATACCCCTTTCGCTCGCGATCGGGCTTGCAGCGCTCTATCTCACCGGCTTCTCGCTCAACCAGCTCTCGATCGCAGGGTTCGTCGTTGCGCTCGGCCTCCTCGTCGACGACTCGATCGTCGTCGTCGAGAACATCGCACGCAACGTCCGCCTGGGCATGCCCCGCCGCGAGGCCGCCATCGCCGCCACGGACCAGATCTGGCTTGCGGTGCTTGGCTGCACCGCGACGCTCCTGCTGGCCTTCGTGCCGCTCCTCTTCCTGCCCGAGGGCGCCGGCGACTTCGTGCGCTCGCTCCCGGCGGCGGTTCTCTTCACGATCCTCGCGTCGTTCTTCGTGGCGCTGTCGATCATCCCGTTCCTGGCGAGCCGCCTGCTTCGCGGCGGCAAGCCGCGCGAACCGCGCCAACCCTGGATCGCGGCGATCTACGGCCGGGTGCGCGCGATCGTCGATCACTCCGATGACATCGCCGACCGCGTGCTCGGCGCACTGATGCGCAGCATCCACGACATCTACGGGCCGGCGCTACGCTGGGGCCTCGCACGGCCGCGCGCCACGCTCGCCGCGGCGCTCGGCGTCTTCGGACTCTCGCTCGCACTCGTCCCGGCGATCGGCTTCAGCCTGTTCCCGACGGCGGACATCCCGCAGTTTCGCGTCCGGATCGAGGCGCCGGACGGTGCGAGCCTCGCCGAGACGGACCGCGCACTTCGCTTCGTCGAGGAGAAGCTTGCCACCACCCCCGGAATCCAGTGGTGGTTCTCGAATCTCGGCCAGGAAAATCCGCGGATCTATTACAACGTGCTGTCCCGCAACTCCTCCGCGAACATCGCCGAGGTCTTCGCGGAATTTGCGGACTACGATCCGACGAAATCCAATCGCACGCTCGATGAGCTCCGCAACGCCTTCGAAGACTACCCCGGGGCGCGCATCAGCGTGCACCAGTTCGAGAACGGACCCCCGGTCGCGGCGCCGATAGAGATTCGCGTGATCGGACCGGATATCGAGACGCTCCGTCTTCTCGCGGGCGACGTCGAGCGGCTGATCGCCGGCATTCCCGGCACGCGCGATGTCGTCAACCTGATGCGCCTGCAGCGCACCGACCTCGACCTCAATGTCGACACCGAGAAGGCGGCGCTGTTCGGCGTCCAGGCCGTCGAGGCCGACCGGACCGTGCGGCTCGCGGTCGCCGGGCTCGCGGCCGGCCGCTTCCGCGAACCGGACGGCGATGAGTACGACATCACCCTTCGCCTGCCGATTGCCGGGCGGCCGACACTCGACCTCCTGCGGTCAATCCAGGTCTCGTCGATTTCGGGACAGCAGGTGCCGCTCGCGCAGTTCACCGACCCGCAGTTCAGCACGGCTGCGCCGCTCATCAAGCGTTACAACCGCGAGCGCGCCGTGACGGTGACCGCGCACCCCGCGACCGGCTACGCGACGGACGAGCTGACGCGCAAGGTGATCGCCGGACTCGAAGAAATCGCCTGGCCGCCCGGGTACCGCTATGTTGCGGCCGGTGAAGTGGAGGCGCGAAGCGAAAGCTTCTCCGGTCTCGGCGTCGCGATGTTGGTCGCGGTGTTCGGCATCCTTGCCGTGCTCGTGCTCGAGTTCGGCAGCTTCCGCTCGATGCTGATCGTGTTCGGCGTGGTCCCGCTTGGCATCACCGGCGGACTCGTAGCCCTCTTCCTGACGGGCTATACGCTCTCATTCACGTCATTGATCGGAATGATCGCGCTCGTCGGCATCGAGATCAAAAACTCGATCCTGCTCGTGGATTTCACGAATCGCCTGCGAGCAAGTGGAAAGCCTCTCGATGACGCGATCGCGGAGGCGGGCGAAGTGCGCTTCCTGCCCATCCTGCTGACGTCGCTGACGGCGATCGGCGGCCTGACGCCACTCGCGATCCAGGGCTCGGGACTCTATTCGCCGCTTGCGATCGTGATCATCGGCGGATTGATCAGCTCGACGCTGCTCGCACGGCTCGTGACGCCCGTGATGTACAAGCTGCTGCCGCCGACGATCGAGGAGGCCGCCGAATTAGTTCCCGCTGCCGAGGGCGCAGCCCTTCCCGCCTGACCGCCAATCACTGGCCCGGCGGCGGCTCCCAAAGCTCGACCTTGTTGCCTTCCGGGTCCATGACCCAGCCGAACTTTCCGTATTCGGAATCATCGACCTTGTCCATGACGTTGCAGCCTTCCGCACGCAACGCCGCGAGCATGGCTTTCAGGTCGGCCACGCGGTAATTGATCATGAACGTGGACTTGCTCGGCGCATAATAGTCGTTGTCGGCGGCGCCGATGTTCCAGACCGTCGTTCCTTTCACAGGGTTGCCGGCGTCGTCGGCCCACCGGAACGCCGCCCCGCCCCACTCCAGGACGTCAATGCCGAGATGCTTCTGGTACCACGCCCGCAGGGCGATCGCGTCCCTGGCCTTGAAAAAAATTCCACCAATGCCGGTGACTCTCGTCATTAGTATTCCACCAGTTCAAGCTTTGTAAAACGATCGACGACCGTCGCCGTCACGACATCCGATGCGACATTGACCATGGTCCGCGTCATATCGAGCAGGCGGTCGACACCCAGGATGATCCCGATGCCTTCCGGCGGAATGCCAAATGCCGCGAGCAGGCCCGCGATCAGTGGCAGCGAACCGCCGGGGATTGCGGCCACGGCAACCGCCGACAGCACGGCGAGCAGGAGCAGCGTCATTTGCTGCAGGAACCCGAGCTCGATGCCGAACACCTGCGCGACGAACAGCACCACGCAGCCTTCGTACAGTGCCGTGCCTGACATGTTCATCGTCGCGCCGAGCGGAAGCACGAAACCGGCGACCGGCGCGCGCACGCGCAATTGTTCGCGCGCGACTGCAAGCGCGGTCGGCAGGGTCGCGGCGCTCGAACTGGTCGAAAACGCGGTCGCGAGCACCGGCCGCATCAATCGCCAGGTTTCAAGCACGTTTCTACCGGCCAGCAGCTTGAGCCAGACCGACATGGTTCCAAAGAGGTGCAGCAGCATTACGAAAAGGCATGCCAGCACGAATGCACCCAGGGCGATGACGATGTCCCAGCCAATCTTGACGATGACGCTGTAAATCATCGCGGGAACGGCATAGGGCGCGATCGAGAGCGCGAAATGAACGATGCCCGTCATCAGGTCGTTCACCAGGCCGAGTCCGGACCGCAGCTGATCGCGCCGCTCCGCCGTCAGCTTGACGGCGGCCGCTCCGACGAGGATTGCGAACAGGATGAGCGGCAGCACGTCCCCGAGCCGCTCGCGATCATTGCCGACAAAGGCGCCGAACAGGTTTCGCGGCATGAACATGTCGACGACCGTCATCAGCGT
>CAYPQX010000172.1:0-41429 GCA_964412975.1 uncultured Steroidobacteraceae bacterium
GAAAAGCGACAGGCGAGAATGGCTTGGGTGAAGCACAAGCCCGTGTCCCGACAGCGCGGTTCCTATGCTACCCCTGTGCTATGGCTGTGGAGCGAAAAACGCACCACCGCGCCACACACATTATCCACATCAACTGGTGAGGATTCTCAAGAGGTTGAGATAATCTTCGCTGGCGCGCCGCTCGATTTCGCGCAGGTCCTTGATCCGCTCGCAGGCGTGCATGACGGTCGTGTGATCGCGGCCGCCGAAAGCGTCGCCGATCTCCGGAAGGCTGTGACTCGTAAGTTCTCGTGCGAGGGCCATCGCAACCTGGCGCGGCCGCGCGATGGAACGGCTGCGGCGCTTCGAGAGGAGATCCGCGACGCGGATCTTGTAATACTCGGCGACCGTCTTCTGGATGTTTTCAATCGTGACGAGCCGCTCCTGGGCAGCGAGCAGGTCCTTGAGTGCCTCCCGCGCGAGCTCGAGCGTGACAGGCCGGCCGGTAAAGCGGGATGTCGCAAGCACCCGGCGGAGCGCTCCCTCGAGCTCGCGGACGTTGGAACGTATGCGTTTTGCGATAAAAAAGGCCACTTCTTCAGGTAAATCGCCACCGGCGGCCTGCGTTTTCGACATCAGGATCGCCACGCAGGTTTCGAGTTCTGGGGGCTCGATCGCGACCGTGAGGCCCCAGCCGAAGCGCGATTTCAACCGCTCTTCCAGACCAGCGACCTCCTTCGGGTAGCGGTCGCAGGAAAGGATGATCTGCTGCTGGCCCTCGAAAAGGGCATTGAAGGTGTGGAAGAACTCCTCCTGTGAGCGGTCCTTGCCGGCGAAGAACTGGATATCGTCGATCAGGAGCGCATCGAGCGTGCGGTAGGTCTGCTTGAAGTCAGCCATCGTGTTGTGCTGGAGCGCCCGCACCATTTCACTGACGAAACGCTCGCTGTGGACGTAGGCAATGCGGGCGGCGGGATTCCGCTGCCTCATCAGGTTGCCGACCGCATGCATCAGGTGCGTCTTGCCGAGCCCGACGCCGCCGTAGATGAAAAGCGGGTTATAGGCCCGACCGGGATTCTCGCCAACCTGGATCGCGGCCGCGCGGGCAAGCTGGTTGCTCTTGCCTTCGACGAAGTTCGCGAACGTGAAATCCGGGTTGAAACGGCCGCCAATCTCCGGAATTTCGCGCGGCCTGGCTGCAGACGGGGGGACATCCGGCGCCTCGGGCGCGGGGGCGGGCGCATCGTCGCGGCGGGAACCGACCTCGAGAGTGACCCGCGGGCCGGCGCCAGTACCGTTGCCGGCGACGAGCTCTTCGATCCGGCCGTAGAGATTCTTCTCGATCCACGAGACGACGAAGCGATTCGGCGCGAGCAGCTGCAGGGAGCCGTCGCGCTCCACAGCTTGGAGGGGTCTTACCCAGGTGTTGAACTGCTGCTCTGGCACCTCTTTTTCGAGATGTCGCAGGCAGTGATGCCAAAGCGTGCCCTGCACGAGCGGATCCCCGTTTTATAAATCCGGCGGCGGAACGGGCTTGAGTCTAAGGCCGCAATCGCCACCGCGCCAGAGTTATCCACAGCCCCTTGTGGTTGACAGAAATGGACCGGCTCCGTAACCTTGCCGCCCTTTGTCGACATCTGTAGTCCCTTTAATTTCAAAGGTTTGGGATCATGGCCACGAAGCGCACCTACCAGCCGAGCAAGATCAAGCGCAAGCGCACGCACGGGTTTCGCGCCCGCATGGCCACGAAGAAAGGCCGCCAGGTTCTGAAGCGCCGGCGCGCCAAGGGCCGCAAGCGCCTCGCCGTCACCGAAACCCGCTGACGAGTGAAACTACGTCCCGGCGTCACGGACTGCGGGCCGGCCAGAAACTCCAGACTGCCGCCGAGTTCGATCGCGCGCGGAAGGGGCGCGAGCGGCATGCCGATGCACATTTCCTCATTCAATGTGTCGACAATGACGCCAGGCAGGCGCGCCTCGGTATGGCCGTCGGTGCCCGCGCGGCCGGAAATTCAGTCAACCGCAACCGCCTGCGCCGCGTGATACGCGAATCGTTCCGGATGCACCGACAGGAGATGCCGGCCGTGGATGTGTTCGTCACTGTGCGCCCACCGGCTGCCGCCGCACCGAATCGCGAGCTCTTTGCAAGCCTGGCCGGCCTCTGGCGGGAAATCGGGTCGCGGAAATGAAGGCGCTCTTCAAGCTGCCGATCCATCTGTATCGGTGGATCCTGAGTCCCTTTCTCGGCCGCCATTGCCGGTTTCACCCGACGTGCTCCGCCTACGCACTCGAGGCGATCGACACGCATGGCGTGTGGCGGGGCAGCACGCTCGCGCTGAAACGGCTTGGCCGCTGCCACCCCTGGGGCGGCGCAGGCCATGACCCGGTGCCGGAGGCACGCCACGCATGAACCAGGTGCGTGTCCTCCTGTGGGTGGGGCTCCTTCTCCTGGTGTGGCTGAACGTCAACGCCTGGATGAAGGACTACCTGCCGGTCGGGGCGCCAGCGCCCGCGGCCGGATCCGCCGTGACCGAGCCGGTGCCCAGCGCGGCGGACGGACTGGCGGATGAAATGCCGACGGTCGCGGGCGAGGCCACACCCGCCGCCGGGACGCCGGTGCGGGCGCCGGAACTCGGGGAGCCCGTGGCAGCCGGACCCGGCAAGGTCCGCATCGTCACCGACGCACTCGACATCGACCTCGCTCTCGCAGGCGGTGAACTGATCCGCGCGGACCTGAGCTTGTACCCGCGCAACAAGGACGATCCCTCGACGCCAGTCAGGCTTTTCAATACCGACTCGAAAGACACGCAGTTCCTGTTCCAGTCCGGCCTCACGAGCGGGGAGGCCGGCAGGAATGAGCCGAACCACAAGGCGCCGTTCACCGCGGCGGCCGATGTATTCCGGCTCGCAGAGGGTGGCGATACGCTCGAGGTGCCGCTCAGCTGGTCGGACGGCGCCGGGCTCTCGGTCACGAAGACGCTCGTCTTCCACCGCGGTTCCTACGAGGTCGGCGTCGATTACCGCGTCATCAATGCGGGTGGCGAACCCGTGAAGCTCGCCTCCTACGCGCAGCTCCTGCGCCATTCGCAGGGCAACGAGCGCTCGATGTGGGACCCCGAGACCTACTCGTTCCGCGGGCCCGCGTATTACGACGGCGAGAGCTACCAGAAGCTCGACATCGATGATGCGGACGACCAGGCGCTGTCGCGTTCGATCACTGGCGGCTGGGTCGCGGCGCTGCAGCACCATTTCGTCGCGGCGATCGTGCCAACGCCCGGCCAGAACTATCAGTACGAAATGCGGGTCAAGGACCTCGACTTCATGCTGCGCGTCGTCGGGCCAGCGCAGGTGGTGCCGCCCGCCGGCAGCCTGGAGGTTTCGGAAACGCTATTCGTCGGGCCGAAACTCCAGGACCAGCTCAAGAAGGCGGGCCCGCGCCTCGAGCTCACCGCCGACTACGGGTTCCTCACGATTCTCTCACAGCCGCTTTTCTGGCTCATGTCGAAGATCTACGACTTCGTCGGCAACTGGGGACTCACGATCATCATCGTGACCTTCCTGATCAAGCTCGTGTTCTACAAGCTCTCTGAAACGAGCGGCCGTTCCATGGCGAAGATGAAGACGGTCGCGCCGCGGTTGAAGGCGGTCCAGGAACGCTACAAGGACGATCGCGAGGGGCAGGCCCGCGCGATGATGGAGCTCTACAAGCGCGAGAAAATCAATCCGGTCGCCGGCTGCCTGCCGGTGCTCGTCCAGATCCCGTTCTTCCTCGCGTTCTACTGGGTGCTCCTCGAAAGCGTCGAGATGCGCCAGGCGCCATTCGTTGGCTGGATCCAGGATCTTTCCGCGCGCGATCCGTTCTTCATCCTGCCGATCCTCATGGGCGGCGCGATGTTCATGCAGTTCAAGCTGAACCCGACGCCGCCCGATCCCGTCCAGGCGAAGGTTTTCGCATTCATGCCCGTGATCATGACGGTCATGTTCCTGTGGTTCCCGGCCGGGCTCGTGCTCTACTGGCTGACGAACACGCTCCTGTCGATAGCACAGCAATGGAAGATCAACCGGGTCGTCGAAGCCGAGGCGAAGAAGCAGCGGACCGGCTGACCGGCGACGCGGAAACGATCCGCACGGAATCGCTTGGCCGCCGCTATCCGATGGGGCAGGCGACGGTCAATGCGCTCCGCGGCGTCGACCTCGTCGTGCACCGCAATGAATACGTCGCGATCATGGGTCCTTCCGGCTGCGGAAAGTCGACGCTGATGAACCTCCTCGGCTGCCTCGATACGCCGGACTCCGGCCGCTACTGGCTGAACGGACGCCTGGTGTCGGAACTTTCCGACCAGGAGCTCGCGCGCATCCGAAACCGCGAGATCGGCTTCGTGTTCCAGACTTTTGCCCTGCTGCCACGCCAGACGGCGCTGGCGAATGTCGAGATGCCGCTCATCTACAGCGGCGTCCGGGCGGGCGAGCGGCGACGGCGCGCATTGGAAGCGCTCGAGGGCGTCGGACTCGGCGACCGCGCGCAGCATCGGCCGTCGGAACTGTCGGGCGGCCAGCGCCAGCGCGTCGCGATCGCTCGCGCGCTCGTAACCGGGCCCGCGCTCCTGCTTGCAGACGAGCCGACCGGCAATCTCGACAGCGGGACCGGAGCGGAAATCCTCGCGCTCTTCGACACGCTGCACGCGGCCGGCAATACCATCGTGATCGTGACCCACGAGCGCGAAGTCGCGGAGCGCGCCGGCAGAACGATCCAGCTTCGCGACGGTCTGGTCGTGGAAGACACGCGAAATTCCGGAGGCAGGGATGCGCCCAACTAGATGCGGGGCCCGCGCGGTGATTCTCGTCGCAATGGCCGCGCTCTCGGCCTGCGGAGACCGCGGAGAACCCACGCCGCGCTACGAATCCGCGACGGTCGCGCGCGGCGATCTCTACGTCACGGTCGAGGCGTCGGGGACGATCGAGCCCGTGGCAAGCGTCGAGGTGAAGTCGAAGGCTTCAGGCGAAATCCTGGAACTGGCCGCCGAGATCGGCGATACGGTACAGGCGGGAGCCCCGCTCGTGCGCATCGACCGGCGGACACCGGGCAATCTCGTCGCCCAGGCGGAAGCGGAGGTCAATGCGGCCGCGGCACGGCAGGCAACCGCGATCACGCAACTCGAGCGCGGCGAAAAACTGCGCGCCAATGCCTGGATCAACCAGTCGGAACTGGAGGCGCTCGCGCTCGAGGTGGCCAATACGCGGGCGCAAGCGGTGGCGGCTCGTGTCGCGCTCGAGAATGCCCGCATCGCGCTCGACGACACCGAAGTGCGCGCGCCCTCGTCGGGCACGATCCTGACGCGGCTCGTCGAGCGCGGCCAGGTGATCTCTTCGCCGACGCAGGACGTCGGTGGCGGCACGCTGCTGCTCACGATGGCGGACCTCACGCGGGTTCGCGCCCGCATGCGCGTCGATGAGACCGACATTGGCAAGCTCTCGGCCAGGGTGCCGGCGCGCATCCGGGTCGCCGCATTTCCCGGAAGGGAATTCATCGGCGTGGTCGAGAAAATCGAGCCGCAGGCGGTCGTCGAGCAGAACGTCACGCTGTTCGCCGTTCTGATCGGGATCGGGAACGAGGAGGGGCTCCTGCGCCCCGGCATGAACGTGGATGCGGTCTTCGACGTGGCCGCGCGCGAGGACGTGCTGACTCTGCCGCTCATGGCGCTTCGCAGCCCGCGTGACGTCGACGCAACCGCCGAAATCCTGGGCATCGATGCCGAGGACCTGCGGCGACAGCTTGCGGTGTCCGAATCGCCGGAGAAAAGTCGTGGACAGGACCCGCGGGCTGGGCCGGGCGGCGGACGCGCGGACGCGCTTCGACTCGGCCGCGGCCTTTGGGTAGTCGCCGTGGAGGACGGACGGGAAGTGCCGACCCCGGTCGAAACGGGAATCACCGATCTCGACCGTGTCGAGATTGTGGGCGGACTCGCAGAGGGCGCGAGCGCCCTTTTGCTCCCGACGGCGAGTCTCGTGGAGATACAGCAGCGCATCCAGGACGTGGCGAGCCGACGTGGCGCAATTCCCGGCCTGACACCACGACCGGCGACACAGGATGCGCCGCAGCCGCCGCCCGCCCGGGAGCGTTGAATGCCGTTCTGGGAAACGGTGCGGCTTGCACTCGATTCGATGCGCAGCAACGCATTCCGGTCGGCACTCACGATGCTCGGCGTCATCATCGGCGTCGCGGCGGTGATCGCGATGCTGGCGCTTGGCCGCGGTGCCCAGGGCGCGGTGGACGAGCAGCTCGCAGCCCTCGGCGCGGACGTGCTGACGGTCACGACCGGCATGCGCTGGATGCAGGGCGTCGCGCGCGACCAGCAGACGCTCACGGTCGATGACGCCGAGGCGCTCGCGCGCGATGCGCGCCATCTCTCGGCCGTCGTTCCGGAACAGAGCGGACGTCAGCAAGTCCGCCTCGGCGCGAGAAACCTCAACATCCAGGTGATTGGCACGCTGCCGGATCACGCGCGCGTGAACGGTTACGAGATCGAATACGGGCACATGTGGAGCGCGTCCGACGAAGCGGCGCGCCGGCGCGTCGCGGTGCTCGGCGGCGAGATGCCGGAGCTGCTTGAAGTTCCGGCCGCGAGCCTCATCGGCGCGACTGTGATCGTGAAGAACCTTCCCTTCGAGGTCGTCGGCATCTATCGTCGGAAAGGCGCGGTCGGCTATGGCAACCCGGACGACGACCTTTACATTCCGCTCGGCACCTCGCGGCTTCGCATCACGGGCGAGGACCAGGTACAGACGATTTCCGCGCAGGTGGCGCCGGGCAGCGGGCTGCCTGCCGCGATGGTCGAAATCGAGCGCGTGCTCCGGCGCGAGCACGGGCTCCTGCCCGGCCGCGACAACGATTTCGCGCTGCTCGATCGGCGGCAATTTCTCGCGACCCAGCAGGAGACCACCCAGATCCTCGGGTTCCTGCTGGCGGGAATCGCGGGCGTCAGCCTCGTGGTCGGCGGCATCGGCATCATGAACATCATGCTCGTCACCGTCACCGAGCGGACGCGCGAGATCGGGATCCGCAAGGCGATCGGCGCGACGCGCGGCAACATCCTGCGGCAGTTCCTGGTCGAGTCGGTGATTCTCTGCCTGCTCGGCGGAATCGTGGGCATCCTGCTCGGTGCCGCGACCGCCGCGCTTTTGTCGCGTGTCGCGGGCTGGCAGACCGCAGTGACCCTCGATTCGCTCGTGCTCGCATTCGGATTCAGCGCCGGCGTCGGCCTGTTGTTCGGCCTGTGGCCGGCGCGCCGTGCGGCGGGACTCGATCCGATCGAGGCCCTGCGCCACGAATGAGGCGTGGGCCGCCGTGACCCGGCGGCAGGTACAATGCTCTTCATGGCGGACACCGGCGCGGATGCCCGGCCGCCGTTGCTGACGGCCGATGCCGCGTTGTACCTTGATTTCGACGGTACGCTCGCGACATTCGCGCCGCACCCCGACGGCGTTGCGGTCGATGAATTGCTCCCGGCACTGCTTTCCGGGCTGCGCGAGCGCCTTGGTGGAGCCGTGGCGCTCGTGACCGGGCGCACCCTCGCCTCACTCGACGCACTGGTCGCGCCGGATCGCTTTGCGGGCGCCGGGGTTCACGGCCTGGAACTCCGCCTGCCCGGTGGGAGCGCGAATTACGCAGGTGACACGGCAACCGCATCCTGGCTCGGTCAGGAACTGAAACAAAGATTCAGCGACGATCCGCGTATCGTCATCGAAGAGAAGGGCGCGGCCGTCGCGCTGCACTACCGGCGCGCTCGCGAGCGGGCGGACGATTGCATCGTCGCGATGCGGGAGCTCGTCGAGCCCACCGGCCTCGAGGTGATCACGGGTCACGCGGTCGTCGAGGCGCGGCCACACGGCGCCGACAAGGGCAGGGCACTGCGATCCCTCTCCTCGCGGCCGCCGTTCGCGGAGCGACAGCCGGTTTTTGTGGGTGATGACATGACGGACGAGGACGGATTTCGGGCGGCCTCCGAGCTCGGCGGCTACGGCGTCAAAATCGGGCCGGGGCCGAGCGTCGCGCGCTACCGCATCGTGGCAGTCGACGGCGTGCACGCCTGGCTTCGCGCGAGCCTTGAATCGCTTTCGCAGGGGGTGGCGGGATGAGTGCTGCCGCGACACTTGACCTCGGGGTCACCGGAAACTGCATCATCTCGGCGCTGATCGACCGCGAAGCACGCATCGTCTGGAGTTGCCTGCCGCGGCTTGATGGCGACCCGGTATTCCACTCGCTGATCGATAACCCGAGCGCGGCGGACGCGCGCGGGTTCTGGTCGATCGAGCTCGGCGGCTACGAGAGCAGTGAGCAGGAGTATCTCGGCAACACCGCGGTTCTCGTCACGCGGCTCTACAGTTCCAACGGTTCGGCAGTGGAAGTGACGGATTTCTGCCCCCGCTTCGAGCGGCTCGGACGGATGTTTCGGCCGCAGTCGCTGGTGCGGCGCGTACGCGCACTTGCGGGGTCGCCGCGCATCTGCGTGCGCGTTCGGCCGTCGTTCGGCTACGGTGCGCTGCGCCCCGAGATCACGCACGGCAGCAACCATATCCGCTACGTGACAGCGGACCGGGCGCTGCGCCTGACGACCGACGCGCCGGTGACGTACGTCCTGGCGGAGACTCCATTCCTTCTGGAAAATGCGCTGAGCTTCATGCTCGGCGCGGACGAGACGCTGGCGGAAAGCCCCGAGCAGACGACGCGGTCATTCCAGGAGGAGACGGAGGCCTACTGGCGGCAATGGGCGCGTCGGCTCGCGATCCCGCCGGAATGGCAGGAGGCCGTGATGCGCGCGGCGATCACGCTGAAGCTCTGCACCTTTGAGGAAACAGGCGCCATCGTCGCGGCGATGACGACGAGCATCCCCGAGGCCCCGAACAGCGGGCGCAACTGGGACTATCGCTATTGCTGGCTGCGCGACGCTTACTTCGTCGTGCGCGCGCTCAACTCGCTCTCCGAAGTCGACACGATGGAGCACTACCTGCGCTATCTCGCAAATATTGTCGGTCAGGCGCCCGACGGGCATCTCCAGCCGGTCTACGGAATCGGGCTCGAGCAAAGGCTCGCAGAAAGCGAGGTCGCGACGCTTGCGGGCTACCGCGGCATGAAGCCGGTGCGGATCGGCAACCAGGCCTTCGAGCACCTGCAGCACGACGTCTACGGCAACGTCGTGCTCGCGACGGCGCAGTCGTTTTTCGACCAGCGCCTGCTGCGGCCAGGCACAGCGCAGGACTTCGTGCGCCTCGAACGGGTTGGCGAACAGGCGTACAAGGTGTACGCGACGCCGGATGCCAGCATGTGGGAGCTCCGCACGCGCGAGCGCGTACACACGTCTTCCGCGCTCATGTGCTGGGCGACTTGTGACCGCCTCGCGCGGATCGCCGCGCACCGCGAGCTCCCGGACCGGGCGCGAACCTGGCAGGACCGCGCCGCCGAGATCCGCCGCGTCATCGAGGAACGCGCCTGGGATGCCGGCCGCGGCAGCTTTATGGAGAGTTTCGGCGGCTCCGACGTTGAGGCAGGACTTCTCCTGATGGCGGAAGTGGGTTTCCTGCAGGCGGACGATCCGCGTTTCGCAGGGACCGTTGCCGAAATCGAGCGGCGGCTCCGTCGTGGGCGGCATCTTTTCCGTTACGCGGCGGCCGACGACTTCGGACTTCCGTCAACTGCGTTCAACATCTGCACCTTCTGGTACATCGACGCGCTTGCACGACTCGGACGCGCGGACGAGGCCCGGGAGCTTTTCACCTACATGCTCCAGAGCCGCAATCATGTCGGACTCCTTTCGGAGGACATTGCGCCCGAGAGCGGCGAGCACTGGGGCAACTACCCGCAAACCTACTCACTGGTCGGTATCATCAATGCCGCGACGCGCCTCTCGGCCGGCTGGGGGGATCTCGTGTGAGCGGCGCGCGTCGCCTGGTCGCGGCGTCGAACCGCGTCGGTCCGGTGAAGGGCGCCGCTGCGGCAGGCGGTCTCGCGGTCGGGCTCGTCGATGCGTTACGCGAGCGCGGCGGCCTCTGGTTCGGCTGGAGCGGGCACGTCGCGGCCCGGGGCAAGGCGCGCCTTCGCTCGGAGAAAGAGGAGGGCATGACGCTCTCGACGCTCGACCTGACGCAGCACGAGCTCGACGGCTACTACAACGGCTTCTGCAACAACTGCCTGTGGCCGCTCCTGCATTTCCGCATCGACCTGACCCAGTTCGAACGCCGGCAGCTCGAAACCTACAGGCGCGTCAACTGGCGCTTCGCGCAGGCGCTCGCGAAACAGCTGCGGCCCGACGATCTCGTCTGGGTGCACGATTTCCACCTTATTCCGCTCGCCGACGAACTGCGCCGCCGGGGCGTGCGTCAGCGCATCGGTTTTTTCCTGCACACGCCGTTCCCGCCGACCGAGATCCTCTGTACGCTGCCGGCGCACGAGGAGCTGATGCGGACGCTCTTCGCCTACGACCTCATCGGATTTCAGACGGATGAAGACGTCCGGCGCTTCCAGGAGCACGTCCGCCGGGCCTACGGCGGCAGTGCGCGCGGTGGCGCGGTGTCGGCGTTCGGGCGCGAGTTGCGCGTGGGCGCCTTCCCCATCGGCATCGACGTCGACCAGGTTCATCGCCACGCGTTCACCTCGCCGGGCAACCGTGAATGGAGTCGCATGCGTCGCGTACTCCGTGGCCGCGACCAGTTCATCGGTGTCGACCGGCTCGACTACAGTAAGGGACTGCTTCGGCGCATGGATGCATTCGGGCGCTATCTCGAGCGGCATCCGAAGGCGCACGGCAAGGTCATCCTCCTGCAGGTCGCGCCGGTCAGCCGCGGGAGCCTCGAGTCCTATCGTGACTTCCGGCGTGAGCTGGAAGGCGAGGCCGCGCGCATCAACGGGCGCTTCGCGCGCTTCGACTGGACGCCGGTGCACTATCTCAATCGCGCGCTGCCGCGGCGGACTCTCGCCGGCCTCTATCGCGCAAGCCGCGTCGGTATCGTGACGCCGATGCGGGACGGCATGAACCTCGTGGCGAAGGAATACGTTGCGGCGCAGGATCCCGCCGATCCCGGCGTGCTAGTGCTGTCACGCTTTGCGGGCGCCGCCCAGCAGATGGACGAGGCGCTCCTGGTCAATCCCTACGATGGCGAGGAGATCGCCGGGGCCATGCATCAGGCGCGCGAGATGCGCCTCGTCGAGCGCCGGCGCCGGCATGAAGCGCTGATGCGGGGCCTTCGCGACTACGACGTCGGGCGTTGGCGCAGGGATTTTGTCGCGGCGCTTTCGGAGGGGCCGGCCTGGCGCCGCACGGCGCGCAAGCCGAGATGATCCTGGTCGGCGACGTCGGCGCGACACGCACGCGCCTCGCATTCGCCGCGCGCGAGGGGCAAGGCTGGCGGCTGTCGGCGCTCGAGGTATTTCCGACGACTGCAGAAACGGATGCCGCCATTGCCGGCTTCCTGAAGAGGAATGCCGGCACGAACGTCAGGTCGGCCGCATTCTGCGGCGCGGGACCGGTCGCGTCCGATGGCAGCATTCAACTCACCAACACCCATGTCCTGCTGAAGCCCGCCGAGCTCGCCAGAGCCGCGGGCGTGCCGCGTGCGGTTCTCGTCAACGACTTCGGCGCCGTCGCGGAAGCGATTCCGCGCCTGCCACCGCAATCGCTCGTTCACTGCGGCGGTGGAAAGCCCCTGACCTCGGCACCCGTCGTCGTCCTTGGGCCCGGTACTGGGCTTGGAGTGGCGATCGCGGCGCCGCACGCACAAGGCTGGATATCGATCGCAGGCGATGGCGGTCACGCGGATCTCGCGCCGGTCGACGACGAGGAGCTGGAAATCTGGCGGCGGCTTCGCGATTCGAACGGGCGGGTCTCGGCCGAGACGGTGTTGTGCGGTCCGGGGCTGCGGCGGCTCTACGGGGCACTCGCCTCGGGGGCGAGCCGCAGCGCGGGGGACATTGCGGCATCCGCGTGGGAAGGTGACGAGGTCGCATCACGGGCGGTCGCAGTGTTCACACGCTGGCTCGGTCGCGTTGCGGGAAACCTGGCGCTGACGGCCGGTGCGCGTGGCGGCATATATCTCGCGGGCGGAATCATTCCACGCTGGGGCCGGCATTTCGACAAGATCTCGTTTCGCCGTGCATTCGAGGAGAAGCCCCCGTACTCCGCGTGGCTGCGGGAAGTCCCGAGCTTCATCGTGACTCATCCACAACCCGGGCTGGTCGGCCTGGCCGCGCTTGCCGAGTCCACCGCATGAACACGGCAACGGGCACGATCGTCGCGGCTGCCACGCCGCCCGGCCGCGGCGGCATCGGCATCGTGCGTGTCTCCGGCCCCGCGACGCGCGCGATCGCAACCGCGGTGCTCGGCAGCCTTCCCGAGCCGCGGCACGCGACCGTCGCCGCCTTCTCCGATGCCAGCGGCGGCACGATCGACGCGGGCCTCGCGCTCTACTTTCCCGCGCCGAACTCCTTCACGGGCGATGACGTCCTCGAGCTTCACGGTCACGGTGGCCCGGTCGTCATGGATCTCCTCGTCGCGCGCGTCATCGAACTCGGGGCGCGCATGGCACGCCCCGGGGAATTCAGCGAGCGCGCCTTCCATAATGACAAGCTCGACCTGGTTCAGGCTGAGGCGATCGCCGACCTCATCTCCGCCGGCTCGGCCGAGGCCGCGAGGGCGGCGATCCGGTCGCTCGCCGGAGATTTCTCGCGCGAGGTCCGCGAGCTTGCTGAACTCGTGACACAACTTCGCGCCTATGTGGAGGCGGCGATCGACTTTCCGGATGAGGACGCCGAGTTTCTCGCGAGCGAGGAGGTCCGCGGCCGGCTCGCGGAGATCGCGTCGCGGTTTGACGCGATCGGGGAGACCGTCCGGCAGGGCCGGGCGCTGCGCGACGGCTTGCACGTCGTCATCGCGGGCAAGCCGAACGCCGGCAAGTCGAGCCTGCTGAATGTGCTCGCGGGACACGACGCCGCGATCGTGACGGAGATTCCGGGCACGACACGCGATGTGCTGCGCGAGCGGATTCATGTGGATGGTCTGCCGATCCACGTCGTGGACACTGCGGGACTGCGCGAATCGGACGACGTGATAGAGATCGAGGGGCTGCGCAGGGCGCGCATGGAAATCAGTCGCGCCGACCTCGTGCTGTACGTCGTGGATGCGACCCAGGGGCTGCCGGCGGCTGAAATGGCGACGCTGCCCGCGGGCACCGCGACGCTTGTCGTCTGGAACAAGATCGATTTGCCGGATGCGCTGCCAGTTCCCGCGCTCGAGGAGCGGCCGGCGCTGCCGGTGTCGGCGCTGACCGGTGCGGGATTGCCGGGGCTCCGCGAGCAATTGAAGACGGCTGCGGGCTACCAGTCGGGTGCAGGGGCGTGGTCCGCGCGACGACGGCATCTCGATGCGCTCGCGCGTGCCCGGAGCCTGTTCGAGCTCGCCGAAGGACGCCTCGGTGAGCGCACCTCATTCGAACTGGTGGCGGAAGAACTGCGCCAGGCCCACCGGGCGCTCGGCGAGATCACGGGCGAAGTCTCGAGCGACGCGCTGCTCGGTGCGGTGTTCGCAACCTTCTGCATCGGCAAGTAACTCAATGGGCAGCAGCAGGCGGCTGGGCGCCGCGGTCATCGCGGCATTGGTGTTCACACCCGCAGCCGCGCAGGGGGAGGAGAGTGATTCGACGGCGAGCATGAGCGTCGGGCGGCAGGGCCTCAGCCTGAAGTCCGCGGATTTGCAGAACGAGATCAGGTTTCGTGGTGTGCTCCACGTCGAAGGGCGCTACCTCGATGGCGAAGACTCGGATGGCGAGAGCGGCACCTGGGAGGCGACCCGGATTCGCCCGACCATCGAAGGCACCCTGGGCAGCATCTATGATTTCAAATTCATGCCGGACTATGGCCTCGACCGCACCGTCATTCAGGACGCCTATGTCAGGGCGCGGTTCAACCCGGCCTTCAACGTCACGGCCGGAAAGTTCAAGTCGCCGGTCGGCCTCGAGCGCCTGCAATCCTCGAGCGACACGCGATTCGTGGCGCGTGCCTTCCCATCGGGCCTCGTGCCGAATCGCGATGTGGGCGTCCAGTTCGCCGGCGACCTGTGGAATGGCCGCCTTGGCTACGCGGCGGCCTGGTTGAATGGCGCGAATGACGGCAGCAGCGTCGACGGCTTCGACGATCCGGACGACAGCAGCGACCCCGAATACGTGCTGCGGCTTTTCTCGCATCCCTTCGCGGAAAGCGACCGACGCGCACTGCGCGGCCTCGGCGTCGGCGTGGCAGGGAGTTATACGGACCAGACCGGAACGGCGACTGAATCGCTCCTGCCTGCGTTTCGTACGCCAGGACAATCGACATTTTTCCGCTATCGCGCCGAAGCCGCGCCCACCGTTGCAGATGGCGAGCGCCTGCGTTTCGCGCCGCAGCTCTATTATTACGCCGGGCGCTTCGGGCTCATCGGCGAGTACACGGAGGTCTCGCAGGAGGTCTCGCGCATCACGCCGTCCGGTCTTCGCGAAGACTCGATCGACACGAAAGCCTGGCAACTCGCCACTTCATGGTTCCTGACCGGGGAAGAGGCGACATTCCGCGGTTTCCACCCGAAGAAGCGCTTCTCGCTTTCGGGCGGGACCTGGGGAGCGCTTGAAATCGTCGCGCGCGTCCAAGCGCTCGAGATCGACGATGCGGCTTTTGCCGGCGGCGCCGACTCCTTCGCGGATCCGGCGGTGGCTGCGCGTGAAGCGACGTCCTGGGGCCTGGGGCTCAACTGGTATTTCAACGAAAACCTGAAGTGGATGATCGACTACGAACGCACGCGCTTCGACGGTGGCGCCGCTACCGGCGCTGATCGTGAGGATGAAGACGCGCTGCAATTGCGCATCGCGCTGGGCTTCTGAATTGGAGAACCTGATCATGACGTTTCACCTTTCATGGATGATCACGGGCCTGTTTTTCGCATCCCTTGCCTCGCCCACCCATGCGGACGAAGCCAGGGCCATCGCGGTCGCTGCCTCCCATGCCGCCGCTCACGAGCAGTCCATCGTCGCCGAACTTCGCGAGCTGCTTGCGCTCCCGAACGTCGCGACGAGCGACCGGGACATCCGGCGGAACGCCGAACTGCTCGTGAAGATGCTCGAGAAGCGCGGTATCAACGGCCGCGTTCTGGAGAACCCGAGCGGCCCTGTGGCGGTGTACGGAGAACTGTCGACGCCCGGCGCGACGCGGACACTCCTTTTCTATGCGCACTTCGACGGCCAGCCGCCCGGTCCGGAGGCCGTATGGAAATCGCCTCCGTTTGAGCCCACGTTGCGCGCTGGGCGGGCCGAGGACGGCGCGAGCGCCATCGCCTGGGCCGATGCGGCGCACCCGCTCCCCGATGAGGCACGGATCTACGCCCGTTCTTCGAGCGACGACAAGGGGCCGATCGTCGCAATGCTGGCTGCGATCGACGCGCTCGCGGCGGCGAAGATTCCGCTTTCCGCGAATCTCAAGTTCTTTCTCGAAGGCGAAGAGGAAGCGGGCTCACCGAATCTAGCCCGCACGCTGGCCACGCATCGCGAACTGCTGCGATCCGACCTCTGGATTTTCGGTGACGGCCCGATCGACCCGCGCGGCTTCCCGCGGCTGTCGCTCGGCGTGCGCGGTGTCATGACTTTGCGCCTCACGGTGTTCGGCCCGGCTTCGAGCCTGCATTCGGGCCACTATGGCAATGTCGCGCCGAACCCGGGCGCAAGGCTCGCCGCACTCATCGCATCGATGCGTGCAGCGGATGGGGACATCACGATCGCGGGACTGGAAGCGCCCCCGCCGACGGCCGAAACGCTCGCGCTCGCGCGGACGGCCTTTGACACGCCCGGCATGCTCGCGGCCGCGGGTATCGGCGTGGCGGAAAGCGGCCTCGATTACGGCGAATCGATCCTGCGCCCGTCGCTCAACGTCACGCAGCTTCTCTATGGCGGCTCGGGCGGGCAGCGAAACGCCATCGATCCCGAGGCGAGTGCGGGTTTCGACCTCCGGCTCACGCCCGGGATGAAAATGGACGAGACGCGGCGCGCCGTCGAGGCGCACCTGCGCGCGCAGGGCTATGTGCTCGTCGACGCGCCGCCGACGGTCGCGGAGCGCCTTGCGAACCCGCGGCTCGCGCGTCTCGACTGGGGCGACGACGGCTATCCCGCGGCGATGTCATCGTCCGAGCACCCGGGCGTCGCCCGCGTCATGGCGGTGATGCAGTCGGCAACCGGGGGTTCCGTGCGCATCGCGCCGCTGATGGGCGGGAGCCTGCCGATCGCGCCGATCGGCGAGGTCCTCGGGACGCAATTCGTCATCGTCCCGATCGTTAATGCCGACAACAACCAACACGCGCCGAACGAAAACCTGCGGATGAAGGAATTCCGGCGCGGCATCGGGCTCTACGCCGCGCTCCTGGCCGCCGCTGGCAGCGGCTGGTAACTACGCCGGCGCGTCGGCGCGAAGCAGCAATGCCGCACCCAGCAGTCCGGGCGCGGGGTGGGTGACCACCTCGATGGCGACCGATTCGAGGTGGGCGGCGAAGCGCCCCTTGTTCAGGAACCGTTCCCGAAACGCACTCGATCTCAGGAACGGAATGAAGCGCGGGACGATGCCGCCCGCGATGGCGATCGTGTGCGCACCATGGCCGAGCGCCATGTCGCCGGAGACGCTGCCGAGGATGGCGCAAAAGCGTGCGAGCGTCCGTCGGGCGGGAACGTCATTGCCGGCAAGTGCCGCAGCGACGATTTCGGCGGGCTGACGGAGCTTCGCATCCGGGGTCGTGGATTTTCCGGGCCCGCGGCCCGCGAGCGCTGCGTCGATCTGCGACAGCCCGATGCCTGAAAGCAGGCGCTCGTTGGAAACGCGGCCATGGCGGTCGGCAAGCCACTCGGCGATCTGGCGCTCCTCCGTATCCTGCGGCGCGAAACTGACGTGGCCGCCCTCGGTTTCGACGATCCGCCAGCCCGCGTCCAGATCTCCGATCAATAGCGCGACGCCGAGTCCGGTTCCAGGTCCCAGCACGCTGATCGGACCTCGCGGCGGCGTGATCAACGGGCCGTAGAGGATTTCCCGCTCAGTCTCGCTGAGCGCCGGTACTGCTCTCGCCACGGCGCCGAAGTCGTTCACCACGAGCAGCTCTTCGAGGCCGAGCATTTGCCGCAGTTCCTCGCGGTTGAAAGCCCAGGTACGATTGGTCAGGCGAATCTCCTCGCCGCCCACGGGACAGGCGACCGCCAGGCAGGCGCGCACCGGCGCGACGTCGACCGAACGCAGGTAATGCCCCGCGGCCTGCTGGAGGCTCGCGAACTCGGCGGTGGGCAGGGTCTTCTGGTGCAGGAGCTGCGAGCCACCCGTCGCCGTATCGGTCAGCGCAAAACGCGCATTGGTGCCGCCAATGTCGCCCACCAGTGCGAACTGCTTTTCGCTAGCCCTCATCAGCGCGGGGTCGCGACAAAACGGATGGCCTGGCCGCCGCCGGGCGCGAGTGCGAGCTCGAGGACGTCTCCGTGTTTCGCTGCGCGCGACTCGATGACGATGGACTCCGCGTGGGTCTTCCAGTCTGCGTCGTCGCCATCGCGATAGACTTCGGCCATATAGCTCCGGCCGGGATCGAGGAAATCGAGCGGGATGCGGAGCCTGCGCGCTTCTTCGTCGGTCACGCTGCCAAGATACCAGTCCTCGCTCGCCCGGTCCTTGCGCGCGAGTGTTGCGAAATCGCCCACCTCGCCATTCAGGACACGCGTTTCCGACCAGTCGGTGGGCACGTCGCGGATGAACTTGAACGGGCCGGGGTAGCGCGCATAGTTCTCCGGCAAGTCCGCGGCCATCTGGACCGGGCTGTAGATGACGATGTAGAGCGCGAGCTGCTTGGCGATCGTCGACTGGATGCGCTGTCCGCCACGGCCGGTCAGGCTCAAAACGCCCGGAGTGAGATCCATCGGCCCCGCGAGCATGCGCGTGAAGATGAGGTTCGCCTCATGTTCGGGCGGATTGGGTGGATCGCCCCAGGCGTTGTACTCCATGCCGCGCGCGCCCTCGCGCGCGACCCAGTTGGGATACGTGCGGCGAAGTCCCGTGTCCTTGATCGGTTCGTGCGGATTGACGGCGATGCGCCGCTTGGCCGCCTCGGTGACGACCTTGAGGTGATGCCGGGACATGACCTGGCCGTCGTGCCACTCAAAGTGGATCTTGCCGTCCTCGCCCAGGGCCTGGATTCCGCCGGCGTCGGCGACATAACCGGTCTTCACGCTGTCGATGCCGAGGCGCTGGTACAGATCGAGCGCTGCCTCGAGTTGCGGCTCGTAATGGGCGATGTTGCCCGAGGTCTCGTGATGTCCGACGAGGCGCACGCCGCGCTCGCGCGCGTAGGCCGCGACCGCCTCGAGGTCGAAGTCGGGACACGGCACAGTGAAGCTGAATTCGCTGCCGTCGGCGAACCAGTCGCCGTCCCAGCCCCGGTTCCAGCCCTCGATCAGCACGCCGCGAAAACCGCTGGTTGCCGCGAAGTCGATGTATCGCCGCGCATTCTCCGTGGTGGCGCCGTGCCGCTGTCCCGAGGCCCAGCTTTCCGTGTCGAGGTGCAGTGACCACCAGATGCCGACGTACTTGTGCGGCTTGAACCAGGAGACGTCGCCGAGCGCGTTCGGCTCGTTGAGGTTGAGGATCAGGTCCGACATATAGAGGCCCGCGGCGTCGTCGGCGATCTGGAGCGTGCGCCAGGGCGTTGCAAAGGGTGCCGCTCGACTGACACGCGCGCCGCCGGACGAGGGTGAAAGCGTGGCCCTGAGACGCTCCCCATCCACACGGCGCAGCCACATCGACGAATAGTCGACGAGCGCCGCTTCGTGAAAGGCGATATGCAGGCCGCCACTGAGGCGGACCGTCAGCGGCGTGTGCGCCTGGCCGACCTCGGCGAGCGGTGTACGCCGGTAGAGATACTCGTATCGGTTCCACTCGCCGGCTGGAATCCACCAGGCCGTCGCTTCTTCCGCCACCGCGAACTCGGTCAGCTCGTCGGCGATGCGAACGTTCCGCAGGTTCGGCTGCTCCGGAAACCCGTATCGAAACCCGACACCGTCGTCGAATACGCGAAACACAAGATCCAGCTGTCGGGCCGGCGGCTTTTTCTCGACGAACCGGACGCGCAGCTCGTTGTAGCGGTTTCGCACGAAGCGGCGTTCGCCCCAGGGCTGCTCCCAGGTCTCGTCGACGCTCTGCCGGTGGCTCTCCGCGAGTCGGAAGCCGCGCTCGAGTTTCGGTGCATCGGTGAGCAGGAAACCGAGGCGCGACTCAGCGATCACCGGCCGGCCCCGCCTCGCTATGGCGTAACCGGGCCGGCCATCCGGATCAAGCGTGACCGTGACTGCGAGCGTGCCTTCCGGCGAGGAGAGCGACGCGACCGTCTCGGCGCGAGATACGCCAGCCGGTGTCCCGATCAACATGACGAAGAGAAATGCGGCGAAACCTTTCATGCGGACACTCCCGCAGCCGCGGCGGCGGCGACGCATCGAGGTGGACGCTAGCAGTAATTTGCAAGGCCCCGGTCTGCATACGTTTTCATGGTCTGCAAACGTTTGCATTGTCTTGCGGCCGGCGGCGGGCACTGTCTAGGATCGAAGCGCCAGACGGGGTCGTCATGTTTCAATCACTGAGGGGTGTGATCAGATGGCCAAGCGCACGCATAAGAACCCGGAAAGGCTCGAATTCCAGACGATCCGCCGCCGCATTCTACCGGCTGCGATTGCGGCCGCACTGCCGGCCATGCTGGCCCTGCCGCAGACAGCGGGGGCGCAGGAGTCGACCGAGATCGAAGGCATTGTCGTCACCGGCATCCGGGTCGGCATCGAGGCCGCGATCGACACCAAGCGCGAATCGACGAGCATCGTCGAGGCGATCTCCGCCGAAGACATCGGCAAGCTCCCCGACACCAGCATCGCGGAATCCATTTCGCGACTCCCGGGACTGACATCGCAGCGAGCCGAAGGGCGCGCATCGGCCATCAGCCTGCGCGGCACCGATCCCGGTTTCACCACCGCGCTGATGAACGGGCGCGAACAGGTCAGCACCGGCGATAACCGCAGCGTCGAGTTCGACCAGTATCCTTCCGAACTGCTGAGCTCGGTGCTCGTCTACAAGACGCCGGACGCCCAGCTCGCGGCCCAGGGCCTGGCCGGCACCATCGATCTGCGCACGATCCGGCCGCTGCAGTACGGCCGCAGCGCGATGGCCCTGAACATCCGCGGCGAGCAGAATTCGAACGACAACCTGGGCGCGGACTCGGATGACAGCGGGTACCGGGCGAGCTTCTCCTTCGTCGACCAGTTCATGGACGGGCGTTTCGGCATCGCCTTCGGCTATGCGCATCTCGACTCGCCGCTGGCGACCCGGGGTTTCGGCACCTACGAGCCGTGGAATCCTTCGGGCGGCGGCGGCGCGATTGACTGTCCGGGCGGCAACCCGGGCGCCTGCCTCAACAATCCGGGCGTGGCGCCGGGGCAGTTCACGACGGGCGGCATGAAAATCCGCGCGGACATGGGATCGACGGAGCGCGACGGCTTCATGGCGACCTTCCAGTTCGAGCCGGGTGACAGTTACTCGTCGATCCTCGACCTCTATTACTCGACGATGGAGCAGACGAACAACGCGCGCAGCCTCGAGATCAACCTCACCGGCTACCCGGCGCCCTGCTGCGTCGGCGGCCCGTTCCCGGACGGTACCGTTTTCGGCTACTCCGGTACGACCATCCAGGACGATACGGTCGTCGCCGGCACATTGAACAATATCGTGCCGCTGGCGCGGAATTTCCTGTTCACGACGGAAGACGAAATCCTGGCGGGCGGCTGGCGGAACGAATTCCGGCTCGGCGACACCTGGTCGATGGCAGCGGACATCAGCTACTCGAGGGCCACGCGCGACCAGCTCCAGCCCGAGATCAACGCGCAGATGGGGCCGGACCTGGTTCTTGACACGGGCACCTTCGAGCTGCACCGGAACAACTCCATGCCGTCGCTCTCATTCCTGCTCGATTACACCGACCCGAGCCAGGTGGTTGTCGGGCCGACAATTTACGGTTCCGGTTACACCAAGAAGCCCCGCATCGAGGATGAGCTGACCTCGTTCCGCCTGGACTTCATGCGCGAGGGCGAAATCGGATGGTTCCAGGGCACGGCCTACGGCATCAACTACAGCGACCGCACGAAGGACAAGAGTTCGCCCGAGTCGGGTCTCGGCACGATCGGCGGCGGCGCCTACGTGATTGCCGACGAATTCCTGCTGCGTCCGACCGACCTGAACTATGCGGACGCGGGTGAGGCCCTTGCGATAGACGTCTATGGCGTGCTCGCCGAGTACTTCAACCCGATCGTCTACGGCGACCCGGAGACTCTCCCGTATCTCGCGGGCAAGTACTGGGACGTCAAAGAGGAAGTCATCACGGGCTATTTGCGCGGAGACATGAGCCATGACATCTCCGACACCGTGACGGTGAAAGGCAACGTCGGCCTGCAGGCCATCTACACGGACCAGAGTTCGTCGTCCTTCCTGGCCGCGTATGCGTTCACGCCGGACCAGGTAGTCTTGAGGGTCGGCGACGGCAAGACTTACACCGACGTCCTCCCGCAGATCAACGTCGCCTTCATGCTGCCGAACGATCGGGCAATCCGCGTCGGGATCGCGAAGGAAATAGCCCGCGCGCGCATGGACCAGCTCAAGGCCACGGAAGAAAGCGGCTACAACTTTGCCACCGGCGAACCGGGCGGCAGCGGCGGCAATCCGCTGCTCAACCCGTGGCGGGCCTATGCACTGGACCTTTCGTACGAAAAGTACATCGCGGACGGCAAGGGCTATTTCTCGGTCGCAACGTTCTACAAGGATCTCCAGAGCTACATCTTTACGCAGGTCGACTCCGACCATGATTTCTCCGAGCTGCTCGCTGCAACTCCGCCCGGTGTTTTCGCGCCTGGCATCGTTCCGCAGACGACGGGCAACTTCTCGCGACCGGAGAACGGTGAAGGTGGCTACCTGTGGGGTCTCGAGTTCTCGGCCTCCCTTCCCTTTCAGATGTTCGCGGATTCGCTGGACGGCTTCGGCGCGATTTTCAGCTACTCGTACACGCGTAGCGACATCGAGATCCCGGGTTCGGTCAGTTCGGTTGCCAACGACCACATCCCGCTCCCGGGCCTGTCGGAGGACGTGTGGAACGCCACGCTGTACTACGAGAAGTACGGCTTCGGCGCCCGCATCGCGACGCGCTACCGCTCCGAGTACATCGGCGAGGTGACGAACTTCGCGAACGAGCGCGGACTGCGTTACGTGGACGACGACATGATTACCGACGCGCAGGTCAGTTACACGTTCGGAAACGGCGGCATGCTTGACGGATTGCAGCTCCTGTTCCAGGTCAACAACCTGACGAACGAGCCCTACATCGCCTACTCGGTGAACAGGTCGCGCCTCCTGGACTACCAGGAATACGGGACGCAGTACCTGCTGGGCATGAACTACCGGTTCTGATTCCGGATCAGCGGCCGAGCAGGAACTGCAGGGGGACGTTCACTCGTCGGCGCCACGCGCGCTCCGAGTGTTCGTCCCCTTCGTATTTGCGCGTGATCCAGTCGACGCCGTCGACGTAGCCCGCGCTTCGCATCAGCGCATCCACGCGCCGCTGGTAGGGCTCGTAATTGGCGTCGAGCGTCGCCGTGCCGAAATCGAAATAGAATCGGTGTCCGCGGAGGCCAGCCAATCGCGGCTCCAGGTAGTCGATCAGGATTCCGTCGCCGATCGGCCAGTGCGTCGACACCCCGCCCGCGCCGCCGAAGATGCCGGGATACTCGGCAAGCGCGTAGATTGAAATGAGCGCGCCGGCGCTCGAACCCATCGTGAACGTGTCATCGGGACCCGGCAGTGTTCGGTAGGTCGAGTCGATGAAGGGTTTCAGCTCCTTGACGATGAAGCGCAGGTACTCATCGGAGACCATCGCTTCCTTGCGCATCCAGGCCATGTCGGGCCAGTCATCCGGCAGCTTCGATTCAGTGACCGCTTTCGCGGGCATGTATTCCTGGAACCGCTTCGGCGTGTTCCAGATGCCGACGATGATCGCTTCGCGGACGGCGTTCTCGCGGACAAGTGCAGTCATCGCCTCGTCGACGCCCCAGTCGACACCGATGTAGGAGGTTGCGGGGTCGAAGAGGTTCTGGCCGTCGTGCATGTAGATGACCGGGAATCGCCGCGACGGCTCCGTTTCGTAGCCGGGCGGCAGCCAGACGTCGACGTTTCGTGGCGCGACATGACGAGACGCCACGGCTTCATGACGCTTCAGCCGGCCCGTAACGCCCGCGGGAATCGGCGGAGCGCCCTTCAACTGCAGGATCATCACGCTCTCGCCTGGCACGGCAAGCGTCGCCTCGAGCGCGAATTCGCGACCTGACAAAATGTCGGTCGCCACGCGGCTCGCTCCGATGACTTCCCCGAAACGAGCGGTGTCGAGGCGCCGCTCTGCTGGCGACTTGTTGAGGACGATCATGAGCTTCTGGCGATCGTCGTGACGGAAGTAGACGTAGGTGCCGTCCTGCGGCGCAAACTGCGTGAGTGCCCCTGCGTGGACGGCCGACGCTGTCTTGCGCCAGTTCAGGAGCTTTCGCGTGAAGTCCTGTGCTTCACGCTGCTCCGGTGCCAGCCCGCGACCGGTGACGGCATCCGCCGAGTCGCCGGGCCAGCCACCGGGGAAATCCTGGCGAATCACGCCGTGCGCGTCGGTTCCGGGATTCGACATCAGGAGTTCTGAGCCATAGGTGAATTGCGGAATGCCGCGAACGGTCGCGAAGAACGCGATCGCCATCTTGTAGAGAGGGAACCTCGCATCAAGCTGCGTAAAGATGCGGCCCATGTCGTGGTTATCCGGAAAGACCACGAGCCGCCCCGGCTCCGGATAGAGGAAATCGTCGGCGAGCGCCTGATAAATCCGCAGCAATCCCGATTCGTGCTCCTCGGATTCCATGAGGCCGAGCATTACAGCGTTCTGGAGCGGGAAGTCCATGAGGGCGGGCCGGGCCGGCCGGCTTACGGCGTCTTCGCGCCCGCCAGGGTCCCCCTGCCAGCGCGAAACGATCGCGGGGTCGAGACTCCACTCCTCGCCGACGATCGTGAGCGCGGGATACTCCTCGAGCACGCGGGCGTACCAACGGCCGAGAAAATCGCGGTCGGAATACGACAGGGTGTCGACCCGCAGGCCCGAGAGACCGGCGTACTCGATCCACCAGATCGCATTCTGCGTGAGATAGGTCGCGAGCAGCGGATGCCGCTGGTTGAGGTCGGGCATCGCGGGCACGAACCAGCCGTCCGAGAACGCGACCTGGTCCGCGCGCGCGGCGTGCGGATCATGCAGCGTCTCGCGCCGGTGCGTCGTGCCGGTGAACTTTCCGCCGTGATTGATCCAGTCAGGGTCGGGCAGGTCCCGCATCCACCAATGCTCCGACCCGCAGTGATTGAGCACGACGTCCATCACGAGGCCGACGCCCCGCTTCGAAGCCTCCCTGGCGAGCAACCGATACTGCGCGGTGTCGCCGAGCCGGTCATCGATCCGGTAGAAATCGGTGATCGCGTAGCCGTGATACGAACCGCTGGGCTGGTCATTCTGCTGCACCGGGTTGAGCCAGAGCTGGGTGAAGCCCATGTCAGCGATGTAGCCGAGCCGGTCCATCAAGCCCTGAAGGTCGCCGCCATGGCGGCCATCGCCGTCAGCGCGATCAGGCCCCTCTCGATAGCCGGCAACGCGGTCGTTTCCGGGACTGCCGTTTGCAAACCGGTCGGGCATGACGAGATACAGGACATCCGCAGGGCCAAAGCCGCGGCGCGCGGCGGAATCGGGCTCGCGTGCGTCGAGCGGGTACTCGTGGCGCAGTACGCTTTCAGTCCCCCGGTGAAATTCGATGTTGAATCGTCCGGCGCGGGCGTCTTCGCCGATCGTCAAGTCAATGAACAGGTAGTTCGGATTTTCGGTGCGCGTGACGCGCGCGATCGATACGCCGGGATAGTCGAGCGCCGGCGTGAGTTCCGCGATCCTCTCGCCATGCGCCATGAGTTGAAGGCGGCTCGACTTCATCCCGACCCACCAGGACGCGGGCTCGAGGTGCTCGATGCGGTAGGCGGCTTCTGCTCCCGCGGCGAACAGGCCGAGCAGGACCGCGAGCAGCCACTTCTTCATCAGTGGCTGAACACGATCCAGATCGCGCCCACGATCGCGGCGAGCAGCAGGCTGAGCCAGAGATCGGCGCGCCGCCAGGCGGGATTGCTCTGCATTGCCGGCAGGCGCTCCGGCGTCTTCGCGCGCGTCTGCAGCGTGAGGCCCGCCGTTTGCGAGGCTGCGGGTGCCGGTGTGGCCAGGCTGACGAGGACGAGCACGACGCTGCAGATCACGAACAGCAGGATGGCGAAGTGGAGGAAATTGATGTCGCTGTACCAGCCGAGCAACCCGTCGCCGAGCGCGGCGCGGTTGAGTTCGAGTACGAGACGCGTGAGGCCGAGCACGAAGCCGGTCGCGAGCGCGGCGAGGGCGCCAGATGAATTCACCCGCTGCCAGAACAAGCCGATGAGAAACACCGCCGCGATCGGCGGCGAAATATAGGCCTGCACGCTCTGGAGGTACTGGTACAGCTGACCGGAGATCAGCTTCATCATCGGAATCCACGCGATTCCGAAACCGACCATGACGACGGTCGTGAGTTGCCCGACCAGTACGAGGCGTCGCTCAGTCGCCCGCGGGCGGAGCTTGCGATAGATGTCCCAGGTGACGAGCGTTGAGCAGGAATTGAACACGGAGGACAGGGAACTCATGAGTGCCGCCAGCAGGCCCGCGACGACCAGGCCCCGGAGCCCGGCGGGCAGCAAGGCGCCAATCAGGGCCGGCAGCGCCTGGTCGGGCGACGCGAGCGCGAGCTCGCCGCGTGCCGCGAGCGTGTGGGCGATGACGCCGGGAATCACGAAGATGAAGAGCGGAAGCACCTTGAGGAAGCCGCCGAAGATCGCGCCGCGGCGCGCATGATCGATGTTCTTCGCCGACAAGACACGCTGGACGATGAACTGGTCGGTGCACCAGTACCAGACGCCGAGAATCGGCGCTCCGAGCAGGATCCCGGTCCACGGGAAGTTCGGGTCTGTCACCGGTTTCCACATGTCGAAGAATCCGCTGCCCGCCTCGGCATACAGCGAGTTCCAGCCGCCGACCGCATCGAGCCCGACAAACACGACGACCAGCGAGCCGCCGACCATCACGAAGGCCTGGAGCATGTCCGTGTAGAGCACGGCGCGCATTCCGCCGAACACCGTATAGATGCCGGTCGCGACGACGACGATCAGCGCGCCGGTCCAGAAATTGATCCCCATGAGGGCCTCGAACACGATGCCGCCGGCAAAGATCGTGACCGAGATCTTGGTCAGCACATAGCCGACGATCGAGATTACCGCGAGATACCAGCGTGCCGCCGGCGAGTAACGGCGCTCGAGGAATTCCGGCATCGTGAAGACGCCGCTCCTGAGATAGAAAGGAACGAAGAACCAGGCGAGCAGGAGAAGGATCAGCGAGGCGAGGATCTCGAACTGTCCCACGGCGACACCGCCCGACGCGCCGGAGCCCGCGAGGCCGATCAGGTGCTCAGAGCCGATGTTGGACGCGAATAGCGAAGCGCCGACCACGAACCATCCGGCATTGCGGCTGCCCAGAAAATAGCCTTCGGCCGACTCACGCGTGGCGCGGCGGCCGGAAACCGCGAACGCAATGATGAAGACGACGACGAAGTACGCCGCGATCATTACCCAGTCGACCGCGGTGAGGACCGTCATGCGTCCTTTGTGCGCCCGTTATGGAGATTAGCGAAACAGGCACCGTAGGCCGGGATCGTCACGGTGCCGGCGGCATACTCGCAGGCGGCGAAGCCGTGACCCGAAAGCGGCTCGACGCGGGAGGCTCCGGGAATGCGGATGGTGCAGGCTGTGGCGCCGAAGTTGAAGCAGACGAGGAGCGACTGACCGGCATGCTCGCGTATCAGGCAAAGCGTGCCATCGGGAGAATCCGCGAGCCGCATGCCGCCGCTCTTCAGGGCGGGCTGGGTGCGCCGCCAATGCACGAAGCTGCGGTATGCATTGAGGACCGAGTCCTTCGCCGCATCCTGCCGGTCGACGGCGAGTGCGCGATGCTCGGCCGGGATCGGAAGCCAGGGCCTCCCGCTCGAAAAACCGCAGGACTGGTCGCGCTCGTTCCACGGCATCGGCGTGCGGCATCCGTCGCGGCCCTTGAATGTCGGCCAGAACGCGATTCCGTAGGGATCCTGGAGCGCATCGTCAGGCACGTCCGCCTGCGGAAGGCCGAGTTCCTCTCCCTGGTAACTGCAGGCGCTGCCCTTGAGCGAGAGGAGGAGTGCGCTGAAGAGTTTGGCCCGCGCATCGCGCGCCGCACCGGTCGCCCAGCGCGAAGCCACGCGAACGACGTCGTGATTGCCGATGGCCCAGCAGGGCCAGCAGTCCTGGCACCGTCGCGCCAGCGTTTCGACGACATTGCGCACGTGGGCCGTCGAGAATTCGTCGACGAGGAGCTCGAAGCTGTACGCCATGTGCAGTCGCCCGGTCCCGGACGTGTACTCCACGATCGCCTCGATGGGGTTCTCTGCCGAGACTTCGCCGAGCGAGATCGCCGGAGGATAGCGATCGAGCAGCCGCCGCAGCGCTTCGAGGAAGGCATGGTTCTGCGGCTGCGTGTTGTCGTAGACATGAAACTGGTAGGCGTAGGGATTGTCGGTCGTGAATCCGCGGCCGCGGCGCTCCTTCTTCGGCTTTGGCGGATTGTCGCGGAGCAGTAGATCGTGGAAGCAGAAGTTGATCGCATCCAGTCTGAAGCCGTCGACGCCACGCGCGAGCCAGAACTCCACTTCCTCGAGCATCTGCGCGACGACCGCCGGATTGTGGAAATTGAGGTCCGGCTGGCTGACGAGAAAGTTGTGCAGGTAGTACTGGCCGCGTTGCGATTCCCACTGCCAGGCGGAGCCGCCGAATATCGACAGCCAGTTGTTGGGCGGCGTGCCGTCCGGCTTCGGATCGGCCCACACGTACCAGTCCGCCTTGGCGTTCGTGCGGCTCTTTCGGCTTTCCTGAAACCACGGGTGCTGGTCGGAGGTGTGGTTGAGCACCTGGTCGATGATGAGGCGCAGGCCGCGACGATGGGTTTCCTCGACGAGCCGGTCGAAATCGGCGAGCGTACCGAAGATCGGATCAACCTGCCGATACGCGCTGATGTCGTAGCCGAAGTCCTTCATCGGCGACTTGAAGAACGGCGAAATCCAGATCGCATCGATGCCAAGGCCCGCGATGTAGTCGAGCCGGCTGATGACGCCTTCGAGGTCGCCGATGCCGTCGCCGTTGCTGTCGGCAAAGCTGCGGGGATAGATCTGGTAGATCACGGCGCCACGCCACCAGTCCGGGACCGGTGACGGAAGTCCGGACGGCGATGCCCGTGGCGGACTGTCTTCCAGCTCGTCGCGATGCAGCATGTTCGACCCCACTCAGCCCGCATACAATTCTTTGCGATTCGCCGCGGGCCGGTCGACTGAATACGATTGCATCGCATTGTGCGACCTGGGGCCCGGCGTGAGACTCGGAAGACGGGGGGAACATGCGGGAAAAGCCGGCACTTCGGTTCTGGCAGATCTGGAACATGTGTTTCGGATTCTTCGGAATCCAGTTCGGGTTCGCGCTCCAGAACGCGAATGTCAGCCGGATCTTCCAGTCGCTCGGCGCGTCGATCGACGACCTGCCCGTGTTGTGGCTCGCCGCGCCCGTCACCGGGCTCCTGGTGCAGCCGGTCATCGGTTACATGAGCGACCGGACCTGGGGGCGGCTCGGCCGGCGCAGGCCCTATTTCCTCTACGGCGCCATCCTGTCGACACTGATGCTGCTCGTGATGCCGAACAGCCCCTGGCTGTGGGTGGCCGCGGGAACCCTGTGGATCCTCGACGCATCGATCAACATCACGATGGAGCCATTCCGCGCGCTGGTGGGCGACATGCTGCCCGACCGACAGCGTGCCTTCGGCTTCGCCATGCAGAGCCTCTTCATCGGCGTCGGCGCGGTCGTCGCTTCGGCGTTGCCGTGGGTCCTCGCCAACTGGGTTGGCGTCAGTAATGTCGCCGTCGACGGCCAGATCCCGGACTCCGTCAAGTGGGCGTTCTACCTGGGGGCCGCGGTCTTCATCGCCGCGGTGTCGTGGACGGTGGCCCGCACGAAGGAGTACTCGCCGGCTGAGCTCGCCGAGTTCAGCGAATCGCAGGCGGCGGAGGGGACCGCGCAGCCGGCCGAAAGCAGGAGCGCCCGGCAGTATCGTGTGTCGGGTACTGTCTGGTTGCTGGGCGGAAGCTTTTTCAGCGTTGCGGTGGCCGTATTCGACTGGGACTTGCAACTCCATGTGCTCGGCATGGGCAGCGCGGCATTCGGAGTCCTGCAACTCATCGTGGCGTGGCTTCAGTCCTGGGGCCGCACCGCAGACGCGCTCTATTGCATCATGAATGACCTGTTCGCCATGCCCCGGACCATGCGCCAACTCGCGCTGGTACAGTTCCTGTCATGGTTCGGGTTGTTCGCGATGTGGATCTATACGACGTCCGCGGTGACCAGCCGCCACTATGGCGCGAATGACGCGGCATCCGCAGCCTTCAACGAGGGCGCGAACTGGGTCGGCGTTCTGTTCGCCGCCTACAACGGATTTGCGGCGCTCGCCGCAGTGCTCATACCATTTGTGGTCGCGAGGATCGGGCGGCGGCGTGCGCATCTGCTCAATCTTTCGCTCGGCGGGGCCGGCCTGATCGCATTCCTCGTCATCGACGACCCGCGCATGCTGCTCGTTGCGATGGTCGGGGTCGGGATTGCCTGGGCTTCGATCCTCTCCCTGCCGTACGCGATGTTGTCGGGCGCTGTGCCCGCAGCGAAGATGGGAATCTACATGGGCATCTTCAATTTCTTCATCGTCATCCCGCAGATCATGGCGGCGAGCGTCCTCGGCGTGCTGGTTCGCGTGCTGTTCGACGGTGAGAGCATCTATGCGCTCGCGACGGGCGGCGCCCTGATGATCCTCGCCGGTCTCGCCACCCTGCGCGTCGACGACCGCGAGGCCCCGCGCCGATGAGGAACGGCCTTCGCATTGCGTGCATCGCGGCCCTGGGCTGCCAGGCGATGGCCGCCGCTGCCGGATCGGACTACTACGGCACGGATGAGCCCTTTGCTTCGGAGGCCGTCTACTTCATCCTGACCGATCGCTTCGTGGACGGCGACCCCACGAACAACCAGCCAGAGCAGGGCGGGGCGAACCGGACTTTCAACAGGCCGCTCGCCGCGCCCAACGGTGTCACGGACAACATCGGTTATCTCGGCGGCGATTTCCGCGGAATCCTGGATCATGCGAACTATATACGCGACATGGGATTCACGTCGGTGTGGATCACGCCGATTGTCGACAACCCGGACGAGGCGTTCACCGGTGGAAACCGCATCGGCGAGGGCTTTTTCGCGGATCGCGGCAAGACCGGTTATCACGGCTACTGGGGCGTGAACTTCTACCGCGTGGACGAGCACCTGGAGTCCATCGACTTGCGCTTCTCCGACTTCACGCGAAGGATGCGCACTGAGCACGGCCTGAAGATCGTGCTCGACATCGTAGGCAACCACGGCTCGCCGTCGTTCACGATGCCGGTCGATCAGCCGGGATTCGGTGAGATCTACGACGCGGCGGGCCGGCTTCGCGCGGACCACCAGAACCTGAGGCCCGAAGAGCTCGATCCAGAAAATCCCCTTCACCGCTGGTTTCATCGCGAGCCCGACCTGGCGGAACTCTCGAACTTTGACGACACCAATCCTGAAGTGATGGATTACCTGGTCGGCGCCTATCTGCACTGGATCGACCGGGGGGCGGAGGCATTCCGGATCGACACGATTCGCCATGTGCCGCACGCGTTCTGGCGCGAGTTCACCGCGCGAATCCGCGCGAAGCATCCCGGATTCTTCATGTTTGGCGAGAGCTTCGACTACGACGCAAGGAAGATCGCGCCGCACACCCGGCCCGAGAATGGCGGCGTCAGCGTGCTCGACTTCCCGGTAAAGGCGGCGATGGCCGAGGTCTTCGAGAAACCGGGCAGCGATTTCGCCCGCCTTCTCGAGGCGCTGCACCTCGACGACGGTGTCTACCGCAATCCGTACGAGCTGATGACCTTCTACGACAACCACGACATGGCTCGCATGAATGCAAGCGAGGAAGGCTTCATCGACGCGAACAACTGGCTCTTTACGGCGCGCGGCATTCCGGTCATCTACTACGGCTCGGAGATTGCCTTCATGGCCGGCACGAAGGAGCACGAGGGCAACCGGAACTACTTCGGGACGGAAAATATCGCCCGTGCGCGGGAACACCGCATCCGTAAGGCGCTGGCGGGGATTGCCCGCATCCGGCGCGAATCGCCGGCCTTGCAGCGCGGGCTGCAGGTGAATCTTGAGTTCAAGGGCGACCGGGCCGCGTTCCTCCGCGTTTACGAGCGCGGGCCGGTGCGGCAGGCCGCGCTCGTCCTGCTGAACAAGGGCGACTCGGAGGCGCGCTTCACGATCGGCCAATTCCTGAGCCTCGGCGCGTGGCGCGATGCATCGAGCGGCGAAGAATTCATCGTCGCGAGGGGCGGCGCGCCGCTCGAAGCGGCCGTGCCCGCGCACGGTGTGCGAGTGCTGCTGCAAGATGAGGGAAATAACGACACGGCCCTGGCTGCGGAACTCGACCGGTCGATGGGGGCCTTGCGGGCGGGATCAGGCCGCTGAGCGGCGGTCGCAGGAGGCGCGGACGATCAGCTCGGGCACGATGGCCGTCAATTCGACGGCGCGACCCTCGATCAGACGGATCAGGTTGTCGACGAGCAGCTCGCCCGCAAGGCGCGTGTCCTGACGCACCGTCGTCAGAGGCGGGTTGAAATCGGCAGCGGAGGCTATGTCGTCGAAGCCGACCACGGCAACGTCTTCCGGTACGGCGCGTCCGCGATCCTGGAGTGCGTGGATCACGCCCATCGCGATCAGGTCGCTCGCTGCGAACACGGCGTCGAATGGAACGCCGGAGTCGAGGAGTTGCACGCCGGCGCGGTAGCCGTCCGCCTCGTTGCTCTGCGCCTCCGCGTGCAGCCGCGCGTCCGGCCCGAAACCCGCCTCATGGAGCGCCTCGGCGTAGCCGCGATGCCGTAGCTTGAACTCGGGCCACTGGTCGGAAGCGCCGCCCGCGAAGGCGATCTGCCGCCGACCTTGCCCGAGCAGGTGCCGTGTCGCCAGACGGGCACCGAGGGCGTTGTCGCAGCAGAGGTAATGTCCGGGCTGATTCTCCACCACCGGCCCCCAGATCACGAAGTGCGCATCGGTCTCGGCAAGGTGACGCAATCGGTCGGCATAGCGGAGGTAATCGCCGTAACCGAGCAGGATCAGCCCGTCCGCCCGGTTCGACAGTTCGTAATCCGTGTGCCAGTCGTCGGAGAGCTGCTGGAACGATACGAGGAGGTCGAATCGCTGCTTGGCTGCTGCGCGCGCGATGTGGCCGAGCATCGAGAGAAAGAACGGATTGATCTGCGCCTCGTCCGGCGATTCCTCGAACAGGAGCAGCGCGATCGTGCGGCTGCAACGCGTTCGCAGTCCCGCGGCATTGCGGTCAGTCCGGTAATGCAGTTCGCGCGCGATTTCCTGCACGCGGGCGCGGGTCTCCGGCTTGACGAGCGGGCTGTCGCGCAGAGCACGCGAGACTGTCGCTTGCGACACCTGCGCCAGCTGCGCGACCTCGAGCGATGTCAGCTTGGGTATCTTCAAAGTAAGGCGAGTTTACGCCCGGCGGGCGGCCGCTGGAACAGGATGCCGGTGACGCATCCAGAAATAGACCGGCAGGCCCACAAGCGCGAGCGCCAGCGCCCACAGTAACGCTTCCTTGCCGACGCCGATGAACGCGAATGCCGTGAATGCGAGACCGCCCGCACCCGCAAGCCACAGCGCCGGCGGAAGCGCGGTCGGGTCGCGGCGCCGCAGGACGAAGAGCGCGAGCGCAACGCACAAGTACAGGGGCAGGTTCGCGGCGGTCACGATGATCGACAGGAACGTGAAGCCGGCGACCAGCGAGTCGCTGTAGTTCATGAGCCCAATGAACGTTGCGATCGCCCCAATCATGAGCAGTGCAATCCAGGGCGCGCCGAAACGGTTGCTGAGGCCCATGGCCTCTGGCAGGAGTTTCTTGATCGCGAGCGTGCGCGACAGTTCTCCGACCAGGAGTGTCCAGCCGTTCAGGCAGCCGAGGCCGCTGACGACGACGAACAGGGCGAGCCAGCGGCCGTTCCCCGCACCGAGCAGGCTGTCGATGATCGTGACGAAGGGCGCGTCGGATGCAGCGAGCGTTGCCTGCGGCACCAGCAGCATGCCGATGCCGACGGTCGAGACGTAGACGAGCGCGATGACCAGCGTGCCGATCAGGGTCGCACGCGGAATCGTGCGCTCCGGATCCCGCGCGCGGCCCGCGGCGACGGTTGCGGACTCGAAGCCGAGCATGGCGTAGAGCGCGATTGTCGCGGCCGCCATCGTCGGCTGCAGCCCGACCGGCGGCGTCACCGGGAGATTTGCCATGTAGACCGACGGTTCCGCGAGGATCGCGGCGCCGCCCAGGACCATGACGAGCACAAGCGGCACGAGCTTCAACAAGGACGTGATCACCTGCACGCGTCCTCCGCTCTTCACGCCGAGCAGGTTGACGCCGACGAACAGCCACATGAAAGCGACGGCCAGCGCCGCGGGCGGCACGACCCGCGCGTCGGGAAAGACCGAGATGAAATAGCCGACGACCGCGACCGCGAGCGCCGGAAGCGTGACGATGGTCGAGATCCAGTAACACCACAGCGCGGCGAAGGCGACCGGCTCGCCGAGTGTCGAGCGAACGTAGTCGAACGGGCCGTTGGCCTGCGGGAGCTTGCGTGCAAGCGCCGCGAACACGATGGCGAGGCAGGCACAGCCGACGATGACTGCGACCCAGCCGGTCAGCGCATTGAGGCCGAAGGGCGCGAGCGCCGCGGGTTGCATGAAGATGCCCATGCCGATCGTGTTGCCGACGACGAGCGCCGTGCACATCGCGAGCCCGAGCTCGCGCGTATTCATCGTGCGCCGCCCTGGTGGACCAGGAGGCCCTGCTTGATGACGCCGGTCACTTGCCGCAGGCGGTCAATGTCCTCGAGCGGGTCGCCCTTTACGGCGATCAGGTCCGCGAACTTGCCGGGAGCGATTGAACCGAGTTCCTGTGAGCGGCCCAAGGATGCGGCTGCGTCGATGGTGGCCGCGCGGATCGCGCCGAGTGGCGTCATGCCGTATTTCACCATGTAGGCGAACTGCTTCGCATTGTCGCCATGCGGATAGATGCCAGCGTCGGTGCCGAAACCGATGCGGACGCCGGCGCGGACGGCCTTGGTAAAGGCTGCGCGCTGGATGTCGGTCGTCTCGCGGTTCTTGCGCAGGATTTCCTCGGACCAGCCGTCGCGGCTGCCGACTTCCTCCGTGTAGTCGCCATTATAGACGTCGGCAACGAGCCAGGTGCCGTGCTTCACCATGAGCGCGATGCCCTCGTCGTCGAGATAGGAGCCGTGATCGATCGTGCGCACGCCGGCGCGCACCGCGTTCTTGATGCCTTCGGCGCCGTGGGCGTGCGCCGCCACAAAGGTGCCCGCCTTGGCCGCCTCCTCGACCGCGGCGCGGATCTCCTCTTCGCTGTATTCCGGCGCGGACGGCGTCGTGCCGGAGGTGAACACAGCCCCGGTCGCCATGATCTTGATGAAATCGGCCCCGCCCGCGAGCAGCTCCCGCGCGCGCGCGCGAACTTCGGTTGCGTTGTCCGCGACGCCGCGGCGCATCTCGTCCGGCACGACCATGCCCTCCGGCAAGCCCGTCACCTCGCCGCCGCCGTTCGTAACCGTGACATAGGCGCCCGCGACGAACATGCGCGGTCCTTCGACGTGGCCGGCATTGATCGCGTTACGGAGCGCGACGTCGACCAGCGCGCGATACGTTCCGATGTCGCGCACGGTCGTGAAGCCCGCGACGAGCGTGGCACGGGCATGAGCCGCGCCCATGAGCGCATCTCGCGCGGCGGAGCTCGAGAGCGGGGCGGCGACGTCCGCGGAGCTGATGTCGCCGACAAGATGCGTATGCAGGTCGATCAGCCCGGGCAGCACCGTGTAGGCCGACCAGTCGATGAGCCTGCCACCGCTGCGTGAACTGACACTCCAGGGCGTGATCGACGCGATGCGTCCGTCCTCGATCCGGATCGCGCGATCGGTGATATAGATTCCCTGTTCGACATCGAGCAGCTTTCCAACCCGCACCACCACCGTTTCCGCGACCGACGCGGCCGATAGCGAAACGGATACGGCCGCGAAGAGAGCAAGAATCGTTGCGCGATGGAATTTCATTCAGTGGACTCCGTACGGGTGCGGGCCATTGCAGGCGACATCATAATTGCTGGTAGCATGTCGGCCCCAATATTCAGTGCGGGCTGTGACGCCAGCGAGGTTTTTTCAATTGGCTACCGGTTTCCCTGCCTTTCAGGCCATCCTGACAGTGTTTGCGGTATTTGCCACTTCGGCCTCCCTGGCCGGGCCGCGTGCCCGGGACCTGGGCGTTCCGTTCGACGGGACCCCCGGACCGTTGAATGCGATCACCGACGTCGCCGGCGTGACGGTCGGCCATACGACGCTGATTGAAGATCTCGCGAACGGACACAAGGTGCGCACCGGCGTGACGGCGATCCTGCCGCGCGGGCGCGATTCGATCCTGACGCCGGTGTTCGCGGGAAGTTCGGTGCTGAACGGCGCGGGCGAAATGACAGGCAGGGCCTGGATCGAGGAATCTGGAATTCTCGAAGGCCCGGTCATGCTGACGAATACGCACAGCGTCGGCACCGTGCATGAGGCAACGATCGCCTGGCGTGTGCGCCACGGCAATGCGGATGCGTCGGGCTACTGGTGGTCGACGCCGGTAGTCGCCGAAACCTGGGACGGCACTCTCAATGACGCGAACGGCTTTCACGTCAAGCCCGCGCACGTGGATGCCGCGCTCGACGGCGCAACGGGCGGACCTGTCGGGGAAGGCAATGTCGGCGGTGGCACCGGCATGACCTGTCATGAGTTCAAGTGCGGCATTGGCACGGCCTCGCGCCGTGTCGACATCGAAGGCGGGGTGCACACGATCGGCGTCCTGGTACAGGCAAACTACGGTACGCGGCCGAGTCTTCGCATCGCAGGCATTCCGGTCGGCCAGGAACTGCAGCAAGACAGGCTCCGTTCCGATTCCGCGAGTGACGGTGACAACGGTTCGATCATCATCGTGGTCGCAACGGATGCGCCGCTCCTCCCGAACCAGCTCGATCGCATCGCGCGCCGCGCAGGTATGGGCCTCGCACGCATGGGCTCCTTCGCGGGCAACGGATCGGGTGACTTCTTTGTCGCGTTCTCCACCGCGAATGCGAAGGCAATGGGTGATAGCCGTGTCCTCGGCGCGGAATTCCTCGAGAATGGCCGGCTCGACGGGCTGTTCGAGGCGACCGTGCAGGCGACCGAGGAGGCGATCGTCAACGCCATGGTCGCCGCGCGCGACATGACGGGCGAGGGCGGGCGTTACGCCAAGGCCTTGCCGCACGCCGAGCTTGTGGAGTTGCTCAAGCGCTACGGTCGGGCGGGTACGCCGAACTAGCGACGCGTAATCCCGAGGGCGCGGTACTTCTCGCGCGCGGCGTTGAGATAGATGAGCATGTCGGCCTTTTCCTCCTCGGTGTTCCAGCCGCCGCGGGCTTCGGCCGCCTGGATGACGCGATCCATCCAGGCGAGGAAATAGGCGGCGTCGTCCGGTGCTGGCGGCACAGCCGTCAAGTCGATGTAGATCGGGCTTGTCGTCGCATAGGGATAGAGATCGAGCACGTGCGGATGCGCGGCGTCATTCCACGCGCGAAGCACCACCCAGCCAGCCTCCTTCAGCTCAATCGTCCCGGTCGAGTCGTAGCGCCGACGGTCACCCTTGAGATTGAAACTCCGGATCACTTTGCCGTTTTGCACGAGCTCGAGATGATCCATCGCGACCGGTGAGCGCATCGAGACTCGAAGCGGCAACTTGCTGCCGGCGCGCGGGATCGAGCCACCCGGCCGCTGATCGCCAATCTCGAGTCCGAGGAGGGCGGAGTTGCTGACGAAGCTCCTGCCCGACTTCAGCGAACGGCGCAGCGCCGCCGCCGTGCGCGTGCCGCCCGTATCGAGGAAAACGCGGACGAGACCCACAGGCCCGCGGAGCGACGCGTAGTTCGCCATCGCATCGGTGCCGGCGCCGGCTGGCAGGCGGAAGCCGAGATTGAGCAGCCGATACCAGATGCCCGCCGTGATGTGGTGATCCGAAAATCCCATCACTTCGAGATAGTCGATCTTCCCGTGCGCGATATCGGCGGGGAGCTGATAGGAGAGGGAGTTCTCCTTCGGCGGATCGATGGGGAAATCGGCGATGTGGACGTAGCCGACGAGCCCGTCCTGCACATGGGCGAGATCGGCGATGACGCCGTTGTGAGGCCAGGGGCTCTCGAACGCGGTGTGCCGGTAGCTCGTGTAATCCGGCAGGAGCAGGTGGTCCGAGAGGTGCAGGAGACCGAGATGTCCCCAGAAGCTGGTGTGGTATTCCTGCGCGTGCAGGAGGATGCGCTCCGCGCTTGCGGGGTCGGCATCGCCGGGGAAATAGGCGATGTCCGGGATGCGCTCTTCCTTGTTGACGATGAGGTTGTGGACGACGTCGAGGTCCTCCGCGTCCTGCTGCGCGAGCAGACGTTCCGGCGTATTGCGGTAGTGCCCGCCATAATTCATGTGCACGTGCAGGTCGGCGCTGACAAAGCGTCCGAAATCTGCCGGCAGGTCGTTGTCGGCGAGCGGTAGTGTCAGTTCGATCGTCGCGCCGGCCGCCAGATCCAGCTCGCGCCGGGCGTGCTCGCGCCGGAAACCGTTCTGCGCGGAGATCGTCGTCTTACCGGCCGGCAGTTCAACGCGGCAGGGCGACAAACAATGAAAGTAGTGCACCTCGCTCGGGAACTGCGCGCGATCATAGGCCTCGTCGCCGTGCATCCAGGCATCCCCCGGCGCGTGCCAGCGGTCGTCGCTGCCCAGTATCGAAATGCGCGCGGGCACCGGCTTGCCGGCGTAGTCCCGCACCGCGATCGTCACGATCGCCGAAGGATTCAGGGTGCTGCGTTTCCGCGCCGCAATTTCCTTCCGTGCACCGCCCGCGAACTCCTGCACGTAGAGCGCCGTGTTGCCGCGCTCGTTGCTGATGTATGCGATCTGCTTCCCATCTGGAGACCAGCGCGCGTTTCGCCGGTCGGACTCGCCGTAGGTAAGCGGGAGCGGGGCCGCGTCCGCCGTCGTGGTGAGCCAGAGCTGGTGCCACTGCCCGCCGTGGTAATTCGAGAAGAGGATGCGCCTGCCGTCCGGCGCGACTTCCGGCCGTGCAGCCCACGAGGTTTCAACCTGGTGTCGGTCGAGGCATTCCTGCTTTTCGTCGGCGACAGCGACCGAACAGATCTTCCCGGTGCCCCAGGGAATCTCCGCGTTGCTGACGAAGAAGACGCGCTTGCCGTCGGGGGACCAGGAGGGGTTGATCGCGTGATCGTGCGTGGAATAGTAATAGCGGTCGATCTTGCTCTGGCGCGGCGCCACCAGGAATCGCTCGTTCGCGAGCCCCGCGGGCGACAGGTCGCCGATCTTCAGATTGAAGTGCCCGGTGCCCGCGGTCGAGACGAAGACAACGTGGCTGCCGTCAGGCGAGATCCGCGGCTCGAGGTTGACGCCGCCATTCTCCGTGAGCGCGCGCGTCTCGCCGGTCGCGGGATCGAGTTGCCACAGCTCCATGGCGTGGCCGTCGTAGCGCGTGAAGACAACGCGCTTCCCGTCCCGTGCGATATCCGGCTGATAGTCGTAGGCGGCATGCGCATGGGTGAGCTCGATGGCTTCGTCGCTTCCGATGCGCTGCCGCCAGAGCGAGCCCCCCATGCTGTACACGAGTTCGTCGCCCGCCGGCATGAAGGCGACGGCGGAAGGGCCCGTCGTCAATTGCGGAATGTAGAGCTCACGCCAGTAATAAGTGTGCGGTAGCTTGACCTGGTTGAGCACAGCCTCCCGTGCCGCGAGCGTCGGCGCCGGCGCCAGGAACGGCAGCAGCGCGAGGAGGACGCGCGCCGCGCCCCTCACGCGCTGCCCGCCAGGGCCTCGTCCAGGCTTTGCCGCAGGTAGACCAGCGCCTCGTCCACCTCGGCGTCGGTCACGCAGAGCGGCGGCATGAAACGCAGCGTCGAGACGCCACAGGACAGGAGCAGAAGCCCGTTTTGGTAGGCACGGTGCAGCAGCCGGTCGACCATTGTGCGCGCCGGCGAGCCGTCCTTCTCGATCATCTCGACGCCGATCATGAGTCCGTGGCCGCGGATGTCGCCGATGCAGGGATAAGCCGTGCGCATCTCTTCGAGCCGCTTCATGAAATGCGCGCCGACCTTCGCCGCATTCTGCACGTACTGCTCGCGGACGAGGTCGATGGTCGCATTCGCCGCGGCGCAGCAGACCGGATTGCCGCCGAAGGTATTGCCGTGCGCGCCCTTCTTCCACTGCCTCATGAGGCTCGCCTTGGCGACCACGGCGCCGATCGGCATGCCGGAACCGAGGCCCTTGGCGAGCGTCATGATGTCGGGCGTCACGCCGGAGTGCTGGGCGGCGAAGAGCCGGCCTGTGCGACCCATGCCGGACTGCACTTCGTCGAACACGAGCAGGATTCCGTGTTCGTCGCAGAGTGCCCGCAGTCCCTCGAGGAATCCGTCGGGCGGAACGAGGTAGCCGCCCTCGCCCTGGAGCGGCTCGATCACGATGGCCGCGACCTCGGTCGCGGGCACGTTCCGCTCGAACAGCATGCGGATGTAGTCGAGCACGGCGCGGCCCTGGTCGCTGCCGGCGAAGAGCGGCCGGTAGGTGTTCGGGTAAGGCACGTGTGTCACGCCAGGCATGGTGGGGAAGAAGCCGGCTTGCTGCGTGTACTTGCTGGAGGTCAGCGACAGCGAGCCCATCGTGCGGCCGTGAAAGCTGCCGAGGAAAGCGATGATGCGCTGGCGCTTCGTCACGTAACGCGCGAGCTTGAGCGCCCCCTCCACCGATTCCGTGCCCGACTGGCAGAAGAAACACATTCCGGGCTCGCCGAGCGGCACGATCGCGGAGAGCCGTTCTGCGAGCGCCGTCATCTCCTCGTGCCAGTAGTCGCTCGAGATGTGCAGGAACTTCGCCGCTGCATCCTGCACGGCCTTCACAACGCGCGGATGGGCGTGACCCGTCGCGCAGACCGCGATGCCGGCTGCGAAATCGAGGAAGCGATTGCCGTCCACGTCCCAGGCCTCGGTGCCGCGGCCGTGGGAGATCACGAACGGGTAATCGCGTGGATACGAGGGCGAGGCGACCTTCGCGTCGCGTTCGATCATCGCGCGGGACTTGGGGCCCGGCAGCTCGGTCTTGATGTGCGGGTTCTTGGTGCTGCCTGCGGCGCTAAGCGATGCGTTCATAGTGGAAGCCTCACGGGTTCTCGATGCGCGGCGGCGGTGCGGGCCTCGAGCGCGCGAAGCGCTGCGAGTTCCGGCGCCGTGGGCGCCGCATGGGTTTCGATGACGGATGCGACGGCGAGCGGCCAGCCAACGGCCGCGAGCGCTTCCTCCGCCGGGATGCCGGGATAGAGTACGGAAAGTGCGAATTCTCCGCTTCCCGGCAGCGGTTTCAGGATTCCGACGTCGGTGACGATGACGGTCGGTCCCGCGCCACGCGCGCCGCTTCCGGCTCGGCCGGCGAAATGGCCGCCGCTCGTCTGGAAGTCGAGTTTTGGCACGAAGCTCCGCGGCGTGGCCTTCATGACGATGAAAACCTGCTTTGCGTGCGCGGCGATCTCGGTCGCGCCGCCGGCACCCGGCAGGCGGGTCTTCGGCTTCCCGTAGGGACCGATGACCGTGCTGTTCAGGTTGCCGAAGCGGTCGATCTGGGCCGCGCCGAGAAACCCGACGTCGATGCGCCCGGCCTGGAGGTAGTCGCTGAAGACGTCCGGCAGCGGAATCACGCAGGTCGCAGTCTCCGCAAGCTCGCCGTCGCCGATCGAGAGCGGCAGCACCTTCGGCCGCGTGCCGATCGTGCCGGATTCATAGATCAGCACGAGCTCCGGCGCGTGCGTGAGCCGCGCAAGGTTGCAGGCAGCGCTCGGAAGGCCGATACCGACGAAGCAGACCTGGCCGTCGGCGAGGAGCCGCGCGGCGGCGACCGTCATCATCTCGTCGCGGGTGTACGTGCTCATGTGATCCGCCCACGCTGCCGGCGCGCGCG
>CAYPQX010000173.1:0-3478 GCA_964412975.1 uncultured Steroidobacteraceae bacterium
CGAGCCGGCGCTCCGGGACCTGATCGAATCCGGTACAGACCTGGTCCGCGTCAATTTTTCGCATGGCGGCTTCGACGAGCACGCGAAGCGCATCGAGCGCGCCCGGGCCGCCGCGGCGACAGCTGGCCGGGTCGTCGGCATCCTTGGCGACCTGCGCGGTCCCAAGGTCCGCATCGAGCGCTTCGCGACGGGCAGCGCGTCCCTGGTCGAGGGCGAGGCGTTTACGCTCGATACGGCCTTCGATCCGGCGAACGGCACGGACCGCATCGTGGGCGTCGCCTACGAGTCGCTGCCGCGCGACGTGCGGGCCGGGGATACCTTGCTCCTCAACGACGGCCTGATTTCGCTCGAGGTCACGAGCGTCGAAGGTACGCGGGTCAACACGCGTGTATTGACGAGCGGCGAGCTGACCGACATGAAGGGCCTCAACAAGCTCGGCGGCGGGCTTTCGGCAGGCGCACTGACGGCGAAGGATCGCGACGACATCCGGATGGCGGCGGAGCTGGGCGTCGATTACCTCGCCGTGTCATTCGTGCGCAATCGCGAAGACATCGTCGAAGCCTGGGACCTGATGCGCGCCGCCGGTGGCGAGGGGAGGATCGTCGCGAAGATCGAGCGGCGCGAGGCGATCGACAACCTCGAGTCGATCATCGAGACGAGCGCTGCCGTGATGGTCGCGCGCGGCGACCTCGGCGTCGAAGTCGGCTATGCGGAGCTGACCGGGCTTCAGAAGCACATCATCGCTCACTCTCGTGCGCGCAACCGTCTCGTGATCACGGCGACGCAGATGATGGAGTCGATGATCCACGCGCCGGTGCCCACGCGCGCCGAGGTATCGGATGTCGCGAACGCGGTGATGGACGATACCGACGCCGTGATGCTTTCCGCCGAGACGGCGGTCGGCCGTCATCCCGGACGCGTGGTGCGCGCCATGGCGCAGGTGATCGAAGGCGCGGAGAAATGGCAATTCTCCAACCGGCCCGATCTCCAGCGCGCGGACCGCGATTTCATCCGCACTGACGAGGCGATTGCGGCGGCGGTGATGTATACGGCCAATCACCTGGACGTGCGCGCGATCGTCGCCTTGACGGAATCGGGCTCAACCGCCCTCTGGATGTCGCGTATCCGCTCCGACATCCCGATCTATGCGTTCACGCGCCACCCGGGGACGCAGCGGCGCGTCACCCTCTACCGCGGCGTGTATCCGGTCGACTTCGACGTCACGCATCCGCGCCCCGAGAAGATTTACGGAGCGATATTCGAGCGCATGATCGCCGACGGCCTGGCCGCCGAGGGCGACCTGATCATCGTGACCAAGGGCGAGTTCTCCGGCATTTCGGGCGGCACCAATTCGATGAAGATCGTCAAGGTCCAGACCAGGCCGGCATGAAGCCGCGCACCCGGCGGGTCCTCCGTTACGGACTCGGGATTCCGGCCGGCCTCCTGCTGATTGCGACGATCTCCGCCTGGCTCGCGCTCCGCGCGAGCCTCCCTCGCCTCGAAGGCGAGGTTTCCGTCGGCGGTCTCACCGCAGAGGTCACCATCGAACGCGACGCCGCGGGCGTTCCGGTGATCCGCGGCGGCGATCGCGTGGATGTCGCGCGTGCAACCGGTTACGCGCACGCGCAGGACCGCTGGTTCCAGATGGACCTGCTGCGACGAACAGGTGCCGGCGAACTTTCGGCGCTCCTCGGCGCGGGCCTGCTCGACGCCGACCGCCATATCCGTACGCACCAGTTCAGACGCAAAGCGGAGCAGGCGCTCGCCGCGCTCGATGCGCGCGACCGCGTTTTGATCGAGGCCTATGCGGCTGGCGCGAATGCCGGGCTCGCAGCCCTGCGCGCGCGACCATTCGAGTACCTGCTGCTCCGGCAGACGCCGCAGCCCTGGCGCGCCGAGGATTGCCTCCTCGTCGTGTTCGCGATGTGGATCGACCTCCAGGGACTCGAGGCGAGGAACGAGCAGCGCCGCGGCCGCCTGGCGTCGGCGCTCCCGGAATCCCTGTATCGATTCATTGTCGAACCGGATCCGGACGGGGAGGCGCCGCTCGACGACAGCCGCTTGCCCCGCACTGCGATGCCGACGGCGGCGGAGTACGACCTGCGGCGACTCGATCGCGGACTGTTCGAAAAGGTGCAAGAAGAACGCGCCCGGTCCCGCCGGGCCGCGCTCCGAATCGACGAACGCGACGCAATGGTCGGCAGCAACAACTGGGCGGTTGCCGGGGCCCGTGCGGACGGCGGCGGGGCGCTCGTCGCGAACGACATGCATCTCGGGCTCAATGTGCCGAACATCTGGTACCGGGCGCGCCTCGTCGCAGAAAGTGGGGCGCTCGACGTCAGCGGCGTGAGCCTGCCCGGCGTTCCCGCAATCATCGCGGGCAGCAACGGCCGTATCGCCTGGGGATTCACGAACAGCTACGGCGATTTCCAGGACCTGATCAGGCTCGAACGCGGTCCCGAGGGCGAGGACAGCTACCTGACGGCCGATGGACCCCGCCGCTTCGATCTGGAAACGGAAATACTGGAAGTCGCCGGCGCTGAGTCCGAGACGCTTGCAGTCCGGAAGACGATCTGGGGACCCGTGGTCGGCGAGGACGGTGACGGCCATCTGCTCGCGCTCGCATGGACCGCGCACAGCCCCGTCGCCACGGACATGGCGCTGCTCCGGCTTGAGGACGCGAACAATCTCGATGCGGCCGCGGCGATTATCGGAGGCGCCGGCATGCCCGGGCAGAACGTAATGATCGCGGATCGCAGCGGCCGCATCGGCTGGGTGCTCTCCGGCCGGCTGCCACGCCGCCAGGGCATCGATCCTTCGCGTCCCTCGCCCTGGCATGCGGAAGGCGCAGGCTGGGCCGGCTGGATTCCGCCGGCGGAATCGCCGCGGCTGCTGGATCCGCCGCAGGGTTACGCCTGGAGCGCGAACGCGCGGGTCGTGGGTGGCGACGCCTACCTGCGGATCGGCGACGGCGACTATGCGCCCGCGGCGCGCGCGCAGCAGATTCGGGATCGCCTGTCCGTACTCGACCAGGCGGAGCCCGCCGACATGCTCGCAATCCAGCTCGACGACCGTGCCGATTATGCGGCTCGCTGGCAGCCAATCCTCCGGCATGCACTTGCCGGGGCCGGTGAAGTCGAGGCCGGGCGGCTCGTCGCCGGCTGGAGCGGGAATGCCGCGATTGATGATGCGGGTTACCGGCTGCTACGCGAATTCGAGCGCCGCGTGTCGGCCCGCGCCTTCGAGATGCTTGCGGTCGAGGCGCTCGCGCGCTGGCCGGATTTCCCTTGGCGTGCGCCTCAACGATTCACCGAAATCGCCTGGCGCCTCGTCAATGAGCGTCCCGCGCACCTGCTCGACCCGCGATTCGCCGACTGGGACCTCTGGCTCGCAGGCGTAGCGAAGGAGGTCGTCGGCGCGTTGCCCGCGGGCTGCAGGGACCTCAAGGATTGCGCCTGGGGCAAGGTGAACGTCACCG
>CAYPQX010000174.1:0-9993 GCA_964412975.1 uncultured Steroidobacteraceae bacterium
CAATTGCCATGCCAAGCCGCAGCCATCGAAAACGGCGGCGCGGAAAGCGAGTGGAATCAATCTCTTCGCGACCGGGTGGTCCTGCCGGCCACGGCTATGAAGGGCACGGGCCGTCCGGAATCCGGACCGCGCGTCTAGTCCTTGGACGGCGTCAGCCCGTAGTCCTTCAGTTTTTGATACAGGGTACTGCGAGGTATCCCAAGGCGCGTCGCCGCGTCTCCGACTTTTCCATGTGCGGCACCGAGCACGCGCTCGATATGCAGGCGCTCGAGTTCGTGCAGCGTCAGCGCCGCATCCTCGCGGGAACCTGCGGCATGGGTCGGATCGAAGCGCAGATCTTCCCTCTCGATCGGACGTCCCTCGCCGAGCAGCAGCGCCCGTTCGAGGATATTGCGTAATTCCCGCACGTTGCCCGGCCAGTGGTAGGCGAGCAAAGCCCGTTCCGCAGCCGCGGTGAAGCCGGCCGCACTGCGGCCGAGATCTATCGCAATCCGCGCGAGCAGCGCTTTGGCAAGTATGAGCACGTCCTCGCCACGCTCGCGCAGTGGCGGGACGACGAGCGGAATTGCGCTGATCCGGAAATAAAGGTCGCTGCGAAATCGCCCGTCGCGCGCGAGTGCGCCGAGATCTGCGTGTGTGGCGGCGATCAACCGGATGTCGACATAGCGTTCACGTACATCGCCCAACATCCGGAAGCGCTTCTCTTCGACTACCTTCAGCAACTTCGGCTGCACCTGTGGGTCCACGTCACCGATCTCATCGAGGAAAACGGTTCCTCCGTTGGCGATCTCGAGCAGTCCCTGCTTGCGGGCCACTGCGCCCGTGAATGCCCCCTTTTCGTGACCGAAAAGCTCCGATTCGAGGAATTCGCGCGTCAGCCCCGCGCAATTGAGGTCGACAAACGCCTCGTTTGAGCGCGATCCGTGCCGGTGCATCCACGCTGCCAGCACGCCTTTTCCGGTTCCCGTCTCGCCCTGGATGAGGATCGGGCTCTCTGCTCCGAGAACCTTGCGCGCCTGCTCCGCCAGATCGCGAATTGCGGGGCTCGTGCCGAGGAACGGATCCACTGCCGCACGCCGCTCGCGGGCCGACCCTGCAAGATGGGTGCGATGGGCGCGGCCCGCGTCCAGCAATCGCCGGAGGATCACCTGCAAGGCGGGCAACTCAATCGGTTTTGTCAGAAACTGTTCTGCACCCTCCTTGATGGCCTGCACGGCCAGGTCAATCGACCCATGGGCCGTCAGTACGATCAGAGGGACGTTCGGATCGATCTCGCGCAACCGGGGCAGCAACGAGAGTGCGTCACCATCGGCAAGTTTGTAGTCGATGATTGCGGCATCGGGACTTGCAGCCAGGAAGACTCCAAGTGCCTGGTGACAGCTCTCCGCTTCATGTACTTCATAGTCGTGGGTCTCCAGGAAATTCCGCAGGCCGAAGCGGACCGCCGGCTCATCGTCGATCACCAGGATTCGTTTTTTCGACACGCAAACTCCTGCTGGTCGATTGCTTTCTCAGGCCTCGGCGACGGGCAGTCGAATGGTCACGACTGCGCCGCCATCCTGGCGGTTCTGCGCCGTGGCCTCGCCGCCATGCTCGTGCGCGATGCGCTGGACCAGGGCGAGTCCCAGGCCGGTGCCGCCGCGCCGGCGGGTGAAGAACGGCTCGAATACCCGCGGCAGGTCCGCCGGCTGGAAACCCGGGCCGCTGTCGCTGACGACGAATTCTACCCAGTGCCGGCCCTGGTCTTCGACGCGGCCGGTCACGACTGTTACGGCCGTATTCGGCGGGGCATGCTGGAGTGCGTTGTCGATCAGATTGCGAAGTGCCTGTGCGAGGCGCTCCTGATTCATGCGGATCATCGGCAGCCCCGGGTCCAATCGTGTCGTGATCGCAGCGTTCGCTTCCGCAGACAGCACGCTACTCGACTCGATCACGGACTCGACCAGCGAGTTCAGGGGACCGAGGGCAAACTCACTCACAGGCGGCCTGCCATATGCCAGAAGATCTGCCATCAGCTTGCCGAGCCGGCTCACCTGTCCTTGCAGGATCTCGATGAAGCGCCCGTACTCCGATTGCTCGCCGAGACGGGCGCTCATTGCATCCAGCGTCGATGAGATCCCGAACAACGGATTCCGCACTTCGTGCGCGACGCCTGCCACCAGGGCTCCCATGGCCGACATCGTCTCGCTGCGGCGCAGCTCGAGCTGCAGACTTTCGCGTTCCCGTTCGGCGCGCTCGCGCTCTACGATCTCATGCCGAAGTTCTGAAACAGACTGTCGTAACAGGCCTTCGCTTTCTTCCAGCCGGTTCCGCGACACGGTCGTGGCCTGCAACTGCTCCACCATGGCGTTGTACTGCCTCGCCAGGTCACCGAACTCATCGTTCGCCTGCCGGGCAATGCGATAGGTCAGGTCGCCTCCGGTCACGGCCAATGTGCCGCGATAGAGCATGCCGAGCGGAATCCGGATCACGTGGATCAGCATGAAGCCGATGATCCCGGCGACCGCCAGAAACACGGGAACGAGAAACTGCATGGCGATGAGCACTTCGTCGGCCGCGGTCTTGGCCTGTGCCCTGGGCTCGTCCAGGCCGCGCACCGCCAAGACCTGGATCTCGTTGTCCAGCAGGTCGTCCATCGACTGGCGCAGCTCGATGAGCCGGTTGCGCCCCTCGAGGATCTCGTCCTCAAGCGCAACCACTTCCCTGACGTGTGTGCCGACTTGCGCGACCAGGTTGCGCATGGCGGGCGCCAGCCGCAGGTCCCGCTCGCTCAGGTTAAAGCTGAAAAAATTCCGCAGCACGCGCTCCAAATTGGCGAGTTTGGCCAGTATCGTGCGCCTTGTCGACGGCGTCGGCTCGCGGTGATAGTTGGCTGCCCACTGGCCAACTTCCGCAACCTCAGCCTCGAGGTCGGCGCTGGCTACGGCGGCCCCGATTCCGTCGCGCCGCAACGCGGCTTCGCGGAACAGTTCCGGCTGAAGACGCGCATCGAGGATATAGTCAATCTCCTCCGTCTTCTCCGCGATCGCCGCGTACAGCTTTTCCTGCCGGACCGCGAGGTTCATCAACTCGTCCGCAAGTCGCGCAAACTCCCGGTACTGCTCACTGATCCGGCGGGCCAGCTCGCGTTCACGGTCCGTCGCCACCAATTGCAGATACGTCGCATGGTAGCGGCCGAAGTCCCCGACGTCGTCCTCCGCCTCGGACCGGTACTTGGGCTGTCGGGCCGCTAGGTACATGAGCGCGTAGAGCAACGCGCCGTTGACGTTCACTTCCATCCCGTATGCCGCCGCGATGATCGGGGCTTTCACCCCCGCAAGTCGTTCGAGCGCCGCCTCGACCCGTTCGAGTCCGCGGTGGATGACGAGCATGGATGCCATCCCGACCATGATGATGAGCGCGAGCCCAAGCGCGACCTTCACGGTCACGCCAAAGCGAAATTTTCTGCCCGGCATGCGGATATCCTCCCCCACCCGGCGCCCGTTGCGCCCGTTGCGCCCGCTTGAGCGCAGGATACCGCCTTGCCCGTTCTGCGGCAGAGCGGGCGTCAGATGACCCCGCGTCGCTCCTGGTCGAGTTCGATGGACTCGAACAGCGCCTTGAAGTTGCCTTCCCCGAATCCCTCGTTGCCCTTGCGCTGGATGATCTCGAAGAAGATCGGGCCGATGACGTTCTTCGTGAAGATCTGGAGCAGGATGCCGTCCTTGGCGCTGCCGTCGATCAGGATGCGCCGCTCGCGCATCCGCGCGAGCGATTCGCGGTGGCCGGCCACGCGGGCCTCGACGCCCTCGTAGTAGGTTTCCGGAGTGTCCTGGAACTCGACGCCGTTTGCGCGGAGCGCATCGACGCTCGCATAGATGTCGCTCGTTGCGAGCGCTATGTGCTGGATGCCTTCGCCGTGATACTCGCGGATGTACTCCTCGATCTGGCTCTTGTCGTCCTGGCTTTCGTTGATCGGGATGCGGATCTTGCCGCAGGGGCTCGTCATCGCGCGGCTGAACAGGCCGGTCTTCTTCCCCTCGATGTCGAAGTACCGGATCTCGCGGAAATTGAACAGCCGCTCGTAAAACCCGGCCCAGCGGTCCATGTTGCCGCGGCTTACGTTGTGGGTCAGGTGATCGATCAGCGTGAGTCCGGCGGCGCGGACCGGGTTCGGGTCGGGGACGGGTACGAAATCGACGTCGTAGATCGTCCGGTCCCCATAGCGGTCCACGAGGTAGATCAGGCTGCCGCCGATGCCCTCGATGGCGGGAATCCGAAGCTCCATCGGTCCGACCCGCGTCTCGACCGGCTTTGCGCCCTTCTCGATCGCGCGGCGGAGCGCAAAGGCCGCGTCCCTGACCCGAAACGCCATGGCGCAGGCCGACGGCCCGTGCGCGCGCGCAAACTTCTGGCCGAAGCCCTCGGGCTCGGCGTTGATGACGAAGTTGATGTCCCCCTGTCGGTGCAGCGTGACGTTCTTGCTGCGATGCCGTGCCGTGACCGGGAATCCCATGCGGGAGAACAGCGCCCGGAGTTCGTCCGGGTCCGGCGCGGTGTACTCGACGAACTCGAAGCCGTCGGTGCCCATCGGATTGTCGAATTGCTCGCCCATCGCACCGCTCCCGCATTAGTTGCAATTGCAACTATAATCCATGTATGCCTGCGCCAGCGAACCCCCCGGCATTGTCCCTGGAGCACTTCATACCGTATCGCCTTTCAGTGCTGGCGAACACGGTTTCATCGGCCCTGGCCGGGGCATACGCGCGCCGTTTCGGCCTCTCGATCCCGCAGTGGCGGGTCATCGCCGTGCTTGCTCGCGTCCCGGGGCTGTCCGCCGCCGACGTCGCGGAGCGCACCGCGATGGACAAGGTTGCGGTCAGCCGCGCGGTCATGGGCCTCACCCGCGCGGGCCGCGTGAGCCGGACGCTCGCCGCACATGACAAGCGGCGCTCGGTCCTCAGCCTGACCGCACGCGGACGGGCCGTCTACCGGCGCATTGTCCCGCTCGCCCTCGCCTATGAGAGGCGCCTGCTGGCGGAGCTGAGTCCCGCCGAACAATCGCAGTTCGAGACACTACTCGCGCGGCTTCAGAAGCGGTCCTGGCAGCTCGGACCGGCCGGCGAACCGCGTGTATAATTCGCGCCGCCACGCCAGTGCCCTTTGCAGACCGGGCCGGGCGCGTCTGGAGTGTTGATGCTAGGCAGGATCCCGGCCGCCCGACAGGCAATCATCGACCGCATCGCCGCCGCCGCCCGTCGCGGGCGCCGCCGCGGCATGCCGGTCGCACCAGACAGGCTGGCGCGCTACTTCTATCACGGCGTATCCGAACTCGACCTCGTGCAGCGCACCGATGCGGATCTCGCCGGCGCAGCGCTCGCCCAGCTTCAACTCGGGAGCGTGCGCCGCCCCGGCCGCTCGCTCGTGCGCGTGTTCAACCCGGATCCGGCGCGCGACGGCTTCGAGTCGTCGCACACGGTCATCATGGTTGTCACCGACGACATGCCCTTCCTCGTCGACTCGCTCGGCATGGTATGCACACAGAGCAAGCTTGCGATTCACCTGCTTGCGCACCCGGTGTTCTGGGTTTCACGCGACCGGCGCGGCAGGCTGCAGGGACTCTATCTCGACGATCCCCCCGGCGGCGCGAAGCCCGAGTCCTGGCAGCTGATCGAGATCGACCGCGAGCCGGACGCGCGCCGACTTGCGGCCATTGAGGAGAGCATCCGCCGCACGCTCGGCGACATCCGCGCCGCGACCACCGACTGGCGGCGCATGCGCGGCAAGGCGCTCGAAGTCGCGGCCGAGCTCGGCGTGGCGAAAGTGCGGGGCCAGAAGAACGAAATCCGCGAGGCACAGGCACTGCTCGAGTGGATGGAAGACAGCCACTTCACCTTCCTGGGCTATCGCGAGTACCGCCTGCGGCGCGGGCCGCGCCGGGACCTGCTCGCGCCGGTATCCGGCTCCAGCCTCGGGGTCATGCGGCGGCTCTCAGCCAGGCGCAAGCCCAGGTCCATCGTGCTGACCGGCGATATTCGCGCGTTCGCACGCTCCGCCGAGCCGCTCATCATCACCAAGGCAAACTCGATCGCGACGGTCCACCGTTCGACCTATCTCGACTACGTCGGCGTCAAGACGTTTGACGCCGCTGGAAACGTCACTGGCGAGCGCAGGTTCATCGGACTATGGACCTCGTCCGCGTACAGCCGCAGCTCCCGTGAGATTCCGGTGCTCCGCCACAAGATCCAGCGCGTCATCGACCATTTCGGTCTCAAGGAGTCGAGTCACGACCACAAGGCGCTGGTGCACGCGCTCGAAACTTTTCCGCGCGACGAACTCTTCCAGGCCACGATTCCTGACCTCGTCCGGGTCGTGCGCGGCATCGTGAACCTCTACGAGCGCGCGCAGGTGCGGCTGTTCGTGCGTCGCGACGTTTTCCGCCGGTTCTATTCCTGCCTCGTATACGTGCCGCGCGACCGCTACAACACACAGGCGCGCGAGCGAATCGAGCGCCTCGCCCTCGGCGCATTCGGCGGACTCGCGATCGAATCGCAGGTCAGCCTGTCCGAGTCAGTGCTCGCGCGGCTGCACATTCTGGTGCGGACACCGACGGATTCCAATGCGGGAGTGGACGCGGTCGAACTCGAGCGCCAGATCACCGAGACGGTGCGCACCTGGCAGGACCGGCTGAAGGACTCGCTGCTCGATGCCTGCAGCGAGGCCGAAGCGCTGCGGTTGAACCGCGTCTGGGGGGACGCGTTTCCGGCCGCCTACCAGGAAGACACGCCGTTCGAGGTCGCGGTTGATGACGTCGCATCGCTCGAGCGGCTGAAGGCCGAGCCCGCGGGGCTCCTCATGGGCCTCTATCGCCGCGCAGACCAGCCCCCGCACAAAGTTCAGTTCAAGCTGCTTCGTCACCAGCGGCCGATCCCGATCTCCGACGTGCTGCCGACAATCGAGAATCTCGGCCTCAAGCTGATCAGCGAGCGGCCCTACGAGATCGCGACCGCGTCGGACAGCGTCTGGATCCAGGATTTCGAACTCGAACATCCGAGGGGCGTCCGCATCGATCTCGACACGGACGGGCCGCGCTTCAAGACGACGTTTGCCAACGTCTGGTCGGGCAATGCCGATAACGACGGTTTCAACCGGTTGGTGCTCGCGGCGGACCTCAGCTGGCGCGAGGTGACCGTGCTCCGCACTTACGCCCGATGGTACGGGCAGCTCGGCCTGCCCCTTTCGCAGTCATACATCGAGGAGGCGCTCGCGAGCAATGCGGCTGCGGCCGGTCACCTGCTGCGCCTCTTCCTCGCGCGCTTCGAGCCGGGGCTGCATCCCGCGGCGCGGCGGCGAGCCGAGGGCACGCAGCGCCGCGCGCTCGAGCGGCTGCTCACGAAGGTCACGCGAATCGACGACGATCGCATCCTGCGGGCCTACATGGCCGCAATCGACGCAACGCTTCGCACCAACTACTTCCAGACCGGCGTGGACGGCGCGCCGCGACCGTACCTCGCGATCAAGTTCGACCCGCGCCGGATCGCGGAAGTGCCATTGCCGAAGCCGATGTTCGAGATCTTCGTGCACTCGCCGCGCGTCGAGGGCGTGCATCTGCGCATGGGGCGCGTCGCACGCGGCGGCCTGCGCTGGTCGGACCGGCGCGAGGATTTCCGCACCGAGATCCTCGGGCTCATGAAGGCGCAGAACGTCAAGAACACGGTGATCGTCCCGGTTGGCGCCAAGGGCGGTTTCGTGCCACGGCGGCCGCCGGCGGGCCGCGACGAGTTGCTCGCCGACGGCACGGAATGTTACCGCTGGTTCATCCGCGCGCTGCTCGACGTCACCGACAACATGATCGGCGGCAAGGTCGTTGTGCCGCAGGGCGTCGTCCGGCACGACGGCGACGACGCGTATCTCGTCGTCGCGGCCGATAAGGGCACGGCAAAATTCTCGGACGTCGCAAACGCGATTTCGGGGGAGTACGGATTCTGGCTCGGCGACGCGTTTGCCTCCGGCGGATCGGCGGGATACGACCACAAGGAGATGGCGATCACCGCGCGCGGCGGCTGGGAGTCGGTCCGGCGTCATTTCCGCGAGCTCGGGAAGGATACGCAATCGCAGGATTTCACGGTCGCCGGCATCGGCGACATGTCAGGCGACGTGTTCGGCAACGCGATGCTCCTGTCGCCGCACATCCGGCTTCTCGCCGCCTTCGATCACCGGCACATCTTCGTGGATCCGTCGCCGGATGCGGCGCGGAGCTTCGCCGAGCGCAAGCGCATGTTCGATCTTCCGCGCTCGAGCTGGGAAGACTACGACAAGCGGCTCCTGTCGAAAGGCGGTGGCGTATATTCCCGGCAGACCAAGGCGATTGCGCTTTCGCCCGAGGCACGGGCGATGCTCGGCATCGGGATCTTGGCGCCCTCCCCGGTCGAGGTGATCCGCGCGATCCTGAAGATGCCGGTCGACTTGCTCTGGAACGGCGGCATCGGCACCTACGTCAAGTCGGCCGAGGAGACCCACGCGGAGATCGGCGATCGGGCCAATGATGCGGTGCGCAGCAATGGCGCGGAACTGCGCTGCCGGGTCGTCGGCGAAGGCGGCAACCTCGGATTCTCGCAACGCGGGAGAATCGAGTATTCGGCGACCGGCGGGCGCATAAATACTGACTTCATCGACAACTCCGCGGGCGTGAACTGCTCCGACGTCGAGGTCAACCTCAAGATCCTTTTCAATCCGCTGATGGCTTCCGGTCGCCTGCACCGGCCCGCGCGGAACCGCCTGCTCGCGAGCATGACGGAGGAAGTCGGCCACCTGGTGCTGCGCAACAATTATCTCCAGAGCCTCGCCATTTCGACGCTTCAGGCGCGCTCGGCCGAGCGGATCGCCGAACTCGGGCACGTGATTCACGCGCTCGAGCGCGCTGGCACGCTCGACCGGGCGCTCGAGGCCCTGCCACCCGCCGACGAGATCGTCGAGCGGCGCAGCAAGGGACTCGGGCTCACGCGTCCCGAGCTGTCGATGCTGCTTTCCTACTCGAAGATCTGGCTCGCGGTCCGGCTCGGCGACACCGACGTCGCTGCCGACCCTTTCCTGAGCGGCGAGTTGACCCGTTACTTCCCGGGGCCCGTCCAGCGGCGCTATCCGAAAGAGATCCTGCGTCACCAGCTGCGCCGCGAAATCATCGTAATGGCGATCACCAACAGCCTTGTGAACCGGATGGGCCCGGTGTTCGCGATCCGCATGCAGGAGGACACGGGCGCCGACGTCGGCAACATTGCCCGCGCCTATTCGATTGCGCGCGAGATCACCGGCATGCGGGATCTCTGGGCCGACATCGAGGCGCTCGACGACCGCACGCCGACCAGCCTGCAGTACGACATGATGTACGAGACGACACGGCTTCTGCGTCACCTCACCTACTGGGTGCTGCGCAGCCAGCGCAAGGACCTCGACATCAAACGCGCGGTTTCGCTGCTGCAGCCGGGGATCAGGGAGCTCATGCGCGACCTGCCCGAACTGATCGAGGGCAGCGAGGTCGAGCGCTACGAAGAGGCGCTGAAGCGCTTTGCGCGCGACGGCGTTCCGCCGCGCGTCGCGCGGCGCGTCGCGAGCCTCGGCGCGATCCACGCCGGCGTTGACATCGTCGAAGTCGCGCGCGACCGCCGCGCGCCGATCGGCCATGCGGCACGCGTCTATTACGGGCTCGGCGCCGCGCTCGGGCTTGACTGGCTCCGGAAAGAGATCGAGGGTTTGACCGTCGAAGGCCACTGGCAGGCAGTGGCGCGAGGGGCCCTGCGAGAGGATGTGTACCTCCTGCAGCGCCGGCTCTGCGAACGCGTGCTTTCCGGAAAGGCCCGCGGCGACGCGTCAGCACGGGTCGCCGCCTGGCTGAAAGCAGGCGGCGATGGCGTCCAGAACGTCACCCGCACGGTGCGCGAGATGCGCGCGACGGGCAGCACCGATTTTCCGACCCTGTCGGTCGCACTCCAGGCCGTGCGGCGCCTGCTCGAGCAC
>CAYPQX010000175.1:0-14048 GCA_964412975.1 uncultured Steroidobacteraceae bacterium
GATGCGGCGCATGCCAGCCTCGTCGGGCGCTGGCGCGTCCGGCGGCTTGCGAGCGCTCGCCGGTGCCGTCGCGCCCTGCGCTGCGGCGAGCACGTCTTCGACGGTGATGCGTCCGCCCTCGCCGCTGCCTTGCACCGCATCCGCCGAGAGTCCCCGCTCCGCGAGCAGGCGACGCACGGCCGGGCTCATCCTGCCGGCCGCATTCGGAACGCTGGCGGATGCCGCCGGCTTCGCGGCAACCCGTGCGGCCGGTGCTTCAACAGCCGTCACAGCCACCGCTACAGCGCTGCCTGGGTGCAACCGGCCAAGCAACGCGCCGGGCGCAACTTCCGTGCCCTCCGCGACCGCGATTTCACCGAGAACGCCGTCCGCCGGAGCGGGCACCTCGATCGTGACCTTGTCGGTTTCGATCTCGACCAGCGGCTCGTGCTTTGCGACCGGCTCCCCGACCGATTTCAGCCAGCGCAGCACCTGCGAACGGGTTCCTTCCGCCTGGTCGGCCGGGAGCAGCACGTCGATCATCTGGGTCATTGTTCAGATACTCGCAATGCGGCGCATCGCCGCCACGATCTTACCAACCGACGGGACCACCGCATCGAGCAGCAGGGGACTGTGCGGACTCGGCACGTCCGGCATCGCGAGACGCTCGATGGGCGCATCGAGATCGAAAAAGGCGTGCTCCGCAAGCGTTGCAGCAATCTCGGCGCCGAATCCCGCCGTGATCGTGTCCTCGTGGACGATGAGGCAGCGCCGCGTCTTCGCCACCGATCCAAGTACCGCCTCGCGGTCCCAGGGCGAGAGCGTCCGCAGATCGAGAAGCTCGACGTCGACTGCGGACTCGGCGGCGGCCTGCTCGCATCGCTCGACCATCGCGCCCCAGCTCACGACCGTGAGTTCGGAACCGGCACGCAGGCAATGGGCCTTGCCGAATGGCAGCATGAATTCGTCGCCCGGCCACGGCCGCCGCGCGGCCGCGCCGTCCAGGAGCGATCGATGCTCGAAGTAGATCACGGGATCGTTTCCGCGCAAGGCGGTCCGCAAAAGCCCCACGGCGTCCTCGGCATTCGACGGCATCGCGAGCTGCCAGCCGACGGCATGCAGGAACTGCACCTCGTTGCACTGGCTGTGCCAGGGGTCGCCGCACTTGAAGAAGCCGCCGGGCATGCGCACGACCATCGGCGCCGCGAATCGGTTCGCCGTGCGCCAACGCATCGTGCCGCAGTCGTGCAATTGCTCGGCGGCCGGCTCCGCGTACTTGCGGAACTGGATCTCGGGCACCGGCACAAGGCCCGCGAGCGCCATGCCGACGGCTCGGCCGATGATTCCCTCTTCCGACAGGCTCGTGTCGAAGACGCGCGCTTCGCCGAATCGCTCCTGCAACCCGAGCGTCGCCGCATGCACGCCGCCCTTGCGCCCGACGTCCTCGCCGAACACGAGGACGCGCGGATTGTTCGCAAGTTCGTGCTCGAGCGTGCGCCGGATCGCCGTCAACATGTTGATCCGGGGGCCTTCCGGCCGCGCGATCGCCGTTCCCGCGCGCGGCGCGATGCCCAGGGCCCGCTCGCCGCCCTGTCGTTGCAGCTCGAGCGAACCATCGGCGCGCTGCTCGCTGAACACGTACTTCCTGACGGTCGCCGCCGAAACGGGCGGCCGCGACTCGATGCGCGCAAGCGCCGCCCGGACGGTAGCCTGGGCCTCGGCTTCGAGCTCGCGCCATGCGTCTTCGGCCATCGCGGCCGGCACGAGGTGATTCTTCAGCTGCATCAAGGGATCGCGGGCCTGCTCTGACTCGATCTCGGCCGCGCTCTTGTAGGCCTGCGTGTCCTGTCCCGAATGGCCGGAAAGTCGGGGAACACGCAGGCGCAGCAGCACCGGCCCTTCGCCCTGGCGCACGGCCGTGACGGCTGACTCGATCAATTGCGCGGCCGCGACCGGATCCGAACCGTCGCCGGCCAGGATCCGCAGGTTGCCGAAGGCGGCAAGGTTTGCCGCGATGTCGCCGCCCGGTGTCTGCCGCGTGGCCGGCACCGAGATGCCGTAGCCATTGTCCTCGATGAAGTAAAGCAGCGGCAGCCGCTCGGTCGTCGCGATATTGAGCGATGCCCAGAATCCGTTCGTCGCCGTCGAGGCATCGCCGCCGTGAGCGACCGCGATGCTTCCGGCTGCCGCCGGATCCTTGAGTTCCCGCTCACGGTAAACGAGCGACTGCGCCCAGCCGGCCGCGGGCGTGTACTGCGTGCCTACGCCGCCGCAGGCGGGAAGCAGGCAGGGGCCTTCCCGATTCGGCAGGTTGAGCACGACGCCGATGTCCCGGCCGGCCGACATGCCCTCGGCGCGCATCATCGTGGAGGCCAGCGCCTCTTCCGGCGAAAGACCAAGGGCAAGGGCGAGCGGCCGCGAACGATAATAAGGCGCGACCGCGTCGCAGCTGCCGTTCAGCTGCTGGCCCAGCAAGGCCTGGGTCAGGTCGTGGCCACGGGCGGAAAACTGGTAGAGCACCTTGCGATCGGGCACCAGCCTCGTCTCCTCGAGCGCGTCAAGGGCGCGCGACAGGAACACCGTGCGCAAGGCGGATTTCCAATCCCGCATTCCAATGCATCCCGCAGACCGGTTGGCGCACATCCTAACGGGCCGCGGCCGTTGTTTTTGGCCAATTTCCGGGGGCCGGCGGCCGGATTCCGCAGTGCCGGAGGGGACCCGCGGGCGCCCTGGTCGCTGCCCCGCCTGGAGGCCCTGCGCTAGAATCCAAAAGCTTGCGAACCGGGCCGGCCCGAAGCTGTCCCATAATCACCGAATCGCAGGGGGAGACTGCTGAAATGACCCGAATGACGCTTGCCCTGATCGCCTTTCTTGCCTCGGCGGCCGTGCAGGCAACCTGTATCTATCCGCGCGCACCCGACCGGGCGCCCGACGGCAAGTCCGCGACCTACGAGGAAATGGTGGCCGCCCAGAAGGCGGTGCAACAGTTCAATGAAGACATCAACGCCTACAACGCCTGCCTCGACATGGAAATGAGCACGCTCGAAAAGAGCGGGAACTACGACGAGAACAGGCTCGCGGAACTGCGCGCGATGCAGGCGAAAAAGAACAATGCCGCCGTCGACGAAGTCCAGGCCGTTGCGGACCGGTTCAACGAACAACTCAGAATCTTCAAGTCCCGCGACAAACAGAATTGACGCCGGGGCCCGATGCTGACGCCCGCCGAGGCTGATGCGGCGATCGCCGCGGCGCTCGAGCCGGTGCCGGACGAGGAACTGCCGTTGCCGGCCTGCGCCGGCCGGGTTCTGCGCCGCGAGATCCGTGCGGAACGCGACTGCCCGCCGTTCGATCGCGTCACGATGGACGGCATCGCGCTTGCCGGCGGGAGCGTCGCGCCTTCCGGGTATCGCATTGCCGGCCGGCAGCCCCCCGGCACACCCGCCCTGGCGCTTGACTCCCCCGCCGACTGCATCGAGGTCATGACCGGCGCCGTGCTGCCCCGGGGTTGCGACACGGTCGTGCCCGTCGAGCGGGTTCGCATCGCGGGCGGCAAGGCCTCGATCGAAGCCGGCTACCAGCCCAGGCCCTGGCTGCACGTGCATCGACGCGGTGCCGACGCGCGCGCAGGCGACGCATTGCTTGCCGCCGGCACCCGTCTCGGCGCGCCGGAGCTTGCAATCGCCGCGTCGGCGGGACAGCCGCGTCTCGCAGTGTCGCGGCTGCCACGCATCGCGGTCATTTCGACCGGCGACGAGCTCGTCGAGCCGGGCCAGCCGGTTCTGGCGCACCAGGTGCGGCGCTCGAATTCCTACGGCATCGCTGCATCGCTCGCGCTCGCCGGATTCCCGCCCACGACCGATCTGCACCTGCCGGACCAAAAAGATGTGCTCGAGGCTGCCCTCGGCGACGCGCTCGGGCGGCACGAAGTGCTGGTGCTGTCCGGTGGCGTATCAGCGGGCCGGTACGATTACGTGCCCGGCGTCCTCGAATCCCTGGGCGTGAAGAAGATCCTGCATCAGATCGCGCAGCGCCCGGGACGCCCGATGTGGTTCGGCCGGGGCGCCGCGGGCACCTTGGTCTTTGCCCTGCCGGGGAATCCTGTCTCGGTCCTCGTCTGTCTTGCGCGCTACGTCATCCCGGCACTGGCCCGGCTCTCCGCCGCAACGCCGGCCGCTACGGCGCAGGTGGCGCTCGCGCGGGATTTCGCTTTTGACGCGCCGCTCGCCTGTTTCCTGCCCGTCGCACTCCGGTACGATTCCGATGGCAGGACTATGGCCGAACCCCGTCCGACCGGGGGGTCCGGGGACTTCATTTCGCTTGCCGGCACGGATGGATTCGTCGAGTTGCCGCGCGGCCCTGCGACCCATCCGGCCGGACTCGCCGTACCCTTCCACCGCTGGTAGACCATGGACAACGACGACAAGGACAGGCTGGTCGCGATTTCCGCTCCGAAGGCAGCAACGGATACGCGCGGCCGCCCGCTCGCGGATCTCCGGATATCGGTGATGGACCGCTGCAACTTCCGCTGTCCCTACTGCATGCCGCGCGAAGCCTTCGGCGAGGACTATCGCTTCCTGGCCGCCGGAGAGAGGCTGTCTTTCGACGAAATCCTGCGGCTCTCGCGCCAGTTCGTGGCCGAAGGCGTACGGAAGATCCGCCTCACGGGCGGTGAACCCCTGCTCCGCTCGGATCTCGCGGACCTGGTGGCAGAATTGTCCGCGATCGAGGGCGTCGTCGATCTCGCGCTCACGACGAACGGCGTGCTGCTCGCGCAGCAGGCTGCGCTCCTCGCGTCACACGGACTGTCGCGCGTGACAGTCAGCCTCGACACGCTCGACCCCGCGACGTTCAAGCGCCTGAGCGGCGGCTTTGAAGGCCTCGGACGCGTGCTCGACGGAATACAGGCCGCGCTCGAGGCGGGCCTCGCACCCGTCAAGGTCAATGCGGTCATCCAGCGTGGCGTGAACGACGGGCAGGCGCTCGAACTCGCGCGGCATTTCCGCGGGACGGGCGTGATCGTCCGGTTCATCGAGTACATGGATGTCGGCAACCGCAACGACTGGAAGCCGGAGCTCGTCTTGCCGTCCCGGGAACTTCGCGATGCGATTGCAGCACGCTGGCCGCTTTCGCCGGTCCCCGCCGCGCAACGCGGCGAAGTCGCGCTCCGCTACGCCTACAACGACGGCGCCGGAGAAATCGGGTTCATTTCCTCCGTCAGCCAGCCGTTCTGCGGCGACTGCACACGTGCGCGCCTGTCTTCCGACGGCGTCTTCTATACCTGCCTGTTCGCGACGCAGGGCACGGACTTCCGTGGGCCGCTCCGCGCGGGCGCAGCCGACGAAGAACTGCGGCGCATGATCCGCGACGTCTGGCGCGGGCGCCAGGACCGCTACAGCGAGTTGCGGCAATTGCCGGCCGCTGAGGTCAAGCCGCGCAAGATCGAGATGTACTACATTGGCGGATGACCGAAAATCGATCACGCACGTCGATGCCGAGGGCCGCCCGGCCATGGTCGACGTGACCGCAAAGCACGAGAGCCTCCGGAGCGCGACGGCATCCGCGATGATCCGCTTTCCGCGCGAGGCCTTCGACACGCTGCAGGCCTCCGGCTTCGAGACTGCCAAGGGACCGGTGATGCATACGGCGGTTATCGCGGGCACCCTGGCCGCCAAACGCACGCACGAACTGATCCCGTTCTGCCACCCGCTCGGCCTCGAGCGCTGCGACATTTCGATCGCACCCGCGGGCGGTGAATCCCTGGAGGTCCTCTGCACGGCCGCGGTGCACCACCGGACCGGCGTCGAGATGGAGGCCTTGACCGGTGCCGCGGTCGCAGCGCTCACCGTCTACGACATGTGCAAGTCGCTCTCGCACGGCATCGTCATCGAGGCGGTCCGGCTGCTCGCGAAGAGCGGCGGCAAGAACGACTACGACGCGGCGGCGCCATGACGCCCCCGCTCCATGGGCTGGTGCTTGCAGGCGGACACTCGAGCCGCATGCAATTCGACAAGGCCGCGCTGTCCTACGGCGCGCGCCCGCAACTTGCGCGGGCATTCGAGCTCCTGGCACCGCGCGTGAGCCTCGCCTTCGTCTCGGTGCGTGCGGACCAGATCCGCGAGCGACTGCGTGCCAGCTATCCTCAGATCGTCGACGGCGCAGCAGGATCCGGCCCGATCGCGGGAATCATCGCCGCGCAGGCGACGCATCCGGACGCAGCCTGGCTGGTGCTCGCCTGCGACCTTCCGTTCCTGGGCGGCGAAACACTCGACCAACTGATTGCGGGCCGCGATGCGGGCCGCCTCGCCACGGCCTTTCGCAATGCCACGAACGGTCTGCCCGAGCCCCTGTGCGCGATCTATGAACCCGCGAGCCGCGAATCCATCCTCGGTCATGTCGCGGCGGGCCGCGACTGCCCGCGCAAGTTCCTGCTTGCCCACGACGTCCTGCTTCTCGACCCGGTTCATGCCGCTGCGCTCGAGAACGCCAATACACCCCGGGACTTCGAAACGATGCGTGCGTCGCTCAAGACGACCGGAGCCCCCTGATGCCGCGGGTACGACTCCATTATTACGCGCTGTTCCGCGAACAGGCGGGCCGCCAGGAGGAGATTGTCGAGACGGCGGCCCTGACGCCTGCTGCGCTCTACGCGGAACTCGCCGACCGGCACGGATTCAAGCTTCCGATTTCCCAGCTGAAGGTCGCCGTCAATGCCGCATTCGACGACTGGAACCGGACGCTCAGGGACGATGACGAGGTCGTGTTCATCCCGCCGGTGGCCGGCGGATGATCGCATTCGAGTTCACCCACGAGCCGATCGATGCCGCGCATCTCGCGGCACCGGTCGCAACCTGCGCGGCCGGTGGCTATGCCGGTTTTGAAGGGCGGGTCCGCGATCACAACGAGGGGCGAACGGTCACGGGCCTCGAGTACGAAGCATTCGAGCAGCTTGCGGCCGCGGAAGGCAGGAGAATCGTCGAGGAGGCGATCGCGCACCATGGAGTCCTGCGGGCGCGTTGCGTGCACCGGCTCGGCCGTCTCGCGGTCGGCGACGTGGCCGTCTGGGTCGGCGTAAGCGCCCACCATCGTGCGGAAGCCTTCGCGGCCTGCCGCGAGATCATCGATGCCATCAAGCATCGCCTGCCGATCTGGAAAAAGGAGCACTACGCCGCTGGCGAGAGCGGCTGGGTGAATTGCGATCATGGCTGCATTGCAACTACAGTTGCACCCGCGCCATTCGACTATTCGCGACAGATCGCGCTGCCTGAAGTCGGCGCGGCGGGCCAGGCGAGGCTTGCAGCTTCGACGGTCGCCGTGATCGGCGCGGGCGGCCTCGGTTGCGCCGTCCTCCCCGGCCTTGCCGGCGCCGGGATCGGCACGATCTCGATCGTCGACGCCGACGTCGTCCAGGCCTCGAATCTGCATCGTCAACCCCTGTACGACATCGCCGACATCGGCCATGCGAAAGCCGACGCTGCAGCCCGGAAGCTTTCGGCCTACAACCCGGCCATTCGCGTTCTGGCCCGCGCCCAACGGCTCGACGCCGCAAATGCCGACGAGGTCATCGCGGGATGCGACGTCGTCGTCGATTGCACAGACAACTTCGCGGCGAAGTTCCTGGTCAACGATGCCGCGGTGCGCATCGGCAAGCCCGCGGTCATCGCGAGCGTGTACCAGTACGAAGGCCAGCTGCAGGTGGTGCGACCCGATCTCGGCGGTTCCTGCCTGCGTTGCCAGTGGCCCGATGCGACGCGCGATGGCCTCGTCGGCAATTGCGAACAATCGGGCGTTCTCGGGCCCGTTCCCGCCATCCTCGGCAATCTCCAGGCAATGGAAGTGCTGAAGCTGCTGCTCGGCCTGCCGGGGCAGCTCGCGAATGAAGTCCTCCTCGTCGACCTGCTCACGCACGGGCTGCGGCGCCTGTCTGCGCCGCGGAATGCACAATGTCTCGGGTCCTGCGTACGGACGGGCCCGCCACAGCCGACGGCGCCGTCGGAGGACGTCGACGTTTCGGTCTCGCTCACCGCGGCCGCGGCCCAGGGCTACCGGATCATTGACATCCGTGAACCGGAGGAATGCGAGGAAGAACCGCTGCCGCTCGCCGGGCAACGGTCCCTGCCGCTCGGCCGCCTGCTGGAAGGGAGTCCCGATCTCGAGCCGGCGGATCGTTACCTGCTCGTCTGTGCGCACGGCGTGCGAAGCCACGCGGCGGCAGAGTACCTGCGCTCACGCGGCTTCCAGAATGTCTGGTCGCTGCACGGCGGGCTCGCCGCGCAGCGCGGCTGATCCGGATCAGAACGCGAACTGATCGGGCGGCAGCTCCATCAGCGAACGGGCGCCCGCGCCGAGCGCATCGAGATGCGCTTCGGCCCGCGGCAGGATGCGCTGGAAATAGAACCGTGCCGTCGCGAGCTTGGACTTGTGGAATGCGGCGTCTGCGGCGCCTGCCTTCAGCGCGGTCGCCGACACGGCGGCCATCCGGGCCCAGCACCAGCCGAGGCACAGATAACCGGTGAGTTGCAGGTAGTCGACCGACGCCGCGCCGGTTTCGTCGGGATTCCGCGCGCTGCGCCGCGCGATTTCTTCCGTCGCCTCGCTCCATTCCTTCAGGAGCCCGGCGAGCCGTACGATGAACTCCGAGAGCTCTTCCGATCCAGCGTGGCGCTCGCAGAAGCCGCCGATCAGGCCGCCGAGCTGCCGGGCGAGCGCACCGCCCGAGCCGAGGACCTTTCGACCCAGGAGATCCATCGCCTGCACGCCATTCGTGCCTTCGTAGATCGCGGTGATCCGCGCGTCGCGGAAATACTGCTCGATGCCGGTTTCCCGGATGTAGCCGTGGCCGCCGTGAATCTGCAGCGCGAGGCTCGTGCACTCGAGCGACATGTCGGTGACGAATCCCTTTACGATCGGGGTGAGGATCGAAAGCAGCGCGTCGGCCTCCTTGCGCGTCGCCTCGTCCGGATGATGCAGCGCGCGATCCATCTGCAGGCCCGCAAACCAGATGAGGACGCGCGCACCTTCGATCAGCGATCGTTGCGTCAACAGCATGCGGCGCACGTCCGGATGCCCGATGATCGGATCCGCAGCCGCCCTGCCGCCCTCCGAGGTGCGGCCCTGCCGGCGCTCCCGCGCGTAGGCAAGCGCAGGCTGCCAGGCGCGCTCGCATTGCGCGAGTCCCTGAAGCCCGACCCAGAGCCGCGCGTGGTTCATCATCGTGAACATGACCTTCAGCCCGCCGTTGATCTCGCCGATCAACCAGCCCCGCGAACTGTCGAAATTCATCACGCAGGTCGCCGAAGCGTGAATGCCGAGCTTGTGCTCGACGCTCGGGCAAGTGACGCCATTCAGCGTGCCGGGCGCGCCTTTCCCGTCCGGCAGGCGCTTGGGAACGACGAACAGGCTGATGCCGCGAGAGCCGGCCGGCGCGTCGGGGAGCTTGGCGAGCACCAGATGCACGATATTCTCCGTGAGATCGTGCTCGCCGCTCGTGATGAAGATCTTGGTGCCGCTGATGCGGTAGCTGCCCTCTCCGTCCGGCTCGGCGCGCGTGCGCATCAGGCCGAGATCGGTGCCGGCATGCGGCTCGGTCAGCACCATGGTGCCGCTCCACACGCCGCTCACGAGCTTCGGCAGATAGAGGCGTCGCAATTCCTCGGTCGCGTGTTTCGCCACGCACAGCACGGCGCTGTCGGTCAGCCCGCTGTAGAGCTTCCACGACATGTTGGCCGTGACCAGCATCTCGCCGATCACGCCGCCCAGGCTCTCGGGCAGGCCCTGCCCGCCGGCATCGACGGGCCCGCACAAGGCGGCCCAGCCGTCGTCAACGTACTGACGGTAGGCCTCGATGAAGCCGGGCGGAGTGATCACGCGCCCGTCGTCCGTGCGGCGCACGCCGACGCGATCGCCGGCTTCGTTGGTCGGTGCCACGATGTCTTCGGCAAAACGCGCGCCGCCATCGAGCAAGCCGTCGATCAACTCGGCGTTGACGTCACCCCGGCCAAGATCGCGGTAGCTGGATTCGACGTCGAGGACGTCGTACAGAACGTAGCGGAATTCGCGGAGAGGAACCTTGTAGGCAGGCATGAACTGCGCGAGCGTGTGGTCAGCCCGCCGCTTCGGCGCAGGTGATGCAACGATCGGAATAGGGCAGTGCCTGCAGGCGACGTTCGTCGATCGGCTTGCCGCACTGGCTGCAGAGGCCATACGTGCCCTGGTCGAGCTGGGCGAGCGCGCGATTGATCTGGGCGAGTTCCGCCGCGGTCGCTTCGCCGATTCCCGCGAGCACCGCATCGTTCTCCATCTGAACGACCTGCTCGGCAAAATCCTTGTCGAGCGGCCCGGAGGAACGCGTAATGTCGGCGCGAACCTTGGCGGCGCGCGCCATGAGCTCCTGCTTCTGCGCCTGCAGTTTCCGCCGGATTGCCTCGAGCTCGGTCGGCATGGGACCTCGCAGAGCCGTCAGGGGCGGCGGCCTGGATCGACCGCCGCCCCGGGTCCCGGTCAGTTTACCTGTACTTCCACCGTTCTGGCGCGCGGCGCGGGTTTCTTCGGCACCCGGACCTTCAGGATGCCGTTCCGGCTCTCCGCCTGGATCGCGGTGATGTCCGCGTCTTCCGGCAGCCGGAAGCTGCGCGAGAAGCTTCCATAGAAGCTTTCGGTCCGATGGACTTTCTCGTCCTTGTGCTCGGCTTCCTTGCGGCGCTCTCCGCTGATCGTAATGACCGTCTCGTCCACGCTGACCTTCACGTCTTCCTTGCTCACCTCGGGCAACTCGGCCTTGATGAGGTAGTCGGTCTCCGTCTCAGAAATGTTGGCGAGCGGCGTCCAGGCGGGCGTATCGCCCTCTTCCACCGCGCCCTGGCGGATGTTTGCCAGCCGGCCGAAATACGGATTGCAGCGTGCGAAAATGTCGTCCAGTTCCCTCAACGGTTCCCAGCGAATCAGTGTCATGTTCGTCTCTCCTTGTGCCCTCGGCGGGCTTGGCCTGATGAATGGGACCCACGCCGGTGCAATTCAAGGGTCACAGCCTGATTTCGGCCGCGCCCGGCCTCGTTTGCTAGGCATTGGCCCGCGCCCGTAATATCGGGGGGCGGTGCGGGTCGAAGCGCCCGCCACCGTTGCAGCGAGGGAGTCCATGGGCCGCGATCACAACCCGGTACCCGGGCAGTGGTACGAAAGCCTCGATGACGAGGAGGTCTTCCAGGTCCTCTCGATCGACGAGGATGCGGAATTGATCGAGCTGCAATATGAGGACGGAGACGTCGAGGAGATCGACTACGAAACCTGGCATGAACTCGATCTCGACCTGACCGAAGAGCCGGAGGGCTGGTCGGGCTCCGAAAACGAAGAGGAAGACGACGAGGACGACTGGGACGACGACGAAGACGAGGACGAGGACGAAGAAGAAGAAGAAGACGGCTACGGCGACCGCGACGACTACTGATCGACGGCCCGCAGCCGGTCCTGACGCCTCCCGGACCGCCGCTGGAACCTGCCCCGCACGCGCCGGTCCAACAGGCAGGTCCAGAACGGGCTCGAACCATGAAAACCGCTATCCTCAGCCTTCCGCTCCTCGCCCTCGTCGGCTGCGTCAGTTCCGGGCCGCAGTCCCAGCTCGGCAAGAAGGAGCCCCGGCGAATCGAAATGAGCCGCACGAGCGACTGCGTTTACCATTCAACCATCAGCGGATTCGAGGCCCTCGACGACCGCCACGTGGTGCTCTTCAGCATGGGCCGCCGGAAGGCCTACCTCGCCGAGCTCTCGGCCGGCTGTTTCGACGTGAAGAGCCAGAATGCGCTCGCTGCCGTGGACGGCGACGGCAACGGCCAGATCTGCGGCTACGGGCGCGATTCGGTCGCCTACCGCTACCTGGGAATGGTCGAGGACTGCCGCATCATGGGGCTCGAGCAGCTGAATGACGAGCGGCGCATTGAGCTCGGCGTCGGAGTTCCGGCAAAGAAGCCCAGGAAAGAAAAAGAGAAAGAGAAGGAAGAGACTCCCAAGTGACCCGGCGCCTTGAAATCGCTCGACGCCGCATCCATTGGCAGCGGACGACCTGAATTCGAATGGAGTACAGATGAAGAGAGTCCTGTTGTTCGTTCTCACGAACTTCGCAATCCTGATCGTCGCGAGCGTCACGCTCAGGCTGCTGGGCGTCGAGCCCTGGCTCAACCAGCAGGGAATCAACTTCAACTCGCTCCTGATCTTCGGCGCCGTGCTCGGTTTCGGCGGGGCGTTCCTGTCGCTCGCCATCTCCAAGTGGACGGCGAAGCGGATGATGGGCGTCAAGCTGATCACGGAGCCGCGCACCGAGCCGGAGACCTGGCTGGTTGAAACCGTGCGCCGCCAGACAGCACAGGCCGGCATCGGCATGCCGGAGGTCGGCGTCTTCGAGTCTCCCACCCCCAACGCTTTCGCGACCGGCGCCCGGCGCAACAGCGCGCTCGTCGCCGTGAGCACCGGCCTGCTTCAGAGGATGAACCGCCGCGAAGTCGAGGCCGTCCTCGGGCATGAGGTGAGCCATGTCGCGAACGGCGACATGGTCACGCTCACGCTCATCCAGGGTGTCGTGAACACTTTCGTGTTCGTCGCTTCGCGCATCGTCGGCAACGTCGTCGACAAAGTCGTGTTCCGCAATGAGCGCGGTCATGGCCCTGCGTTCTGGATCACGACCCTGGTCGCGGAACTCGTGCTCGGCTTTCTCGCCATGATGATCGTCATGTGGTTCTCGCGCCAGCGCGAATTCCGCGCCGACGGGGGCGGTGCCCATCTCGCCGGCCGGCAGAACATGATCTCCGCACTGGCAACGCTTGGGCGCGGTAACGGCGAACCCCTGCCTGACAAGATGGCGGCATTCGGCATCAGCGGACGCAAGGGCGAAGGTTTCCGGCGGCTGTTCATGAGCCATCCCCCGATTGAGGAGCGCATCGCGGCCCTGCAGGCCGCACAGATCGCCTGAGTCGCGGGCCCGGCCCAAAGCGACGCAGACCGCGCCGCTCAGTAAGATGACCGTCATGGCCCGGTCGAATCCTCCCGTTTCGCCTTCCACGCTCCAGGCGCTGAAGAGGCTGCTGGGTCCGGGCGGCTCACTCGATGCTGCTCACGATCGCGCGCCCTTCGAAACCGATTTCCGCGGCCTGTACCACGGAGGCACGCTTCTCATTGCAATGCCGGATTCGACCGCGGGTGTTTCCGAATTCGTGCGCTTCTGCGCGCGCGAGGGTCTCCGGATCGTGCCTCAGGGCGGCAACACGAGTTATTGCGGCGGCGCCACCCCGCGCACGGGCGGGAACGAGATCGTGCTGTCGCTCCGCCGCATGCGCAGAATCCTGGCAGTCGATGCCCTGAACGATGCGATGACGGCCGAAGCGGGCTGCGTCCTCGCCGACCTGCAATCCGCCGCCCTCGCGGCCAATCGCCTGTTGCCGATGTCGCTCGGCTCGGGGGGCAGCTGCACACTCGGCGGGATCATTTCGACGAATGCCGGCGGCACTGCGGTTCTGCGCTACGGAATGATGCGAGCGCTGGTCCTGGGCCTCGAAGCCGTCCTGCCAGACGGGCGCGTGCTCAACCAGCTTTCGGCGCTTCGCAAGGACAACACCGGATACGACGTCAAGCAGCTCTTCATCGGTGCCGAAGGCACGCTCGGCGTGGTGACTGCCGCATGCCTGCGGCTCTTTCCGCGCCCCGGCGCAACTGCAGCCGCGATGGTCGCACTCGAGTCGCCGGCGGCGGCGCTCGCCCTGCTCGCCCTGCTCCGCGAGAGCCAGGGCGACGCGGTGACGACATTCGAACTGATCCCCCGTATCGGCCTCGAGTTCGTCTGCCGCCACATTGCCGGCACGCGCGATCCTTTCGAGCGCCCGCACAACTGGTACGCCCTCGTCGAGGTTACCCTCGCACAGGCCGACGTGGATCTCTCAGGCCGGTTCGAAACTGCGCTCGCGTCTGCGATCGAGCGCGGCGTCGTTGGCGACGCCGTCACCGCGACCCCCGAGAGCCAGCGGGAGTCCCTGTGGCGCCTGCGCGAAACGATTCCGGAAGCGCAGCGTCATGAGGGCGTCAGCCTGAAA
>CAYPQX010000176.1:0-20730 GCA_964412975.1 uncultured Steroidobacteraceae bacterium
GTGAGGCCGATGAGTCGCGTGCCCGGGCCGTTAATAACCGTTATCGAATAGCCGTCTTCGCAGAGCAGGATGCCTCCACGAGGGCTCACGGCAATATTGTCGATGTTGTCGCCGACCTGCTGGTTGCCCGCGACGAAGATCGCCTGCAACGTATTCTCCTGCGGATCGTGTTCCCAGACGGCGCCGTCGCCCATGCCCGGATGGCCACTGGCATCCATGCCTGCTTCCGTATCGACGACGTAGAACCTGCCTTCGTGATGACAAATTCCTTCACCGCGGCTCATTCGCAGTGCGCCGCGCGCCCAGGCCTGCAGAAACGGACCGCTCGCCGACACCGGCGTCGTGGAAATCGCGGGCGGTGCAACGCCCGGATCCCTATCCGGATTCTCGATATCCACCCAATCGATACGATGGACGTCGCCGACCGCCGGGTTCCGCAGGTCCGCATTCCTTTGCCCGACGACACGCGCTGCCTGAAGACGCCCGCCGGCTTCGTAGCTGCCCGCGCCGCCTTTCGAGTCTTTCGGCAGGAAACGGTAATAGCCGGAGTGATACGGGTGGTCTTCGGTCAGGTGCGCGATGTTCGTTCGCGGATCGATGGCGACCGCTTCGTGCAGCATGCGTCCCATGTCCACGATCGGCCGTCCTGTCGTCTGCTTCGCGTCCTCCCGCACTTCGAACACATAGCCATGGCGCCGGCCGCCTTTTGGGCTGAGGTCGATGACCGTTTCTTCGCCGCTGAGCCAGGTGCCCCACGGCGTCACGCCGCCTGCACAGTTGTAGATGGTGCCGCCGAGCGACGGCTCGGCGCTCACCCAGTGGCGGCCGCGAAAGCGGAGCGTCGTCGTGCCGCCCGCGGGTGCGAACCCCTGCCCGGCCGGTATTACCGTGTCGTAACGAGCGGGCGCCAGGATCGGCCTCGCGATCGCGCGCTCGTGATTGCGAACGAGGATGACTTCGCGATCCGCGCCCTGGCCCCGGGCTGCGATTACGCCCATGCCGTCATGCGCGTCTGGGGCCGGTTCGCCGTTGGCCATCGGATCGCCGGCCCACGAGAAAGTGCGGTACTCGAACCCCTCGGGAAGTCGGATGAGCGGCAACCCGGTTTCCAGGTCCGCGACCGGCGAGAGCGGTCCGTAAGGCCCGGCGACGCTTTGCGATGTGCGCAGCGCGCCCATCGAGCGGCGCGCGTGGAGCGCGCCGATCATGGCGACGAGCGACGCGGACCCTGCGAGGAAATTTCGGCGGCTGACGCGCGAAGGCATGCGCGCATTGTACGGGGCCACCGCCAAAGGGGACGCTCACCTTTAAAGGGGACGCTCACCTTTAAAGGTGAGCGTCCCCTTTAGGCGGCGCGGTCGACGCGGCAGGCGAAGCAGCCGCGCTTTGCGAAATGCACGTGCAGATAGCTCACGTCCGCGCGCGAGAGGACGCGCTCAATGAGCGGCGCCGCAGCGGCCCCATCCACGATGTCCGCGTCGACCATGTCGTCGGCGGCGTCGTAGGCCCGAACCGACAACGGGCGAAGCGTCAGGTACGTCGGCAGTTCATTTACGATGCACGCGGCCTGCTTGCGGCCACGGCGCACGAAGATCGGCCCCGACGCGCGGTACGGCGAACGGCTGTCCTGGTGCGCGAACGGCAGGAGCAGCACGGGCTCGCCGACCGGCGCGTCCTCGAGGCTGATGCGGCAGGGAAACCCGACCGGCTTGTCCGCCCGCATCCAGCGCATGCCGCGCGCGGCGAGCGCATCGTCGTCGAGGCCGAAAAGGCTTTCGAACAGGGCGGGTTCGAGTCCGCGCAATTGGTAGCTCATGGGGCGCAGGATTGCGCCTCGTCACCCGGCCCGCAACCCGGTTTTTGCTGCGGTTCTGCCGTCGGCATCGCCGGCCGCTTGATGGCATCGAACAGGTCGTCGCGCGGCTTCTTCTTGCCCCCAAACTGGGCAAGGATGCAGGTGCGCACGCCGCTTCGCCCCTGATGAATTTCCTGCATCGTCAGGCTTCGCGAGTAGAGCGAGACATAGCAATAGTCCGATACCCAGATGATCGTCTCGCCTTCCGGCGTCGTGACGGTGGTGCCGACGCGCGGCAGGGGTTTCTTCCAGATGGAAGGCGGCGCTTCTTCTTCGGGCCGCTCATCAGGGTCCTCGAGCGAGCCCCCGAAAGTCCGCCGCGACGGACCGCCCCCGATCGCGCTCGCCACGTTTTTTGCCGTTCCCGTGAAGTCGTAAAACGGTGGAACGACGACTTCAGGCACCGGTTCGAACCAAGGCATGACGGTGATGGGTTCCACCCGGGGCGGCGGCAGGGCCGGCACGGAGTCCGCTCGCAGCGGCGCTGGCGGCAGCGGAAGCGTCGGCTGCCAGACAAGACGGTCATCCGGGATCGCGGTCGGCGGCAATTCGAACCGAAGTGCGAGCAGCCAGGACGCCACCAGCACGTGCAGCAGGAGCGTGGTCCCGACCGCCGTCGCGCGGGGGTGATTCCATCGTGCCGGCACTGCCAAGTCCATCCCCCGCGACCCGAAACATCCGACCGGCGCCATCACCGCTCGTTCGGAGCCTATAAAATCCCTTTTTAATCAATAGATTAGGTTCGCCACCGGGATACCGCTTTTGCCGACCTGCCCCCGGCGAGCGTAGGATCGCGCCAGCGGTACCCGGTTGCCAGGTCCGCGTCCATAACAAGCTCAGGGGGATGACAGTGAATCCATTCAAAATCATTGGTTGGGTGGGCCTCGCCATTGCCATTGTCGGCGCCTTCGTGGAGATCCCGTACGCGGGACTCCTCTTGGTTCTGCTCGGCCTGGCAGGCGGTTATGCCATCGCATCCGAGGACCATGTACGGGTGCTGGTCACCGCACTCGTGCTGACCTCGCTGTCCGGCGTGTTGATGAACATTCCGGAAGTCGGCCAGTACTTGACGAGCATCTTCAGCGCTTTGGGCACCTTCGCGGCCGGCGCGGCGCTGATGATCATCTCGCGCAATATCTGGAATCGTTACAAGCCCTGAACCAAGTCCGCAGGACGCGGCCAACAAGAGGCCCGCCGAAAGGCGGGCCTTTTTTATTCAAAGGTGAACGTCCCCTTTAAAGGAGACGTTCACCTTTAAGCCGGCGGAGGTCGACAGTCAGCGCGGCAGGATATTGAAGTGCAGCCGCGTGTCCTGGTAGCGGTCGTCGCGCTTTGCGGCGCCCGTCGCGACCAGCACGTAGAGGATGTTGAGCGCCTGCAAGGCGTCACGGACTCCGGCGCCGCGCGAACGCGTTGCCAGCTGTTTCGCTGTCACGTCCTGGCGTCCGGCATAACTCTTGCGGATGCGGTCGACCGCCTTGCGGCTCACGAGGTTGAAATAACCGCTCGCGCGCTTGGTGCGCGACGCCGACATCACGACGTAGCCACTTCCGCTCTCGAACACGAAATAGGTCTGTCTCTTGCCTGCGGTTTCGCCGCAGAACTTGAGGCCCTTTGCGAGGCTTCGGATGTTCATAGACATCCCCTTTTAATCTAGTGCATTGATCTATCGTAACAGGTCTATTTCAGCCGATGACCTTCCCATTTCCGGTGCTCACGGCGCTCGAACGCGCGCGTTTTTGCCGTTCCTTCCATCGCGGCCAGCGCGAGTACAGGAACCCCAAGACGAGCACGGCCAGCAGGCCAGCGCCCACCGCGAGCCAGGCCGGGTTGAGAGTGAACGTCACGTTGAGCTCGTTCATTACCATCCAAAGGGGACGTTCACCTTTAAAGGTGAACGTCCCCATTTTCCGTCCCGCGTGCCGGTGAAGACCCCGGCGGCGGCCCATTCGCGGAACCAGGCGCCGAGTTTCGCCGCGAGGCGATCAGCGCTCCGCGATCGGCCGCTGATGCTCGCGCGCACCGCCACCGCAAGCACGCGGCCGGCGGCAAGCGCCGACAACAGCTTGAACTGCTCCGGCTCCTGGTCGCGCCGGAACACCGAATAACCGCGCCGGTAGACGATCGCGAACGTCGCCCGCGGCCGCGGGATACGCGGCTTCCGGCCGCCCCGCACCGCATTCATATAGTCGTTCGCGGGATAACGAAGCTTGAGCAGGCGAAGCGCCGGATTGACGGACAACCGGACCTTGTCCCACTGGTCCGCGCCGATCGCCGCGAACTGCGCGGCGGTCATCGGCTCAGCGCGCCGCTCGTCAAATACGTCCTCCATCGCGCGCTCGATGCGTGCAACGTCGACGACGAGCCCGTTTCTGTGCCCGCGCGGCAGGCTCCGCGCCAGGAAATCCGGAAACTTCGCGCTCAAGCCGCCGAGCGTGCGCGAGCGTGAGGGATTTCGCGCGATGAAACCGCGGCAGGCGACCGCGAACTCATGCGCGCCGAGGATCTGGCGCGTCGTCGGGTATTCCGCCTCCATGACCTCGATCAGACGCGCGAAGTACATGTGCGCATAGATATCGAGGCGCTCGACGGAGTTCAGCGCCTTCGAGGGCAACACCACCGATTCCGGATCCGCGGCCGCCGCAGCCACGAGCCGCCGCGCCGGTCGTGATCGGAGTCCCGCGTCCGCGCCGTCCGGATGCATGACGACCGCCTGCATCCAGCGCTCGAGTGTCTGCAGATCCGCCCCGCCCGCCTTCACGCCGCCACCCGCTTTGCGGCCCCGTTCCGGAACCGCTCCGCCTTCCTAACCTCTTGTTGTAAAACGGAAAACTTGGGGATATTGGCATCCCACTCGAGGAGCGTCGCGCGCCCGCCGGTGCGCTCGTGCACCCGCGCGTAGAACTGCCAGACCTCATCGATCACGCGTCCGTCGTGCGTATCGATGCAGTGCGTGCCGTTGTCGGTGTGGCCCGCCAAGTGCACCTGCACGACATGTTCATAAGGAATGGCATCGAGATAAGCGACCGGATCCAGGTCGTGGTTCCGGCAGGTCACGTAGACGTTATTAACGTCCAGCAGCAAAGCGCAGTCGGCCTCGACGGCGAGCCGCGCGATGAATTCTTCCTCGGGCATCGAGGACGCCGCGAAGGTGAGGTAAGTCGACGGATTCTCGAGGACGAGCGGCTGCTCGAGATAATCCTGGATGATCTTCACCCGCGACACCATGTGCCGCAGGCCCTCGTCTGTATACGGCACGGGATAGAGGTCGTGGCCGTTGAGGCCCGCGACACCCGTCCAGCAGATGTGGTCGCCGAGCCATTTCGCGCGCACGCGCTTCGAAAGCGCCTTGAGCTTTTCGAGAAACGCGAAATCGATGGGATCGGTGCTGCCGACCGAGAGGCAGACACCGTGCATCGCGATCGGATAGCGCTCTGCGATCTGGTCGAGGAAGTAGAGCGGCCGGCCCTCGGTGTCGATGAAGTTTTCGGAGATGATTTCGAACCAGTCCATCGCCGGCCAGCGCTCGGTGATGTGCCGGAAATGCTGCGAGCGCAGTCCGACCCCGAGGCCGAGGTCGGGCAGCTTCCAACGATTGGGAACCAAAGGCATTCAATCGGCCGCCACCCGGGTCGAAGGACCCGGGTGACAGCCATGCCTTCAGCCGCCCACGTGTGCCGGATCGACCGGTACGCTGCAGCCGCCCTTGCCCTTGCAGGAGTTCTTGCCGGCGCATCCGCCGTCGCCGCCCTTGCAGCCGCCCTGGCCCTTGCACGCGTTCTTGCCCGCGCATTCGTGCTTGGCGTCGGACGCGCAGCCGCCCTTGCCCTTGCAGGAGTTCTTGCCGGCGCATCCGCCGTCGCCGCCCTTGCAGCCGCCCTTACCTTTACACGCGTTATGGCCTTTACAGACGTGCTTGTCGCCGCCTTCTTCACCGGCAATCGCGACATTCGCCAACTGCGCACCGGCGACCAGGCCGCCCGCCACGCCCATCATCACCTTGCCAAAATCCCGACGATTCATAGCCATGTCATTCCCCTCATGAGTGATTCATCCCGTTGAGAGACCCCAACGGTCAGTCAATAGACCGTATAGCCGGCCCAAATACTACGCCTCGCCGCAAAAAAATCACCTGAGGCTTTTGCATCGCAAGACCCCCTAAACTTGCGAAACCATGTTCACCCACGCCCTGCTTCGCCTCCCCGGCGAGAACTTCGCCGCCGGACTCACCCAGGCTGGTGAGGGCGCACCGGACCCGGAGCTCGCTCTCGAGCAGCACCAGCATTATTGCGAAGCGCTCGCCAGCTGCGGTCTGTCGCTCACCGTGCTGCCGGCCGACCCGCGGTATCCCGACGGGTGCTTCGTGGAGGACACGGCACTCCTGACCGAACGTGGCGCCATCGTCATGCGTCCCGGCGCGCCCTCGCGCCACGGCGAAGTCGAGGTCATCGAGGCGGCGCTCAAGGGCCTCTACCCCGAGATTCAGCGGATCCATGCCCCCGGCACCGTCGATGCGGGCGACGTCTGCGAAGCCAACGGGCATTTCCTGATTGGCCTGTCGGCGCGCACGAACGAGGCCGGTGCGGAGGAGCTCGCGAGTCTCCTCGGCGATCTCGGCTACCCAGCGACCGTGATCGACATCCGGAATGCCCGGGAGCTTCTGCATCTCAAGACCGGCCTCTCCTATCTCGGTGAAGGACGGATGCTCGCGACTTCGGGCGTCCCGCGCGTTCTGGCGCTCGATGCGTATGAACTCGTCGAGGTTCCGGCTGGCGAGCGTTACGCCGCCAACGCCCTTCGCGTCAACGACCACATCCTGTTCGCGGCGGGCTATCCGAAAACGCGGGCAGCAATCGAGGCGCTCGGATACGACGTCATCGCGCTCGAGATGTCGGAGTTCCGCAAGCTCGACGGCGGACTGAGCTGCCTCTCGCTCCGCTGGTAAAGGGGACCCAAAGGGGACGTTCACCTTTAAAGGTGAACGTCCCCTTTGGGTCCCTTTGGGTTGTCAGCATGGCCCTACGGCCGACCCCGCGACCCGCCGATGGCGCCGTAACCCGGCGCGTCCTAGCGTACCCCATGCTTCGATACGCACTCATATTCTTCATCGTCGCGCTCATTGCGGCGCTCTTCGGCTTCACCGGGGTCGCGGCGGATGCCGCCTCGATCGCGAAGATCCTGTTCTTCGTGTTCCTGCTCGTGGCCGGCGTGGCGCTGATCATGGGCCTCCTCCGCAGGACTTGACGCCCTTCTAAGGCGTCGTCCGACCTGACGCGCAGTCGTCCGCCTACGCTGCCGCGTTCCGCGGCGACTCACACTTGCCCGCGAGCATTACACCAAGGACAGGAGACTCATTATGTTGAAGTACGGAGAGTACGGGATCGCCGCCGCCCTCGTTCTTGTGGCGCTGATAGCAGCGTGCGACGCCAATGCGCAGGACAACGACGCAGGCTTCTATGCCGGCGGCGGTGTCGGCCAGTTCGACCTCGAGATCGACAACTTCGATGACGTCGTGGGAACCATCGACGACTACGACAGCGACGACACGGCTTACAAGGTGTTCGGCGGCTGGCGCGCGAACAAGTGGCTCGCGCTCGAACTCGCCTACATCAACCTCGGCAGCCCCAGGGACGAACTCCTCCCGGATACTTTCGTCGAAGTGGAAACAGACGGATTCGCGCCCTACATCGTGGGTACGATCCCGATCGGGTTCTTCGAAGTCTTCGCGAAAGCCGGTTACTTCTGGTATGACGTCACCGCGCGTGTCGACTCACCGCTCGGTACGGCCAGGTCCAGCGACAGCGGCAGCGACTTCACCTGGAGTGCCGGCCTCGGGCTCAACTTCTTCGAGCGCTTCAACGTCCGTCTCGAGTACGAGCAGTTCGACTTCAATGACGTCGACACCGCGAACGCCCTCTGGCTGACGGGCGCTTTCCGCTTCTGATCGCCCTGCGGGTCGGATGTCGGTGTCAGACGACGTAGGCGTCTCTCCGACATCCGGCCGCGTTGACTACCGACATTAAACGGACCCGCGTCACATCACACTCTGTCCGGTACGAATTTGCACGAGACCCAGGAGACCACAATGAACCGTGTACTGATGACCCTGATTGCTGGCGCGTTTGCCGTTTCGCTCGGCGCCTGCAACAAGGCTGAAGAGCCTGCCGAAGTACAGGCAGACGTCGCCGATGCCCAGATGGAAGCCCAGGAAGAAGTGGCCGAGGCACGGACCGACATGAACGAAAACGTGATGGAAGGCCAGGAAAATGTCGCGCTGGCGAAGGCCGAGGGCGAACACAAAATCGCCATGGAACGCTGCGAAGCCCTCTCGGGCGATGCACAAAAGGCCTGCAAGGACGAGGCCGACGCCACGCTGGACGCTGCCAAGGCGGCGGCTAACCTGCCCGGTCCGTCGTGAAGGAGATTACAAACATGAAAAAGACAGTAGTCACCCTGATCGCCGCGACGGCCCTGCTCAGCATGGCCGCCTGCTCGGCGACGCGGACCCAAAGAGCGCCAGGTGAGCAGGTCGACGATTCGGCCCTGCTTACAAGCGTCAAGTCTGCGCTGGTTGCCGACCCGATCACCAAGGCGGGCGACATCAACGTCGACGTGAACCGCGGGATCGTCAAGCTGAGCGGCTTCGTGGACTCTTCGGACCAGAAGTCCCAGGCGGTACGGGTCGCAAAGGGCGTCGCTGGCGTAACTGAAGTCCAGAACGACATCGCCGTCCAGACACACAAATCGACGGTCGGCGAAGTGATCGATGACTCGGTGATAACCACCAAGGTCAAGACGGCGCTGATCATGAGCTCGGAGACGAAGGCTCACCAGATCAATGTCGAGACCAAGCAAGGCGTGGTTCAGATGAGTGGCTTCGTCAACGACGAAGCGACCAAGGCCGCGGCGACGACGGTTGCCAAGTCAGTCACCGGTGTGAAGGGCGTCAAGAACGAACTGAGCATCAAGGCGTACTGAGCCCCCCCTCGTACACTCGTTCCAGTTCGCTGACATCCTTCATAACCCAGGGCCCGCGTCGCAAGATGCGGGCCCATTTTTTTTGAAGGCGACTGTCCCCGTCTGGAGCAGCCTCTTCAGTGAGCCCGCGGAGCCGCCTCGAGCTCCTGGATCAGTTGCGGCAGCCTTTCGTAATCCTTCGACTTGTTCAGGAAATACTCGACGCCCATCGAATCGGCGAGGCGCCGATACTCCGGCAGCATGTAGTTCGTGAACACGATGATCTTCGGGCGGTCCTTGCCGAGGCGCTGCACGACACCGAAGCCCGTGCCTTCCTTGAGCTGGAGATCGAGAATGATGACGTCGACGTGATTCGCCTTTGCGGCCGCGACGGCGGCCGATTCATCGTTCACCGCAGCCACCACCTCGACGTTCTCGAGCGCGGCGAGCGTTTCCCGCAAGCGTTCGATGAGAACCGGTGAATCCTCGACTAGCAGCACACGCAACCTCACGACACGGGCCTACTGAATCAGCCCGTTTCGGAGCGCATAGGATGTGATGTCAGCGTTCGTTTTGAAATGCAGCTTCTCGAGCACGCGGCTGCGATAGGTGCTGACCGTCTTGACGCTCAGGCAAAGCTCCTTCGCGATCTCCGAAACAGAGCTTCCGCTCGCAAGCTTGGTGAAGATCTGGAACTCGCGCTTCGAGAGCTGCTGGTGGATGGGCCGGTCGCTGCCGCCATTTTCGATCTCGGAAATCAGGAGCTCCGACATCGTGGGGCTCAGGTAGCGCTTGCCCCCGAGAATCACGTGCACGGCCTTCAGCAGGTCGTCGGCGGCGCTCTCCTTGCCGAGGAAGCCATGTGCGCCGGCGCGCAGCATGTTAATCGCGTACTGGCGCTCCGGGAAACCGGAGAGGATCAGGACCCGCGTGTCCGGGTAACCGGAACGCACGTGCCGGAGGATGTCCATGCCGCTCCGGTCGGGCATCCCGATGTCGAGAATCAGCAACTCCCAGGGGCTTTCACGGAGCCGTTCGAGCGTCTGCTGGCCGGTCGCGGCCTCGCCGATCTCGCCGACGGCAGTGTCTTCCCCGAGCAGCTGTCGGAGGCCAGCCCGCACGACCGCATGGTCGTCGGCTATCAGAACGCGGGCTGTCGTCATGAGGGACTCATCTCACTGAAAGATAACCCTAATTCGCACATGCAGACCGACAGCGGGAGCCGGATATGCCTACAACCGGTGTAGGTGGAGTCTTACACTGGCACAATCTCCCATGACAGAGCGCCTCGGCTCGCCTATATCTTCGAAAATGCGCCAGGTACCCCGCAGCCGTTTGACCTCCGCTCCGATCCTGCTCGGGGTCGCGTTCATTGCGACCCTTTTTATGGTGTCCGAATCGGGTTACATGCGCCTCCAGGAGTCGAGCCACGCCATTTCGGCCGCGGAAGAACGAATGGCATTGCTGCAGCGGTACCTGCGACTCGTGATCGATGCCGAAAGCGCACTGCGCGGTTTCCTGCTGACCGAAGACACGCGCTATCTCCAGACCTTCGATCCTGCGATCCGCGCGCTCGATCCACTGCTCGAGCGCATCATCGAGGGACTCAACAAGTCGGGGCTGGCGGAAGACGCGGCCAAAGCGCAAAGCCTCCGCTCAATTTCCGGCCGCAAGATCGGCGAGATGCAGACGGCCTTGCGCCTTTACGGCGAAGTTGGCCTGGACTCCGCGCGCGTGCTGCTCAACACGGATATCGGCAAGAAGGCCATGACCGATCTGCGCAACCAGATCCGCGAACTGTACGACAACGAGACCGAACGGCTCGAGGCCGCCCGGACCGCATCCGAGCGTGACCTGCACACCTCACGGATCCTGCTCGGTGTCGCGGCGGCGCTGAGCCTGATTCTCGTCGTCATGCTGGGGACGATTCTTACGCGCGACATGCGCCGACGCGAGCAGGAGGCGGAAGACCTCGAAATCCGCAATCGCGAACTCGACCGCACCGTCAAGCAGCGCACGGGGATGCTGTTTCACCTCTCCAGCAGCCTGCAGAAGGTCGCGGAGCGCGAGAAGGCCGCGCTCGCACGGGAGCTGCACGACGAACTGGGCGGCCTGCTCGTCGCGACGAAGATCGACGTCTCCTGGCTGCGAAAACGCCTCGACGACGGCAACGAGGCGAGCACACTGCGCTGGGAGCGCATCCTGCGGTCCATGGACGAAGGCCTGACGCTCAAACGGCGGGTCATCGAGAGCCTGCGTCCGACGCTGCTCGACAACGTCGGCCTGATCGCGGCGCTGCGCTGGCTTGTGGACGAAAGCCTGCGTCGGTCGGGAATCGCCTGTGAGGAGAAATACCCTGAAACGATGCCGGAGCTCTCGGCGGATTCCCGCATTGCCGTCTTTCGCGTGGTCCAGGAATGTCTGATGAACATCATCAAGCACGCGAAGGCGAAGTCGGTACTTCTTCGCGTCACGGCGAACGAAAGGGAGTTGTCCGTGATCGTACGGGATGACGGCGTCGGCATCGACGAGAAGCGGATCGAAACACCGCAGTCGCATGGCCTGCTTGGCATGCGTCACCGCATCGAGTCGCTCGAAGGCAAGTTCGCAATCCGCTCGCTCGGATCCGGGGTCGGCACGGAATGCTCGTTTACCTTTCCGCTCGAGCGGATTCAAGACACAGGAGTGGCATCATGATATCCACGGAAAGGACAGCACGATTACTGCAGGCGGGCTCGCTCGCGGCGCTTTGCCTGCTTGGGGCCTGCGGCAGCAAGCCGGAGGACCCAACTGTCGCACAGGAAGAGTCCGCGCTCCCGCCACCCATCCTTCCGCCGTCCGAAGCCTCAGACTCGCCGTCGCCGCCGAGCTATGAAGTCGGCATCGCAACCGCTGCGGCCGATCGCAATCGCGCAAAAAGGAATTGCGCGGAGAAGTCCGAGCGCCTGCGGGCAATGTGCGAGGCCGACGCCGATGCGGCATTCGCGAGCGCACAGGCCAGACTCGAAGACTTACGAGGCAATCAGCAGTAGTCCTACAGAGGGCTCGATCCCGAACGTTCATGCTTCATGGGAGCGCCGCGGATGGGCCGCCGCGCTTTCCATACCTCAAGGAGCAGAGCTATGAATTGGGATCGTATTGAAGGGAATTGGAAGCAGTTTTCGGGCAAGGTCCGCCAGCAGTGGGGCAAGCTCACGGATGACGACCTTGACGTGATCGACGGCCGTCGCGAGCAGCTCGCCGGCCGCATCCAGGAAGTCTACGGAATCACGAAGGACGAGGCGGAAGACCAGATCGAACGCTTCTCCGGCACGCTCGACAGCGGCACGCACGACCGGCTCGGCGCCGGCATCAAGCCGCTCGCCAGCGATCGCAAGCAGCGGAACTGAAGCCTGAAAGTCACCGGGCCGCAACGGCGGCCCGGTGCCGATCCGGACTCTCCACCATGAGCAGCGACCCGCATTTCGAACTGCCCGCACTTGGCTACGCCTATGACGCCCTCGAGCCCGCGTACTCCGCGGAACTGCTCGAGCTGCACTACGCGAGCCATCACCTCGCCTACGTCGACGGCCTGAATCGCACGCTCGACGCGTTCGCCGAGATGCGCGGCAAGGGCGATTTCGCGCAGATCAACCAGCTCGAGAAAGACCTGGCATTTCATTACTCAGGCCACCTGCTTCACTCCATTTTCTGGCGCAACCTCGAGCCGAACGAGGGGGTGCCACCATCGGGCCAGCTCGAATCCCGCATCAAGGCAGCCTTCGGCAGCACCGATGCGTTTCGGCGGCAGTTCGGCGCTGCGGGCGCCGCACTGCAGGGTTCGGGCTGGGTCGCGCTGACCTGGGAGTTAACACGCGGTACGCTCATGATCGAGCAGATCCACGATCACCAGGGCAACAGCGCCGTCGGCAGCATGCCGCTCCTCGTCATGGACATGTGGGAGCATGCGTACTATCTGCAGTACAAGAACAAGAAGGAGAAGTGGATCGTCGCCTTCTGGGAAATGATCAACTGGGCCGATGTCGCGCGACGCCTTGAAAACGCCGAATGCGCCGACCTCGCGCTCGAGGGCGCCAAATTGCCCCTCCGGGGTCTTGTCCGCGCCGGCCGCGGCTGACGTCAATCATGAAGAAGCAAGACACGAACAACAGGTCCGCCACGCGCCGCGGCAAGCAGGTCCCATCGGACCCCGGCATTCAGGGCGAGGGCGACTACATCTCAGGGCGCGCGTATCAGAAGGACGCCGAGCAGTTCGCCAAGCAGCATGACACGCAACAGCTCGCACGCGAGGCTGCGCCCAAGAACGAGGCGGAACGCCTGGAGATGGCTGAGGCGGAACGGCAGGGCAAGGCACGGTCAAAAGTCAGGAAACCGCCGCGCCCCTGAATGGCTGCTGACAGAAACCAGGTTCGCGATCGCAAGGCGCCAACCCTTACGCGTGTCCCAAGAACGATGTTGATTGCGGCTCTGGCCGGGGCACTTATTGGGGCTCTTGCCACGGTCATCGCCCTGAATTTCACCGGCGGTGAGAAGCGAATCGAGCGGAAGCTCCAGCACGGTTACTCGGTCGCCGAGCCGCAGTTCCGCCGGGAAATTGGAACCCTGCTCGGCCCGCCCATCATCGGCGGCAACCAGATCATCAACCTCGAGAACGGCGCCGAGATCTTTCCCGCGATGCTTGCTGCCATCAAAGTCGCACGCAAGTCCATCAATTTCGAGACCTACATTTACTGGTCCGGCGACATCGGCCGCGCCTTCGTCGAGGCGCTCAGCGAGCGTTCGCGGGCCGGCGTTGCGGTTCACGTCCTGATCGACTGGGTTGGCAGTCAAAAAATGGAGGCGCAGCTTCTCGAAAACCTGAAGTCCGCCGGCGTCAAGGTCGAACGTTATCACCCGCTGCATTGGTACAACCTGGGACGCATGAACAACCGTACGCACCGCAAGCTCCTGGTCGTGGATGGCCAGATCGGCTTCACCGGGGGAGTCGGCATCGCGGACAATTGGGACGGAAACGCCGATTCGCCGGCACATTGGCGCGATTCGCACTATCGTCTCGAGGGTCCCGCCGTCGCTCAGATGCAGGCGGCATTCCTGGATAACTGGATCAAGACCACCGGCATGGTCCTGCAGGGCGAAAGCTATTTCCCGACATTGCCGGCCGCTGGAGGTGCCGACGCACAGGTATTCACGTCCTCGCCAAGCGGCGGTAGCGACAGCATGCTGCTGATGTACCTGATGGCCATCACGGCCGCCGAGAAAAGCATCGATCTGTCCGCTTCATACTTTGTTCCCGATGAGCTGACGCGAGCGGCACTGATAGGCGCGCTGGAGCGGAATGTCCGCGTCCGGATCATCGTGCCAGGAAGACACATTGATACAGAAGTCGTGCGCAAGGCCTCCCGTGCGGATTGGGGTGAACTGCTCGCTGCCGGCGTGGAGATCCACGAGTTCCAGCCGACCATGTTTCATTGCAAGGCGCTGATCGTGGATCGGCATCTCGTCTCGGTCGGCTCGACGAACTTCGACAATCGGTCATTTCGCCTCAATGATGAGGCGAACCTGAATATCTACGATGCGGCGTTCGCCGAACTCATCACGGCGGTGTTCGAGCGCGATCTGCAGCAGTCGCGCCAGATCACCCATGCCACGTGGATGGAGCGCCCCTGGCGAGAGAAGCTCCTCGAGCACGCGTCTTCCCTCATTTCGTCGCAGCTCTGACCTCAAGGGGACGTTCACCTCGAGCCGCTCGAGGTGAACGTCCCCTTGAGGTCCCCTTTAGGAGAATTTGGTACGCTCCGCTCTGGAGGGCGGGGCATGCGGTTTCTCATCAGTTTTCTGGCGGCCTGCCTGCTTCTCAGCGCCTGCGGCGGCGATGCCGAGAAGAAATCGGCGAAGAGCAAGCAGGCCAAATCCACGACCGTGGCCGGGACGGTCGCGGGCGCGCCCGCCGTCAAGACCAGCCGGCTCGATTTCGCATCCTGCTTCGCGGAAGACATGGCGGATGAAGCGGCGAAATCCAGCCGTTGCCCCTCCTTCGCCCTGCTCGCGCTCGACTACATGAGCACGGCGTGTTCCGCGGCCGGCGGCCTGCTCAAGCCGCGCGCGGAGTCCTTTGCCTGGTCGCTCGACGTCGACGGCGACGCCAGCGCCGAGATGCTGGTCGACCTCACCGAGAATCTCGATTGCGATGGCGCGCCGGGCGTCTTCTCCTGCGGCAGCCTCGGTTGCCCGTTCCTGCTCTACAAGAAGCGCGAGGATACCTGGGTCGAGCTGGGTGCCATCAATGCCGACGACGCACCCGGCATCGAGGTGCTGCCCGGCACCGAAGGCGCTTACGCGACGCTGCGCGGTGGTTGCACCGGCCTCACCCCTTGCAGCGAATACACGCATTACGAATGGAACGGCAGCGCCTACGCGCGTACCTGGATCGACTTCAAAGGACATCCCGTCGATGTCGCGCCGGGCGGCCTCATGACGCTCACGCAGGATGCGCCCGTGCTCGATGCGCCGAACAAGAAGGGACAGATCCTCGACGAATACCCGGTGGGAACGGCGATGGTCGTGATCGGCAAGGCGCGCGAGGCACCCTATACGTTCGTGTCGCCCTGCAATGCCTGCCGACGGGGCTTTGTCGAGGCGGCGCTGCTGACGAAATAGCGGGTCGCCCGCTCGTCTCGGGCGCAGGCGAATCAAACACATGCATCGCTCACAATTGGCCCACTGCGCGGCAACCCAGTTGCTTATCGGTGGCTGCGGAGAACCCCCGCCGCCCGTCGATGCCGCGCGCACAAGATTCGCAGACCCGGCACAGTCTCCCTGAGTACGGCTAGCCATTCATCGACATGGGCGTACTCGGCATCCTGGTCTCGCTCGCGCTCCTCATGTGGCTCGCATACCGCGGCGTCACCGTGCTCGTGCTTGCTCCGCTGCTCGCGCTGCTTGCCGTGCTCTTCGCCGGCGACGTCCGACTGCTCGCCGTCTACACACAGGTGTTCATGACGGCGCTCGGCGGGTTCCTTGTGAAATACTTCCCGGTGTTCCTGCTCGGCGCCATCCTGGGCCGCCTGATGGGGGACTCAGGAGCCGCCGGGACGATCGCCCGGGCGATCGTCAACAAGCTGGGCTCCGGCCGGGCCGTGCTCGCCGTCGTACTTGCTTGCGCACTGCTCACCTACGGCGGCGTATCGGTTTTCGTCGTTGTATTTGCCGCCTACCCCATTGCCGCCCGGCTTTTCCGCCAGGCAAACATTCCCAAGCGCCTGATCCCCGGTGCACTCGTGCTGGGTGGTGGAACGCTGACGATGACAGCGCTGCCCGGGAGCCCCTCGATCCAGAATGCCATTCCAATGCCCTATTTCGGGACCGATCTCTACGCGGCACCGGCGGTCGGAACAGTGGCGGCCGTCCTGATGCTGTCGGGCGGCCTGCTGTGGATGAATTACCGAAGGCGACGAGCCATTGCAACGGGCGAAGGCTACGGCGCGCATGTCGACGAGATCGATGCAGGCGCGGACTCAAGTCATGCGCCCGGCCTGCTGCTGTCACTCGTGCCCCTGCTATTGGTCGTCGTCGTGAACTTCGTGTTCACGCGCCTGGTGATTCCCGCCATGGACACGTCGTATCTCGCGGAAACCGAGTTCGGCGGCGTGACCGTCGGCGACGTCCGCGGCATGTGGGCGTTGATCGCGGCACTTGCGATCGCCTGCCTCGCAGCGATTACGTTGTACCGAAACCTGCGGCGCAGCCTCCGACAAACGATCAACCAGGGCACGATGAGCTCCCTCCTGCCCATCTTCAACACCGCGTCCGAGGTCGGCTACGGCACGGTCATCGCCTCGCTCGCAGCGTTTGCCCTGATTCGCGACAAGCTGATCGGGCTCTGGCCGGGCCAGCCGCTCTTGACCGAGGCGGTTGCCGTCAACGTGATGGCTGGAATCACCGGCTCGGCCTCCGGGGGGCTTGGCATCGCACTCTCCGCGCTCGGTGAGACCTTCGTCGATCTCGCCAGCACGGCGGGCGTAAGCCCGGAAATGCTGCACCGGGTTGCCGTCATGGCCTCCGGCGGTCTCGACTCCTTGCCGCATAACGGCGCGGTCATCACCCTTCTCGCCATTTGCGGCCTGACGCACCGGGAATCGTATGCCGATATCTTCGCGGTGTCGGTCGTCGTGCCCATCCTCACGCTTGCCGTCATCCTGCTCGCGGGCGCAACGTTCGGGTTCTTCTGAGTAACGGCAACGTCGAGGTCGGTGCCGGGTCGCGGATTCGTACATTTGGCACCTGATCCGCCAGATACTCGTGGTGCCCACTCCCGCTCGCAGGCTTGTCCTGCTGATTGATGGTTGTTCCATTTGCTAGCATAATGCTAGCACCATGAAGGAATACGCCACGCTGACTATCCGGAACGTGCCCGTGCGAATCGTCCGCGGCCTCAAGGCGATCGCAAAACGCAGCGGCCGTTCCATGGAACAGGAAGTTCGCGAACTGCTGGAGGAGCGCGTTGCCGAGCGCTCGTCGGTGCTTCGCCAGATTGCCGAGTCCTGGGAGCGTCAGTCCCGACGGCCGCGGGCTTCGGAGATCGACTCCTGGATTGCGGCCGGCCGCAAATGAAGGCGGTCGTCCACACCAATGTCCTCGCCTATCATCTGCTTGGAACTCCCCGGTTTGCGGCTGAGGCGGAATCGTTCCTCGGATCCGCAGGTGAAATCCTCGCGCCTGCGATATGGGAAGCGGAGATTGCCAACGTCATCTGGATGGCAGCCCGGACGGGCGCACTACCGGTAACCGAGGCGCTTGCCCGCCTCGCGTTTGCAACGCGCCTGGGCGTCTTCTCAGTCTCCATCCGCAGCCTATGGCAGGGCGCCTTGATGCGGTCGCTCAAATCCGGTGTTGCCGTCTACGACACACTCTTCGTCGAACTTGCCGATCGCGAACAGGCGCCGCTCGTGACCTTCGACCGACGGCTATTGCGGGCATTCCCCGGCATCGCCAGGCAGCCGCATCAGCTCTTCTGATACGTTCCCATCAATTCGACCTTCTCGAGCACATGCCCTTCCATGGCCTTCTCGAGCTCCAGTTTGGTTGGCTGCTTGAGATCAGGCAGCACGACATCCAGCGCGTAGAGCTTGTGGAAATAGCGGTGCCGGCCGATCGGCGGGCACGGTCCGCCATAACCGGTGCGCTTCCAGTCGTTCTTCCCCTCGCGCGTGCCGGCCGGCAACGCGGATGGTGCGATGGCTTCCGCGAGCCCGATCGCAGACACCGGGATGTTGTAGAGCACCCAATGCACATAGGTCATTTTCGGTGCGGCCGGGTCCGGCGCATCCGGATCGTCGACGATCAGCGCGAGGCTTTTCGTGCCTTTGGGCAGGTCGCTCCAGTTAAGTGCCGGGGAAATATCCTTGCCCTGGCAGGTATAGATCTTCGGAATCGCGCCGTCGCGGGCGAAGACCGGGGAAGTGAGGGTGAGTGCCATGATCAGCTCCAGCATTTCGTTTTCCCGCTATGAGTTGCGGCTACTGTAATACGACACGGAGCCGTCGCGAGCTATTAATCAGGCTGCAACATCGCGGGACTATCTTTGGTCCCAAGGCGGCGGTCGTAACCCCCCGAAGCGGCCGCCGCCTGGGGCCAGTGAATGGAGAGCTCGCTTGTTCGCCACTCAGTTCAGGATGTGGTCCAGCGTGTCGGGATTCGACACCGCAGGTTCGCCACTCGCACAAAAAATGATTGTGCCAAACGACGCCGGCGCGCGCCTGGCTTCGCTCTGGCGCAACTCGAGCCGAGGCGGCCGTATCTCAAGGTCGAGGTTGAAACCCGGAAGCGACGGGCGGCCAGCCTGAGGGTCCCGAGTTCCAGCCGGCTTCCGCCGCACGCTCATGCGTAGATCACTGAGCGTTCGAACAGCATCGCGGTCGTGCCGCCCACGACGACAACGACCACGACGGTGAACAGGAGCCCCGTAAACAGCTCCCCAAGGCCGGCGCGGAACGACTCAATCTTGCCCTTCTTGAACATGACCTTCTCCTTGCATCGGCTGAATGACTTGGCCCATCAGACGGTGCAAAGGATGGCGGGTTGCGGTCCGGCAGACTGTCAACCCGTTGACACAACGCGCAAGGCCGATCGGAGCAGGACTATTTAACTTCTGCCGTAAACCCGATGGGTCGCAACCGACTTTTCCAGCGCTCTGGCTTGCGGGCGAGTTCGGTGTTCAGGGTGCCCACGCCCAGGCCCGTTCAGGTTCTTAGCTCGTGCTCTCGCCTTGATCGACCGGCATCGTGAAGCCACGGTCGCGCACGAACACGATCGCCTGCGCCCGGGACCACACCCCGAGTTTGTCGAAGATATTGGACGCATGATTGCGCACCGTCTTCTCGCTGATGCGCAGACGTTCGGCAATGCGCGTGTTGCTGAGACCCTCCCCCATGAGCGCCAGCACCTGGCGCTCACGCACGGATAGCGCGGCAAACACGGCCGCGTCCGCGGCACCCTCGGGCCGCGCAAACGCGAGCACGGCGTCCTGGAATCGCTTCCACGCCGGCTCGTCCGCCAGCAGGATGTGGTTACGCGAGTCGAGTTCGACGAACTCGGCGCCCGGGATGGCGCCGGCGAGGAGACGCCCTTCCGACACGGGAATCACCGCGTCATCGCGCGCGTGCAGTACGAGCGTCGGCGCCTGCACTTGGGCGAGCAGCGCTTCGAAATCCATCCCGCCGCGCGCTTCCAGCAAGCGGGCCGCAATCTCGCCCGTGGTCGTCTTCAGGCAGAGATCATTGAACCACTGCAATTGCTCGGCGCTCGCGCCGGGCACGAAGCGGGACGTGAAGACCTGGCGGAAGGTCGGGTTGTCGCTGCCCCAGGCCACGCGCGCGAGATCGACCATGGCGCGGTAGGTGGCTTGAGATTCGGGCGTGCCGCGTCGATAGGCGCCGCGCGCGTAGCCACCATACAGAATGATCCGCGCCACGCGATCCGGATGCCGGAGCGCGTAACCGATGCAGGCCGCCGCACCCTGTGAAATGCCGAGCAGCGTCACCGGTCCGTCCGGCCGGGCCGCATCGATGACCGACTCGAGGTCCGATACCCAGCGGTCGACTGAGGGCTCGTCGCCCCGCCACTCACTCAGGCCGCAGCCACGCTCGTCGCAGCGTACGAAGCGGAAATGCCCGGAGAAAAACTGGAGCCAGTGCTTCCAGACCGGGCTTTCCCATTCGTATTCGAGGTGCGTGAGCCAGTTGGCCGCCTTGACGACGACCGGGCCGTCGCCCGACTCCGCCCACGCGAGCCGCGCGCCATCCGACGCCTGCACGTAGCGAATGCGCTGCCGGAACTGCCTGGCGCTCGTCATCGGCCTCACCGGGACATTTGTCGCAGGCCTGGGCCCGCGATCTTAGCCCAATCGGGACAAAGGACCCATGGCGGACCCGACGCGCTGGCGGCACGATTCGCGGCACTTCCGGAGGGCTCCTCATGTTCAAGCGCCTGCTGTTCTTCGTCTACGGCGTCGCGTGCTACGCGATCTTCCTGGCAACCTTCCTCTATGCCATCGCCTTCGTGGGTGGCTGCCCGATTGTGCCGAGCCGCCTCGACGGGCCGCTCGAGGGGTCGCTCCCCGCCGCGATCGCGATCAATTGCGCGCTGCTCATGGTGTTCGCCGTCCAGCACAGCGTGATGGCGCGACGCTGGTTCAAGGAACGCTGGACGCAAGTCATCCCGTGGTCCATCGAGCGCTCCACCTACGTGCTCGCCGCGAGCCTGGCGCTCCTGCTGCTCTTCTGGCAGTGGCGGCCGATCGGCATCGAGATCTGGTCCGTCGAGAACGCCGGCGCCCGTGCCCTGCTCTGGGCGTTGTTCGCCGCGGGCTGGGCGACCGTGCTCGTCGTCACCTTCCTGATCAACCATTTCGACCTGTTCGG
>CAYPQX010000177.1:0-41727 GCA_964412975.1 uncultured Steroidobacteraceae bacterium
CGGAACGCGCGCGCGGCGACGGCATGCGGATTTTTGCGTCGCCCATCGAAGGCATGGACCTCTGCGCCGCAGCCTGGCTGCCGAGTCGTACGCTCTCCGATGCGGACGGGAAAGTCCTGCCGGAGTTCATGTGGGCGGCGCTCGACTGTCCCGGATTTTTCGCATCCGGCGCCGCCGCACGGGGCGCATTGCTCGGCCAGTACGCCGCGCGTATCGACCGCTGCGTCCACGTCGATGCGCCCTGCGTCGTCATCGGCTGGTCGCTCGGCCACGACGGCCGCAAGCACTACACGGGCACCGCAATTTTCGACGGCTTCGGCGAACTGTGCGGACGAGCGATCGCGACCTGGATCGAGCCGCGGGAAGTGCCCGTATAGATGACTCGCGCCCAAATAAAAGCCATGACGTAGCCCTCATTCTTCAGGCGATTCGTGCATCAGCTCCAACCCCTCCGCGTGCTGCCGCTGAAACCCCCTCCAGACGGTAATGCCGTCCGCCCCCGGGCTGTAGGCGCTATACGCGCGATCGGCTGAGGTCGGCCATTCGCCCTGCACGGATTCGGGCGTCAGGCCGTCGAGATAGGCCGCGCGGCTGAGATCGTCCTTCACGTAGCGATCGAGGAAGGCCGTGATCATGTGCAGGTTGATGCCGACGATCCGGTCCTGGCGCCACACCGGATCCTCAAACCAGTCGAGATCCCACAGGCGGTTTCGCATTTCGTCGGGAGCCGGCCCGAGAGCGATGCGGTGTCCGGCGCCCTTGAATGTCAGCAGGTAGCGATTGGAATGCGTCGCCAGGTCGAAGAAAGATCGTGCGCCGGTCTGGTAGTCCACGGTCCAGTCGCGATCGCCCGAGATCAGGAGAAGCGGAGCCGTGATGGCGCGGAGTCCCTCGGGGCCCCAGGCTTGCAGGGATCCGCCGCCGGGCGAGATTGCAACGATGGCCTTCACGCCGGCGACGTAGAGGGCATCGCGCGAGGCGCCGCCGCGCGCGTAAGGCGCGAGGTGACCGCCCGGAATCAGCCTGGCCAGCGGACTTTCCGGGTCCAGCTCGCCGCCGGCCGCCGTGAGTACGCCGTAACCCCCCATCGAGTACCCGATCAGCGCAACGCGTGACGGATCGATGTTGCCTCCGTCGGCGAGCGAGCGTTGCAGCGCCCGGGTGACGAACGCGATGTCGAGCGGGCGGCGAAGCAGCGGCTCCGGGAACTTGCTGCGGTCCGTGATCGGCGGGTCGGCATGGCGAATCGCCGCAACGACATAGCCTTTCGACGCGAGATTCTCAGTCAGCCAGCTCAGCGCGATGGATTCGTTGCTGTAGCCGTGGGATACGATCACGAGCGGAAAACGTCCCACCGCGGGCCGCGCGTCGCGCACTGCGATTCCAGGAATCGTGAACCGCGTCGGCGGCGCCGGCGGTTCGGCGGGAAGACTCCCCGAATACGTTTCGGGCGATGCGCCTGCCGGGACGTCGCCGGGATACCAGAGATCAACCTTCAGCACCCGGTCGCGCTTCGGGGCCGTTCCGCTCGCGGGATCGAACGCAAGCACGTCGATCTGGGCCGCATCCACGAGCTCAATTGTCCTTACGCCCACATGGAAGTGGCCGAGGTGCGCGAGTTCCGGCGCATCGACGCCCGGGCGGCTCGGCGCATCGTGAGCCGCGGCGCCCGCCGCCATCGCGAAGCCGAGCACCAGAATGACAACGAGACCGTGTCGCATGAGTATCACCCCTGGCACCGCGACCCAGTTGACCGCCCTGAGCGAAGTATGTCACCTCGCGCGCACTTGACACCCCATCGGACAACTTCGTTAATGACGCATGACCCAGCAAGCGATGCATCCTTTCGTTGAGGACCGGGCGGATTTCGATCGCCTCGGCGCGCGCGCCATCGGAATGCTCGGAGAATACCTCCGCAGCTTGCCCGTCCGGCCGGTCGATCGCGTCGTGCCCGAAGATGTTCGCCATCGCCTGATGTCCTTGCCATTGCCCGAAGAGGGGCAAGCGCCGGAAGAAATCCTCGATTTCCTCGACCGCCAACTCATGCCCTGGCCCATCGCGATCGGGCACAAGCGGTCCTATGGTTGGGTCAATTCGCCGCCGGCGCCGATCTCCATCCTGGCCGATGCTGTCTCCAGCACCATGAATTGCGGGCTCGACGGCTACGACCACTCCGCCATTTTCCTGGCGGTGAGCGTCGGGCGCTGGATGATGGAGCTGGTCGGCTTCCCCGTCGAGGGAAGCATGTGCCTGTTGCTGAGCGGCGGCTCCGCAGCGAACCTCAATGCACTGACCGCGGCGCGCCACCGCGCCGCTGAGCGCGACGGGTGGAACCTGCGCGCCGAGGGCCTGCAGAGCGGGCGCCAGCGACTCGTCCTCTACGCCAGCGAAGAGAGCCATTCCTCGATCCAGAAATGCGTCGAGCAGCTCGGTATCGGCACGAACCACCTGCGCGAAATCCAGGCCGATGCGGGCTTCCGCATGCGGCCCGACGCCCTGCGCCACGCGATCGAGCGCGACCTGAAGGCAGGACACCTGCCTTTTGCCATCGTCGCCTGCGGCGGCGCCACCAACACCGGCGCGATCGATCCACTGGACGAGATCGCCGATATCGCCGCCGAGTTCGGTATCTGGCTGCATGTCGACGGCGCCTTTGGTGCCTGGGCGGCGCTCGATTCCTCTTACGCCGGGCAATTCAAGGCGCTTGCGCGGGCCGATTCCGTCACGCTCAATCCGCACAAGTGGCTGCAAGTGCCGCTCGATTGCGGCGCGCTGCTGACGCGACACCCTGAGGTCCATCGCGCTGCGTTCTCACTGACCCCCGACTACCTCGTGTCCGGCCAGAGCGAGGCGCCCTGGCCATGCGAGTACATGTTCCAGCTCACGTATGGCAACCGCGCCCTGAAAGTCTGGGCCGCCATCGCGCGACTGGGGCGCAAGGGCGTCGCCGAATTGGTGACTCGCTGCAACCGGCTCGCCACGCTGCTGGAAGCGCGCGTGCGCGCCATGCCGGATTTCGAGATGCTTGCACCCGCGTCGCTGTCGGTCGTAAATTTCCGCTATCGACCGGAAGGCCGAAGTTTCGACGATGCGGCGATTGATGCGCTCAATGTGAGGATCTCGAATGCGGTCAGCGAAAGTGGCGAAGCGCACCTGCCGATCACGCGCGTGCACGGCAAAACCTCGCTTCGCGCCTGTTTCCTGCATTACGAGAATGACGAAAGCGACGTGGAGCATCTCGTGCGGCTGGTCAGCCGCTTGGGACCCTCGCTCGCCGATCAGCTAGAGTCTGCGTAACAGGAGGGCGAGCACATGCGCCGTCAGTCACCAGCAACCTGGATCCTTGAAATCGCGGCGACATGCATGCTGCAGGTGCTGTGCGCCCAACCGGCGACCGCTGACACAAGGCTCAATCATCTCCTGGTCGAAAGCCCGCTTTCGCAGGACGTGCAGGTGATTGACGTTGCCACGCGCAGGGTCGTGAGCAACATCGAGATCCGCGAGCATACCGACGACCTGATGGGTTCCCCCGACGGCAGCAGGTTCTATGTCGTGGCCCAGGACGACATGCGCAGTCCCTTCGGTTACCAGACCAACGAGAGCGGCAAGGTCATGGCATTCGACAGCCGCTCGCTGGAACCGGTCTGGTCGATGGCGCTCGACGGTTCACCCAATCACGTATCGCGCTCGCCGGACGGCAGGCGCATCTACGTGCCGCTCTACACCCGCCACTGGATGGTGGTGCTGCGCGCCGAAGACGGCAGCATCGAGCAGTGGTGGCCGGCGACCATCGGCAATCACGTGACCGAGATCTCCGCGGACGGCAAGCGCCTTTACGTCGGCAACATGGTGACCGACACGATCTACGTCTACGACACCGACACAGGCCGGGTGCTCATGGCGATGGATGTCGGCGAATCGGTACGGCCCATCGTGCTCGATGAACCGCGCGGCCTCATCTACTACCAGCTGTCGCGCCTGCACGGCTTCGAGGCCCGGCGCCTGGATGATGGTTCGCTGGCGAAGCGCGTGGAGTTGCCGCCGCTCGACAATGCGATCCCGGCAACGGGCAGCAATCTGGCGGAGAGGCTGGCCAACGCCGAGGGCGCGGGCGCCTGGCCATACACCTACAACCACGGGCTGGCCATGACCCACGATGGCCAGCACCTGGTCGCGGTGGCGACGGTGGCGAACTACGTGGCGATCTACTCGTTACCGGATCTTTCCCTGAAGGGCACGGTGCCGGTGGGCGGCAGCCCGAACTGGGTGGTCTGCGACCCCGAGGGCAAGTTCGCCTATGTCACCAATCCGAAGGACGACTCGGTGTCGGTGATCGACATTGCAGCAGTACGCGAGGTCGCACGCATACCGGTGGGCAAGGGGCCGAAGCGCATTGCCTTCAGCGTCGAGTGAACCGCGGCGCAGGTCATCACGGCGGCACCATTAACCCGCATGCGCAAGTCCACGGCAATCGCGCTACTCATGCTCGTGGGGCTTGCCGGAACCTCGATCTGGTTGTGGCACGCGCTCGTGCAGGAGCGCGCCCGCGCGGATGCCCTGCAAGCGCGCAGCGAGTTCCGGGAAAGCATTCCGACGACGGCGGCTCCGGACTCTTCTGTCGCCCTGCCATCTGAAGCGAGGCCCTCAGAGCAATCTGGCGAGGTCGAAATGCCTCCGTTGCAGCAGGACTTTGCTGCGTATGAGCGCGGATTGCTGCAGAACGAGTCCTATCGCGAGGCAAGGCGCCGGTTTCGGCAGCTCGAGTTGACTTCCGGGCACCTCGATCTCGCCAAAGTTCTGGGCATATCCCAGGAAACGGCGCAACAATTGCTCGCCGTGCTGGTCGATCGGGAACTACGTTACCTCAGCCAGCCCCGTCCTAATCCGCGCAATGAGGAAGAGCTCCGGATCCGGAAGCAGAAGATTCAGCAGGCGGAGCAAGAGCAAGACGTCGAGATTGCGGCTCTGATTGGCCAGGCGAAACTTGCGAAATGGAAGGACTACCAAGCGAGCCTCCCGGTGCGGCACGATGTCTATCGACTAGGAGCCAAGCTGTTCGCAATCGGAGAACCCCTGCGCGAAGACCAGATCGAGCCGCTGGTCTCGGCCATCCATTCCGAGCGGAAACGGGTCAAGCAGGAACTGGCCGACTACACAGCAAGCCTGGTCTGGACGGGCGGTATGGAAGAAAAATCGCATGCTTATCGCAACAAGCGACATTCCGAGCTCACGACGGCCGCCGACAGCCGCATTCACGCAGCGGCATCATCCATACTCTCGCCGAAGCAGCTCGGAATTCTCGATGACATGATGCGCGGCGAGCGGGAATTGCAGGACGCGCGGTTTCAGGAATGGCGAGCTCAGGGTGAGGCGAGCCGGATCAGCGCCGGAGCCGATCCGCGAGCCAAATGAAACCGCCGCCGGCGAGGGCCCAGCCGATCCAGGCGGGCTGCGTGCCGAGCGAGAGCCAGATGATGCCGCCCAGGAACACCACGCCGGCCGCAATGATGGTGTCGCTGCGGCGGCGTTGCCGCCGCAACTCGACGCGCAGCGCCTCGAGCGATTCGGACTCCGTGCGGATCACGAGCTCGTCGTCGTAGGCGCGGCGGATCGCGCGCCGCGCAATGACCGGCATCACCTTGATCGCCTCGGCGATATCCGGCCAGTGATCCCGAAGGCTCCCTAGCACGGCACGCGGACCGCTTCGCTCCCGCATCCATTCGCGCAGGATCGGCAGCGCCGTCTTCCAGATGTCGAGCTCCGGATAGAGCTGCCGGCCGAGCCCTTCGATGTTCAGCAGCGTTTTCTGGAGCAGGATGAGCTGCGGCTGGATCTGCATCTGGAAACTGCGCGCAATCTCGAAGAGGTGCAGGAGTACGAGTCCGAAAGAAATATCCTTGAGCGGCTTGTCGAAGATCGGCTCGCAAATGGTCCGCACGGCCGACTCGAGTTCGTCGACCCGGGTACCGGCGGGCACCCAGCCGCTTTCGACGTGGAGCACTGCGACCTTGCGGTAGTCGCGCTCGAAGAAAGCGAGGAAATTGCCGGCGAGATATAGCTGGTCACGGGGGTCGAGCGTACCGACGATGCCGAAGTCGACCGCCGCGTAGCGCGGATTCGCCGGATCGCTCACATCCACGAAAATATTGCCGGGGTGCATGTCGGCGTGGAAGAAGTTGTGCCCGAACACCTGGGTGAAGAAGATCGTCACGCCATTCTCGGCGAGCTTCGGGATGTCGGCGCCAAGCTCGCGCAGTCGCGCCACTTCCGAGATCGGCACGCCGTGAATCCGCTCCATCACCATGACTTCGCGACGGCACAGGTCCCAGTGGACCTCGGGCACGTGGAGCATCGACGAGCCCGCAAAGTTGCGCTTGAGCTGCGAGGCATTGCCGGCCTCGCGCATCAGGTCGAGCTCGTTCAGGATCGTCTTTTCGTACTCGGCGACGACCTCGCGCGGCCGGAATCGCCGCGAGTCCGGCCAGTACTCCCGGGCAAGCCCGGCGAGCGCGTGCAGCACCTCGAGGTCGCGCCCGATCACTTCACGCATGCCGGGACGCAGCACCTTGACGACAACCTCGCGGCCGTCATTCAGCGTTGCCGCGTGCACCTGGGCGATCGAAGCGGCCGCGAGAGGAGTGACGTCGAAAGCACGGAACAGCTCGCCGACGGGACGGCCGAGTGCTTCCTCGATGCGAGCCTTCGCGGCCTCGCCGGGGAACGGCGGAACTCGGTCCTGGAGCTTCGCGAGCTCGTCCGCGATGTCCGACGGCAACAGGTCGCGGCGCGTCGAAACCACCTGGCCGAACTTCACGAAGATCGGGCCGAGATCCTCGAGCGCACGCCGCAAGCGTTCGCCGCGCGTCCCGCGGCGGCGCCTGAACCAGGTCCAGGGCGAAAGCCAGAAGACGAAGCGGAGCGGGCGGTAGAGATGGGTTGCGCGGACGAAGTCGTCGAGGCCGTAGCGGACCAGCACGCGGTGGATGGTCACGAGGCGCAAGGCGACACGCATCGAGATCATCGGGCGCTCCGCGCGCGCTCGGCGGCGATGAGGTGCGCGTCGAGGCGATCGACGGCCTCGCGCAGGCGGTCGACGTCGGCGAGAAATTCCTCGACCTCGACGCGGACCGGCAGGTCGTGGCTTTCCTCGGTCAGGTATTCGGCGGTGTTCCGCGCGAAGGCATCGCGTGCCCGACGGCCGAAGTCGATCGCGTCACGAGCAAAGCCCGCGAGATAGTGCGCGGCGGCATCGCCGGTCAACCGGGAAAGTTCTTCTTCCAGGTCCGGTCGGGCCGCAGCAAGCAGCTTGCGGAATGCATCCGCGATCTCCGCATCACCGTGGACTTCCGTTCCGCCGGCACGGATCGATTGCGCCGCATCGCCGGTCGCGAGCCGCAGGAATGAAAGGGGCGTGCCTTCGATGACGGCATCGGAAGGCTCATCGGTCGCGGGGCGCACTGACAGGCCGTCGGCTGACGCGGAGAGCCGGACCCGCAGGGGCGTCGCGGCGAATCGAAGTTCCATTGACCGTCCGGCAAGCCCCGCGAGCAATCCGCGGGCGCGGCTCGAGGCCGCAATGTGGCGGTTCACGAGCTTTTCAAACGGCCGCAGCAGTTCGGGAGTCATGCCCCGCCTAGTAGGTGAAGCCAAGGTGCAGGGCGACGATCCCGCCCGCAAGATTGTGCCAGCGGCAGTCGTCAAAACCGGCCGCACGGATCATTCGGGCGAGCGTCTCCTGGTCCGGATGCATGCGGATGGATTCGGCGAGGTAGCGGTAACTCGCTTCGTCACCCGCGACGAGGGCGCCGAGGCGCGGGAGCACCTTGAACGAGTACGCGTCGTAAGCCGGCTGCAGCATCGCGTATTTCGGCTTCGAGAATTCGAGCACGAGCAGTCGGCCGCCGGGCCGCAGTACACGGCGCATCGAGGCGAGCGCCGTCGGCTTGTTCGTGACGTTTCGGAGGCCAAAACCGATCGTCACGCAATCGAAGCTGCGATCGGGGAAGGGCAGGGCTTCGGCATTGGCGATCGCAAATGCGACCTGCGCGCTGTATCCGCGATCGATCAGCCTGTCGCGGCCGCGCGAGAGCATCTCGCGATTGATGTCGGTGAGAACAGCGAGTCCCGAAGTGCCAACCTGCCGCGCGAGGCCCGCGCCGAGATCGCCGGTGCCAGAGGCCACATCGAGCGCGCGCTGCCCGGGGCGGAGCCCGGTCTGCGCCAGTGCAAAGCGCTTCCACAGCCGGTGCAGGCCACCGGACATGAGGTCGTTCATCAGGTCGTAATTGCCGGCGACGGAATCGAAGACGCTTCGCACGCGCGCGGCCTTCTCCACGGGCGTGACCTGCTCGTAGCCGAAATCGACTGTTTTCACGGGTCCCGATTCTACGGGTTCGCCGGAGGCTTCGCTCGCAGGCGCTGGAACAGCTTTATCGCGAGAGCGACGAGCCCGCCGGCGACGATGCCGAAAGCTGCGTTGGCCAGCATCGGCGTCACCGCGCCGAGCACCGCGCCGGTGCCGGGGATCTGCGCCGCATCGACTGCCGCGTCCTTGATCCATTCGCCGACGGCATGAATGCCATGGGCGAGGATGCCTCCACCGACCAGGAACATCGCCGCTGTGCCGGCAACCGACAGCATTTTCATCAACCATGGCGCTGCGCTCAGGATGCCGCGGCCCAAGGCCGCAGCCGCTGCATTCGCCATGCGGCTCATGCGCAGGCCTGCGTCATCGAGCCTGACGATGCCGGCGACGAGCCCATAGACACCGACTGTCATGAGCGCCGCGATGCCGATCAATACGCCGAGTTGTGTTGCGAATTCGCGGTCTGCGACCGTGCCGAGTGCGATGACAATGATTTCGGCGGACAGGATGAAATCGGTGCGGATCGCACCCTTGATCTTGTCCTTCTCGATGGCGAGCAGGTCTACGTCCGGCCGCGCCAGGGCGGCGAGATGGGCTGCGCGGTGCGCGTCGTCCTCCTGCCTGCCGTGCGCAAACTTGTGCGCTATCTTTTCGAATCCCTCGTAGCACAGGAACAGGCCGCCAACCATCAGCAGCGGCGTGACCGCCCACGGCAGGAATGTGCTGATCGCGAGCGCCGCGGGCACCAGGATGATCTTGTTGCGCACGGATCCCTTCGCCACCGCCCACACCACGGGCAGCTCGCGATCGGCGCGCACGCCGCTCACCTGTTCCGCGTTCAACGCGAGGTCGTCGCCGAGTACGCCGGCGGTCTTCTTCGCGGCGACCTTGGTCATCACCGACACGTCGTCGAGGATCGTGGCGATGTCGTCGAGCAGCAGAAGCAGGCTGGAGGCCATCAGGCGGGAGGCTTGCGCTCGTACCCCAGTTTTTCACAGCGCTCGAGGTAGCGACCCCACTTGCGGTCGTACTGTTCCCCGAGCTCGCGCAAATATGTCCAGCTATAGAGCCCCGTGTTGTGGCCGTCATCAAAATGCAGCCGCACGGCGTAGATGCCGACTTGCTCCACCTGTGTCACCTGGACCGATTCCTTGGCGAGCTCGAGCTTGCCTTCGCCGCCGCCGTGGCCACGCACCTCGGCGGAAGGCGAATAGACGCGAAGGTATTCAAAGGGCAACGCGTACTGCGTGCCGTCCTGCCAGGTGACCTCGACGACCCGCGTCTTCTTCTTGACGGTGATTCCGGTCGGCGCATCCATCAGAGGATGTAGCGCGACAGGTCTTCGTTCTTCGCCAGTTCCGCGAGATGGCGGTCCACAAAGGCTGCATCCACCTCGATAGTCGAACCATTCCTGTCCGCAGCTTCGAATGAAGCCTCTTCGAGCAGGCGCTCCATGACCGTGTGCAGCCGGCGCGCGCCGATGTTCTCGGTGCGTTCGTTTACGGACCAGGCAATTTCCGCAATGCGGCGGACACCATCCGGCGAGAACTTCACCGTTACGCCCTCGGTGCCGAGGAGCGCCGAGTACTGGGCACAGAGCGAAGCATCGGGTTCCGAAAGGATGCGCTCGAAGTCATCGACGGAAAGCGCATCGAGCTCGACGCGGATCGGCAGGCGGCCCTGGAGCTCCGGAATGAGATCCGAAGGCTTCGCCATGTGAAACGCACCGGACGCGATGAACAGCACATGGTCGGTCTTGACCATTCCGTGCTTGGTGCTGACGGTGCAGCCTTCAACGAGCGGCAGCAGGTCGCGCTGCACCCCCTCGCGCGACACATCCGCACCCATGGTTTCGGTGCGGCGGCATATCTTGTCGATTTCGTCGATGAAGACGATGCCCTTTTGCTCGGCATTGGAAAGCGCCCGAGAGCGCAACTCGTCCTCGTTGACCATTTTCGAGGCTTCTTCATCCGTGAGCGCTTTCAAGGCCTCGCGGATGCGAAGCTTTCGGGACTTCGTGCGACCGGCGCCCATGCCCTGGAAGACCTGCTGCAGCTGCTGGGTCATTTCCTCCATGCCGGGCGGGCCCATGATCTCGAGGCCGACCGGCACGGCGCGTATTTCGATCTCGATCTCGCGGTCGTCGAGCTTGCCTTCGCGCAGCATCTTGCGGAATTTCTGGCGCGTCTCGTCGCCACGGTTGTCTTCGGGTACCCCCGGGCCGCGCGCACGGGGCAGAAGGGAGTCGAGGATCCGTTCTTCAGCAGAATCAGTGGCGCGCGGGCGCACTTTCGTCATTTCCTCCTCGCGCGTCAGCTTGACCGACACGTCGACAAGTTCCTTGATGATCGAGTCCACCTCGCGGCCGACATAACCGACCTCGGTGAACTTCGTCGCCTCAACCTTGATAAAGGGCGCGCGTGCGAGCTTCGCGAGGCGGCGCGCAATCTCGGTCTTGCCGACACCCGTCGGCCCGATCATGAGGATGTTCTTGGGCGTGATCTCCTGCCGGAGCGGTTCGTCGACTTGCAGGCGGCGCCAGCGGTTCCGGAGCGCGACGGCGACGGAGCGCTTGGCCGCCGACTGGCCGACGATGTGCTTGTCCAGTTCCTGGACGATCTCGCGGGGCGTCATGGTTTCCATGTCAGCCCGTCGCCAGTTCGTCGATGACGAAATTCCGGTTGGTGTAGATGCAGATGTCCGCGGCGATGCCGAGCGAGCGCTCGACGATCTCGCGGGCTGACAGTTCGGTATTCGCCGCGAGCGCGCGGGCTGCGGCAAGGGCAAAGGGCCCGCCGGAGCCGACTGCCATGACCGATTCCTCGGGCTCGATGACGTCGCCGTTGCCGGAGATGACGAACGAGGTCTGCTTGTCGGCGACGCAGAGCAGCGCCTCGAGCCGTCGCAGCGCCCGATCCGTTCGCCAGTCCTTGGCAAGCTCGATCGCGGCGCGCGTCAGGTTGCCGTATTTCTCGAGCTTGCCCTCGAAGCGTTCGAATAGTGTGAAGGCATCCGCGGTCCCGCCCGCGAATCCCGCGAGCACCTTGTCGCCGTAGAGACGGCGCACCTTGCGCGCATTCCCTTTCATGATGGTGTTGCCGACCGTAACCTGGCCGTCGCCGCCCATCGCGACGAATCCGCCGCGCCGGACCGAAAGAATCGTCGTGCCATGCGGATCGAAACGGGAATTGCTCATGGGGGTCAGTTACTTGCGCCTTCTGGCACGCGGATGGGATTCGTCGTAGATGCGGGCCAGGTGCTGGAAATCAAGGTGCGTGTACACCTGCGTCGTACTGATGTCGGCGTGGCCGAGAAGTTCCTGCACGCCGCGGAGATCCCGGCTCGACTCGAGCAGGTGTGTCGCAAAGGAATGGCGGAACAGATGCGGGTGCACCGGCACGTTGAGGCCGCTCGCCGCCGCCCAGCGCTCGATCCGGCGCTGGATCGCACGCGCGCCCAGGCGCCGCCCGTTCTGGCCGACGAAGAGCGCGCTGCCGCCACCCTTGACGAGTGCCGCCCGGTCCGCGAGCCAGGTACGAAGTGCAGTTGCGGCCTGCTTGCCGACGGGCAGTATCCGGGTCTTCGAGCCCTTGCCGAGCACGCGTACGGTGCGATCGGCGAGGTCAAGGTCGGTCACGTCGAGCCCGGCAAGTTCCGCAAGGCGCAGTCCCGACGAGTACAGGAGCTCGAGCATCGCGTGGTCGCGGCGTGTCAGCGCATCCGTCGGCTTGCGCTCGAGCAGGCTCGCGACCTGGTCGACATCGAGCGTCTTCGGCAGGCGCTTTGCGGCCTTGGGTGCACGGATGTCCGCCGCGGGATTCGCCTCGATGACCTTCTCGCGGATCAGGTAATTGAAGAAGCCACGCACTGCGGACAGGCGGCGCTGGACGCTGCGTGGGCCCAGTCCGTCGCGGTGCTCGCGCGCGGCAAACGTGCGCACATGGAAATTATCGATTTGCTTCCAGCCGGTGATCCGCTCGGATTCGCAATACGCGACGAGTGCGTCGAGGTCGCGGCGATAGGCGGCTTCGGTATGAGGCGAGAGCCGGCGCTCGGTCCGCAGGTGGGCCAGGTAGCGCCCGATCCAGGCGGCGGCCTTGTCGTGCACGGGAACCTCCGAATTATCCGCGCGTAACCCTTCGGGACCGGGCGATATTTGTTCCTGGCGGCGTCGCTCATCGCTCATGTATCACGATACACATCGCTCTTCGCTTCTTGCCAGGAACGAATATAGCACACGGTCGCGCCCATGCGCGGGTAATTCGGAGGTTCCCTAATCCCCGGCGAGTGCGGCGGTGATCAGTTCCCCGATGTGCGCGAGGAAATCCGTGCTCATGGTGGGATTGAAGCGCTGGCTGTCGTGCGAGCCGCAGGCGAGGAGGCCGACGCTGCCCTTGACGCCGAGCGGCACGAGCGCGACCGATCCGACTTCCGGGGCATCGGCACCGAACAGGAACTCGCGCTGCGAGTCGCGAAGCTGCCCGCATCGGGGCTTGCCGGCGCTAAACAACGTCTCGAAGGTGCGCAAATCCGCCGCGTCGGCCGGGACGATCCGGAGGAAACGGCTTTCCTCGATGCCCCGCGGTGCGCGGGCGGCCGTCAGGACCAGGATCGACTGGCCGGCGCCGAAATCCTCGCGCAGCGCCACCTCGATCGCCGCAATCACCGCCGAACGATCCCGCGCGGCGATCAGGCGCCGCGCCATCGCGAGCACGCGCGAGCCGAGCGCGTCGTTCTCGCGCGCGACATCGACGAAATCCTTGACCTTGCGTTCGAGCTGCCGATTGCGTTCGCGCAGCACCTCGACCTGGCGCTCGAGCAGGGAGACCGTCGACGCGCCACCGCGTGAATCCGGCAAGCGGATCTTTGCGAGAAGTTGCGCATGGCGGTCGAAGAACTCGGGCGTCGCCGTCAGGTAGGAAGCGACAGCCGCCTCGTCGACTTCGGCGATCTCGACGCCGCGAACCGGTCGTGTCGTCATAGCGTGATTTCTCCCTCGAATGCCTTTTCAGCCGGCCCGGTCATCCAGATCGGCTCGCCGGGTCCCTTCCATTGTATGTCGAGACGGCCCCCGGGTAGGTCGACACGCACATTTTCGTCGAGCAGGCCGTGACGGCGGCCGACCGCGACCGCTGCGCAGGCGCCGGTGCCGCAGGCCCGGGTCTCCCCCGTGCCGCGCTCGTGGACGCGCAGCCGGATGTGTCCCCGGTCGACGACCTCCATGAAGCCGACGTTGGTGCGTTTCGGAAACCGCGGGTGATTCTCGATCGCCGGGCCGAGGCGCGTGACGGGCGCGTCGGCGACCGCCGGCACGCGCATCACGGCATGCGGGTTGCCGACCGACACGGCACCGATCTCGACGTCGCTCGCGCCGACGCTGAGCGGGTAGACATAAGCCTCGCCGCTTGCCTCGAAGGGCAGCGAGGCCGGCTCGAAATCCGGGACGCCCATCGTGACCGACACCTGGTCGCCGGTCATTCTCGTCTGCACCAGCCCGCCCGGGCTGTCGAGCACGAGGTCCCCTTGCCCGGAACCCCCGCGCTCGCGCAGGAAGCGCGCGATGCAACGCGCGCCATTGCCGCATTGCTCGACCTCCCGGCCGTCGGCGTTGAAGATTCGGTAATAAACGGCGGTTCCCGGGCGGCGCGGCGGCTCGAGCATCAGGGCCTGGTCGAAGCCGATGCCCGTGAATCGGTCGGCGAGGCGCCGGATCGCATCCGCGCCGGGGGCGCCGGCGGCGGGGGCGTCGAAGATGATGAAATCGTTGCCGAGTCCATGCATCTTCGTGAACTTCATGCCGGGATTCTACCGGTAAAATGCGGCGTGGCCACCAGATCGCACCGCATTGGCTTCGTCAGCCTCGGCTGCCCCAAGGCGCTCGTGGATTCCGAGCGTATCCTCACGCAGCTGCGTGCCGAGGGATACGACGTCGCGCCCACGTACGAATCGGCCGACCTCGTCGTCGTCAACACCTGCGGCTTCATCGACGAAGCCGTGCACGAATCGCTCGATGCGATCGGCGAGGCGCTCGCCAAGAACGGACGTGTCATCGTGACCGGTTGCCTCGGCGCGAAGCCCGCGAAGATCACCGAGCGCCATCCGTCGGTGCTGCGCGTGACCGGCCCGCAGGCCTACGAGGAAGTCGTCGGGGCTGTGCACGAGTTCCTGCCGCCGAAACACGATCCATTCATGGACCTGGTGCCGCCGCAAGGCGTGCGCCTGACGCCGCGGCATTACGCCTATCTCAAGATTTCCGAGGGCTGCAACCACCGCTGCCGCTTCTGCATCATTCCGTCGATGCGGGGCGACCTCGCAAGCCGTCCGATCGACCAGGTCCTCAACGAGGCGATCCGGCTGCGGAACGCCAGCGTGCGGGAACTCCTCGTGATCTCGCAGGACACGAGCGCCTATGGAGCGGATCTCAAGTATCGCGCGGCGACCTGGGGCAGCCGCGAAATCACGAGCCGCTTCATCGATCTCGCGCGCGAGCTCGGCGAGCTGGGGCCCTGGGTGCGGCTGCACTATGTCTATCCCTATCCGCACGTGGACGAGGTGATTCCGCTGATGGCGGAGGGCAAGGTGCTGCCCTACCTCGACGTGCCGTTCCAGCACGGCAGCCCGCGCGTGCTGAAGCTGATGCGCCGGCCGGCGCATGCGGTGAATACGCTTGCGCGCATCAAGAGCTGGCGCGAGCAATTGCCGCAGATGACTATCCGCAGCACCTTCATCGTCGGGTTCCCGGGCGAGACCGAGGAGGATTTCCGCATCCTGCTCGACTGGCTCGAGGAAGCGAAACTCGACCGGGTCGGCTGCTTCAGGTACTCGCCGGTCGAGGGCGCCGCCGCAAATGCGTTGCCGGATCCGGTGCCGGATGCGGTCAAGGAGGAGCGCTGGCATCGCTTCATGCAGGCGCAGCAGAAAATCAGCGCGCGACGGCTCGCCGCCCGCGTCGGCCGGCGCATGCGCGTGCTCGTGGACGCGATCGAAGATGACGTTGCGATCGCACGGAGCGAAGCCGATGCGCCGGAGATCGATGGCGTCGTGCGGATCAATGGCAAGGGCGCCGCTGCGCTACCGGTCGGCGAATTTGCAGACGTGGAGATCACCGCGGCTTCCGAATACGACCTCGAAGCCAGGCTTGCGTGAATGAACCTGGAATCCTTCCGCTTGCGCGCCATCCGTGCTGATATCACGACGTTGGCCGTCGATGCAATCGTGAACGCGGCGAATGAGACGCTCCTGGGCGGCGGCGGCGTCGACGGGGCCATTCACCGTGCAGCGGGACCGGAACTGCTTGCGGAATGCCGGCGGCTTGGCGGCTGCGCGACGGGTGATGCGAAGATCACAGTGGGATATCGCCTGCCCGCGCGTCACGTGATTCATACCGTGGGGCCGGTCTGGCGCGGCGGCGATGCAAACGAGCCGGCTCTCCTTGCATCCTGTTACCGACGCTCGCTCGAAATCGCCGATGTCGGGAACCTGGAGACAATCGCGTTTCCGTCCATCAGCACCGGCATCTACGGCTATCCGCCACAGCCCGCGGCCCGGATCGCAATTGCGACCGCCGTGGAATTCGGGCCACGCGCATTGAAGGTGCGTGAGGTCGTATTCTGCTGTTTTTCCGCGACGGATCTCGCGATCTACCGGGAGCTCCTGAACTCATGATCGACGGCGACTCGCTTCCCACCATCGACGCGCCGCGCGTACGGCTGCGATGGCTCACGGTACGGGACGTCGACGCGGTCTTCGCCGTATTCTCCGACGACCGGATGATGCGTTACTGGTCAACACCCGCGATGAAGGAGCGGGCGGAGGCCGAGGCCTACGTCGCACGCATTCACGAGGGATTTGGCGGCAAGTCGCTCTTTCAATGGGGCGTCGAGCGCAAGGACGACGGGCGGGTGATGGGCACCTGCACGCTGTTCCACATCGATGCCGTCAACATGCGGGCCGAGCTCGGCTACTGCCTTGGCAGCGCGTACTGGAGCCAGGGGTACATGAGGGAGGCGCTGGCGGCGCTTATAGGTTTTTCGTTTGGAACCCTTCGGCTCCGCCGGCTCGAGGCCGACGTCGATCCGCGCAACGAGAACTCGCTCCGGATTCTGGACAAGCTCGGATTCCAGCGCGAAGGGCTGTTGCGCGAGCGCTGGAATGTCGGGGACGAAATCCAGGATACGGCCTTCCTCGGCCTGCTGGCGAAGGAATGGCGTGACGGAACCGGGAGATGAGCGGCATCACGGTCGTGCCATTTCGTCGTGAGCTGGCCGGCGAGTTCCGCAGGCTCAATCTCGACTGGATCGAACGGCTGTTTGCGGTCGAGGAACCCGATCGCAAGGTGCTCGACGAGCCGGAGCAGGCGATCGTCGCGAAGGGCGGGATTATTTTCTTCGCGCTCGACGGCGATGCAGTCGTCGGTACGGTCGCGATGGTCCGCTTCACTGATGCGCGCTACGAGCTCGCCAAGATGGCCGTTGCGACCAGCCATCAGCGCCGCGGCATCGGCGAGTTGTTGGGACAGGCATGCAAGGAATGGGCGGCGGGGAAGGGCGTGAAAACCATCTTTCTGGAAACCAACAGCCGGCTTGCGAATGCGATTCGCCTTTACGAGCGGCTGGGCTTTTGTCACGCCGTCGATCCGCACCCTTCCGACTACGCGCGGGCGGATGTCTACATGGAATTGCCAATCAGTCAAAGCGGAGGCTAAGGGGTCTATGCACAAGAGCAAACTCGCCGGTTTCATCATCGACTGCAAGACGGACGACCTGACAGGAGCGGCTGCTTTCTGGGCAGCCGCACTCGGCATGGAAACGCGAGCACTGCCGGGGGAGGAGGGAGAAACCTATATTCGACTCGTCGACGCGGAGGACCGGATGCAAATTGAGGTGCAAACCGTGCAGCACGAGAGTCGCGTGCACCTCGACATCGCGGCCGACGACGTTGAAGCCGAGGTGAAAAGGATTGAGAAGCTTGGCGCGAAACGCGTCGCAAACGTCAAGCACTGGGTCGTGATGGAAGCTCCGACTGGACAGCGCTTCTGCGTCGTGCCGGGTCGAAGCGAGGGGTTCAAGAAGACGGCCCGGACCTGGCAGTAGCGAGGGAGCAGAACAGCTTGTTCGTGAAGGTGTGCTGCATCCAGGACCTCGACGAGGCGCGGCTTGCGATTTCCGCCGGCGCATCAGCGATTGGGCTCGTCTCGGCGATGCCGAGCGGACCCGGCCCGATCGATGATAGGCAGATCGCCCGCATCGCGTCCGCCGTTCCGGCACCGACCGAGACGTTCCTGCTGACCGCGCTCGTCGACGCTGAAGCCATCGCGGAGCAGCACCGGTGCTGCGGAACGACGGCGGTTCAGCTCGTCGATCAAGTCGCAGAGACGGAGTTGCAGCTATTGCGAAAGTTGTTGCCGACCACGCGGCTCGTCCAGGTCATTCACGTCGTTGGCCCGGGATCCGTGGACGAAGCACGCGCCGCCGCCGCGCTGGTCGACACGCTGCTGCTCGATTCGGGCAACCCGCGCCTCGCCGTCAAAGAACTGGGCGGTACCGGGCGCGTGCATGACTGGGAGCAAAGCCGGCGCATCCGCGACAGTGTCGGCGTCCCGGTTCTGCTGGCGGGCGGCCTGCATCCCGGCAATGCACGTGCCGCGATGGAGCAGGTCGGGCCGGCCGGGCTCGACGTCTGTAGCGGACTGAGGCTCAATGGGCGCCTGGACGCCGGAAAGCTTCAAGACTTCTTCAGCGCTCTCCACTGAATTCTACGGAGAACCCCCATGATCGGATACGTGTCGGTCGGCACCAACGACTTCAAGCGCGCCACGGATTTCTACGACAAGCTGATGACCGAGCTCGGCGCGAAGCGCGTCATGGACTACGAAACCTTCATTGCTTGGAGCCAGGGCAAGGGGAAGCCCGGACTCGCGCTCGCCCAACCCTTCAACAAAAAGCCGGCGACGATCGGCAACGGCTCGATGGTTGCGTTCGAGGTCGAGAATCCTGCCCGGGTCGACGCGCTGTACCGGAAAGCGCTCGAGCTCGGCGCCACGGACGACGGTCCGCCCGGCCCGCGCGGCGACGACTACTACGGCGCGTACTTCCGGGATCTCGACGGCAACAAGCTGAACTTTCACTGCTATACATGAGCGGGCAGGCGTTCTCGATCTCGACCATCGCCGGCTGGGCGGACATGGACGCGAACGCGCACATGGCGAACTTCGCCTATGTCAGCAAGTGCGTGGATTCGCGCATGAGCTTTTTCAATCAGAATGGCTTTCCGGTGACCGAGTTTGCAAAGCGACGGCTTGGGCCGGTCGTGCGCCGTGACGAGCTCGAGTACTTTCGCGAGATCGCGCTCCTCGAGCCGATCACGGTCACGCTCGCGCTCGGCGGCATGGCGGTGGACGGTTCGCGCTTCCGGCTGGTCAACGAAGTGTTGAATGCCGAGGGAAAACTCGCCGCGAGGATCAAGAGCGAAGGCGGCTGGCTCGATCTCGCGGCGCGCAAGCTGATCGCGCCGCCCGCCGACCTGCTGGCCGCGTTCAACAGGATGCCCCATGCCGCGGAGTTCGAGCAGCTGCCTTCGAGCATCCGGAAATGAGCATTTACCGGGGCCGATGTCATTGCGGCGCCGTCGGATATGAGTTCGAGACGGCCGTTGCACCCGCCGACTGGGCCATGCGCGCCTGCCAGTGCAGCTTCTGCCAGAAACACGGCGCGGTTTATACCTCGGATCCCAAGGGGTCCGTGCAGTGGAACCACGAAGATCCGTCTCTGCTTTCGCGCTACCGATTCGGCCACAAGACGGCGGACTTCGTGTTCTGCGGCCGATGCGGCGGCTATCTCGGCGCCGTGACCGAGGAGGGCGGAACGACGCTCATGGTGATCAACACGCGTTCATTCGATCCGCGGCCGGATGGCCTGCCTGCCGCGCAGCCGATGTCCTACGAGGGCGAATCGGGCGGCGACCGGAATACGCGCCGCTCGGCGCGGTGGACGCCGGTCGCGCACTCCTGACCTAGCGCTGCAGCACGTAATCGCCCGGCGCGTCGCCGAGCGGCGCGTAGCCTTCCTCGGGCGCGCCCATTGCGGGCGGCGCGACGCGTTCGGGCGCCGAATGCGCCTTGAGCCAGTCGGCCCAGACCGGCCACCAGGAGCCGGGCTTCTCTTCAGTCGTCGTAAACCATTCGTCCGCGGGTAATGCCACTTCGCCCGCTTTCTGCGTTCGTATGCGATGGCGGCGCTTCGGATGCACGGGACCGCTCACGATGCCGGCGTTGTGGCCGCCGCTTGTCAGCAGGAAGGTGAACTCGGGCGAGGAGGTGAGTCCGCTCACCTTGTATACGGACTTCCAGGGCGCGACGTGGTCGGTTTCGGTGCCCACGACGAACATCGGCACCTTGATGTCCTTGAGGCTGATAGTTTCGCCCTCGACCTTGAAGCGACCCTCGGCGAGGTCGTTCTGAAGATAAAGCCCGATCAGGTACTCGGTGTGCATCTTCCAGGGCATGCGCGTGCCGTCGGCGTTCCAGGCCATCAGGTCGATCATGCTGTCGCGCTCGCCTTTGAGATATGACTTCACGGCCGGCTGCCAGAGGAGGTCATGCGCGCGCAGCATCGTGAAGGCGCCACCCATCTGCTTCGAGTCGAGTACGCCCTCCTGGTACATGAGCGCCTCGAGCATTTCGACCTGCGCCGGGCTGATGTAGAGGGATAGCTCGCCGGGTTCGCTGAAATCCGTCTGCGCGGCGAAAAGCGTAATGTCGCGAATGCGCGTGTCGCCCCATTGGGCGAGCGCGGGGGCCGCGATCGAGAGCAGTGTTCCGCCGATGCAATAGCCGACGGCATGAATGTCGCGGTCGGGCACGACGGCGACAACGGCATCGAGTGCCGCGTACACCCCTTTTCGCAAGTAGTCGTCCATGCCGAGTTCGCGGTCGGCAGCGGTCGGATTCTTCCAGGACATCATGAAGACGGTGAAGCCCTGGTCCACGAGCCAGGCGACGAGGGAATTTTTCGGCGACAGGTCGAGGATGTAGTACTTCATGATCCAGGCCGGCACGATCAGGACCGGCTCGGCATGGACATCCGGGGTCGTCGGCGAGTACTGGATCAGCTCGATGAGATCGTTGCGGAAGATGACCTTGCCTTCGGTGACGGCGACCTTTTCTCCGACACGGAAGTCCTCCGTTCCCGGCACTTCGCCGCCACGCAGCGTCCGCTCCATGTCGTCCAGAAAATGCTTGTAGCCGCGCGCGAGGTTTTGGCCGCGCTCGGCGACGGTTTGCTGGAGCACTTCGGGATTGGTGAGGGGATTGTTTGCGGGTGAGAGCGGCTCGACCGCCTGGCGCGCGGCAAACTCCACGAGCTGGGCGTTTCTCGGCTCGACGCCCGGCACGTCGCGCGCCGATTGCTCGAGCAGCGACAAGCCGTGCTGGAAGGCCTGCGCCCAGACGTTGAACGGATACTGCTGCCAGGCCGGGTTGGTAAATCGCCGGTCGCCTTTGTCGCTCGGCGCCATTGGCTTTCCCTGCGCAGCCTCGGCATTGAAGCGCCAGAGATCCATCGCCTGTTTCAAGGCGGTCTGATGCAACTCCGCCTGCTTTTCCGGCGACTTCGCGAGATTGAACCACCAGTCCCAGAACGCGGCGCCATAGTCCTGTGCCGCGAGACCCCCGGTCATTTTAGCGAGTCTGGCGCGGAACTCGCGCTCGACGACGTCGATCTTGTCCATGTCGCCGATTATAAAGTGTCGCGCAGCGCGAGGGTGTCGTCAGCGAGACGGGCGGGATCCGGGCGTGCGCGTTCTGCGATCAGCTTGCGGGCCGCCATGAAGTCCTTGCCGTGATTCACGGCGTCGAGCGCGATCAGTTCGCCATCGCGAAGATAGCAGCAACTGAACGAGCGCGAGGCGGGATCGCCGCGCAGCACGACCTTGTCATAATTCTGGCTGAGCCCGACGATCTGCAACTTCAGCTCGTACTGGTCCGACCAGAACCATGGCGTCTTGTCGTGAACGACGTTCTTGCCGCAGATGTTCGCGGCAGCGGATTTCGCCTGCTCGAAAGCGTTGTCCACCGACTCGAGGCGGATGCGCCGGCCGTAACGCGGGCTCGGATGGCTGCAACAGTCGCCGACCGCGTAGATGTCCGGGTCGCTCGTGCGGCAGTTTTCGTCCACGGCGATACCGTCGTCACACCTGAGCCCTGCGGCCTCGGCGAGCGCCGTGTTCGGGACGAGACCGATGCCGACGATCGCGAGGTCGGCGGGCACCCGCGTGCCGTCGGTGCATTCGACGGCGGCCACGCTGCCGTCGCCCCAGAATGCCCGGACCTTGCGATCGGTCAGGATGTTGACGCCATGCGAGCAATGCTCCGACTGGTAGAAGCGGCTCATCTCCGGCGCGACCACGCGGTTCATCACGCGATCCATCATCTCGACGACGGTCACGTCGAGGCCGAGCTTGCGGAAAGTCGCGGCGCACTCGAGGCCGATGTAGCCGGCACCAACGATCGCGACGCGTACGCCGGGGGCGATCCGCGCGCGAATCGCCTCGACGTCCGCCATCGTGCGGAGCACGTGCACGCCCGGAAGATCGGAACCAGGCACCGGCAGTGGCCGAGCGTGTCCCCCGATTGCGAGCACGAGCTTGTCATACGCAAGTTCAATGCCGTCGGCGAGGCGAAGCTGCCGTGCCCTGGGGTCGATCGCGACCACCGGATTTCCGAGCATCAGCTCGCAATGAATGCTTTCGTAGAAACTCGCGGGCCGGATCGGCAGGCGATCCGCCTCGAGCTCGCCGGCGAGGAACTTCTTCGACAGCGGAGGGCGCTGGTAGGGCAGCATCGGTTCGCCGGCCACCATCACGAGCCGGCCGTGGAAGCCGTCGCGGCGCAGGCTGTCGACAACCTGCGCTGCGGCATGGCCGCCTCCTGCGACGACGATCGTGTCCTGCATGCGAGCACCCCCGGAAGCCCGTCACTTTATACTGGCGCGCTGCGATGCGGCAGGGAGAGGCGATGACAACGGCATCCGGCAGGACAGGGGTGCAGAACACGGGACTCGTGATCGGAATCCTCGTGTTCGCGGCGACTCTTTTGACGGAACCGCCTGCCGGGTTGTCGCCCGCGGGCTGGCACGTGACGGGCACGATGGCGCTGATGGCGCTCTGGTGGGCTACGGAGGCTCTACCGTTTGCAGCCACCGCGCTCGTACCGCTCGCCGTGCTGCCGCCGCTCGGCGCGGCATCGGCCGCGGATCTGGCGAGTGGTTACGGCAACACGACGCTGTTCCTGATCCTCGGCGGTTTTCTGCTCGCGCTCGCGATGGAACGCTGCAATCTTCACCGGCGCATCGCGTACGCCATCGTCGCCCGGGCCGGCGGCCATCCGCAGGGCCTCGTGCTGGGCATGATGTGCGCGACCGGATTCGTCAGCATGTGGGCGCAGAACACCTCGACCACCCTGATGATGCTGCCGGTCGCGGCGTCGGTCGCGGTACTCGTTTCGCCGGATGCCGCGGTACACGATCGCGATGCGAGGAATTTCGCGAAGGCCATCGTGCTCTGCGTCGCCTATGCGGCGACGATTGGCGGGCTCGGTACCGTGGTCGGCACGGCGACGAACGCACTCGTGGTCGGTTTCATGCAGCAGAATTACGGAGAGACCATCAGTTTCGCGCGCTGGCTCCTGTTCGGGCTGCCGACCGTCGTGTTCCTGATGCCGGTCGCCTGGCTGGTGCTGGTGAAATTTGCCTTTCCGTTCCGGCTCGGCTCGCAGGCCGCCGCCCGTGACAGGCTGATCGAGGCGCGTACGGCACTCGGACCGATGTCGATCGCGGAGCGGCGCGTGACCGCGGTTTTCATTCTGACGGCCACGGCATGGATGTCGGGCCCCTTGCTTCGCCAGCTGCCCGGGCTCTCTGATTTCAACGACACGACCATTGCGCTCCTTGCGGGTCTCTCGCTTTTCACGATCTCGAATGGTGAGAAGGAAGATGGCGGCCTGATTGCAGGTTCAGACCTGCGTCGCGTGCCCTGGGAAGTCCTGCTGCTGTTCGGCGGCGGCCTCGCGCTCGCCGAGGCAATCCAGGGCAGCGGACTCTCGGCGTACATGGGCATTGCGCTCGCGGGCATCGGCACCTGGCCGCTCGTCCTGCTGATCGCGGCGATGGTGACCTTGCTCGTGTTCTGGACTGAACTGAATTCGAACGTGGCGACGGCGGCCACCTTCATGCCGATTCTCGCCGCAATCGCGGCAAGCTCCGACTACCCCGTGCTGCAGCTGGTTGCGCCCGCGGCCATCGCGGCTTCCTGCGGTTTCATGCTGCCGGTCGGCACGCCGCCGAATGCGATCGTGTTTGGGACCGGCCGGTTCACGATGCAGGACATGCTGCGCGCGGGCTGGCGCGTGAATCTGGCCGCGATCGTGATCGTGACGCTGGTTTCGACGTTGGTGCTGCCGCTGATCGCCTGACCGGTCACTTCAGGCGCTTCTTTTTGAGGATTCGGCCGTTTCCGAGGTCGAGGTCGCAGCGATAGGCGGAGAAGGAGAGGGCCACCAGGGGTTCGCGGCTCTCGATCATGTAATAGTGATCATCCACTTTCGGCTGCTCGGCCTGCCAGAGCAGTTCGCCCGAAGGGGAATAGGCGCGCAGGTTCTGTACTGGATCGCGGCTTCGCCGCCTCGCCACGCCGTACGCGGGGTCATCAAGAAAGGCATTCGGATCCAGCAGTACGACGGCGCGGCCGCCGGCCCAGAAGGCGTCGCGCACCATGTAATCCATGCGCACGGACTTGCTGTCGATCTTGACGATGTCGCCGTCGTGGGAGACGGCGCGTGCCTTTCTATGCGGCATAGCTGACGATTATCTCACTGATGCAGCCGCGGGGATCAAAGTCGGAAGTCAGGCTGCCCCACGCGTAGTCATACGGAGGCTTCCCAAGCTCTGAGTGAAGCCACGAGTCGTGCTTTGTCTTTCTTTCGAGCTCCAGTTCCTCCGTCCACTCCTTGCTTTTATCGCTGGGAATCTCCATCAGGAGGAATACGCGGTCCAGCCGCTCGCCGTTGAAGAAAAGCGTGCCAACGATGCCAGACTCAGGCTCGATCCTGTAGTGGCGCCAACCCTCATTGACAAACTCTTCCTTTGCATGCTTGCCAAGCGAGGTTCCGAGAAACTGCACTCGGTCATGCGATCGCTGGATCGTGCCGCCTTCAAACGAGATTGAACCGTTGAATACGCTGATCTTCACTTCACGGCCCTATGGGTATGTCTTCCAGGAAGCGAAGGCTCGTCTGGAACGAAGGTACTACGACCTGTGGTAGCCAGCCAGCGCCATGATCCGTATTTGCGATTGCAAGCCCGAATGCGGCAGGTGTATCGGCCATGACTTCGTAAGCCGCAACCCGTGTGCGAAATCCGAGCCTTTCATGCTTCCGTAGCTGCAGGCCGCGAAACAGCACTTCGGCGCTGTTGCCCGATCGCCGCAATGCGCTGGCTGTCGTATAGAACGCCGTTTGTCCAGGAAATCCGCTGTAGACAATCGTCCCTTGCTTGAGGGTGATGTCTTTGAAGCGATCGATACCGGGATACTTCGGATTACCCTGAAAGGACCGGGCGATCTGGCTCGACGCACCGGATGCGATCTGCGATCCACCCTTGCGGATGATCCCGGCCGCGCCGCCAACGAAGTAGCCGGCGTTTCCGAACTGCGTGCCCGCATGCCCTGCGTCGCTGTCGGGCTCATTGAAGTACTGGAAGTCCGGATTGGCGCCGAAGAGCATTGCGACCGGCGACGAGCTGATCGCCAGGTTTCCGAGGCGCGCGGCAAATCCCTGCACGCCGTCGAGGGCTCGACCCTGCGCAAGCGTCGAGTCGGCGTGCGTGCTCACCGTGAGCACGATGCTCGCCGGCGAGGCAAACCGGCCGGCCTGCATGGAGCACGTGAATGCATCGCTTTCCTGGCCGCAGGGATCGCGCTCCATCGCGCTTGCAACCTGTGCCGCGCCGCCCCCCATGTACCGGATCCAGTCGCTCCACTTGACGCCGATCACCGTGACTTGCGCGCATTGGCCGGGCGACGACTCCATGCAGGGCGGGGGATCGAATCCGCTGGGGTCGATGAGCGACAGCGGATTGTTCAATGCATATGCGTAGCGGTTGAGGCCCTGTCCGTCGTACGGCAACGTGACGTAGGGGTCCGCGCTGATGAAACGACCGAGTTGGGGGTCGTAGACGCGGCCATTCATGTGAACGAGATCGAGGTTGTCGAGGTGCTCGTGGCCCGTGAATCCGTCGCGCGTGTTCGCGGCGATCTTGGCGAGTTCCGCAGCGCTTGGAACGCCGGTCCAGTTCGTGCCGCGGCGCGCACCGTGTGCGGCAAAGTTCTCGGCGACCACGGGCTTGCCCGCGGCATCGAGAATCTGGACGGTGCTGCCGAGGTGGTCTTGCGCGAGATACCGGATCGCGGACGGTGCCCCATCGGAGTAGCGCAGGTGGACGACGGAGATGCCGGACGGTGTCGGGACGTAATGACGCCAGGTCGTGGAACCCGAGCGGGTGATCTTTTCGAAATACTCGCCCGCGTAGATCGTTGTTTCGGTCGCTACGCCGTGCCTGGCCACCTGCTTCCAGCGATTGCCGTCGGGCCCGTAAGAGAACTGGCTTTGGTTCCCGTTCGAATGGGCGATGGAGATGGGCAGGTTTGCGCTGGACCACGCGATCGCTGCGCCGGCCCGGTTCGTCATGTTGCCGTTGGCGTCGTAGGCGAAGTTCCGGCCGGCGGCAGAGATGACCGCATGTTTTCGCGTTGAGTGATATGTGTAGCAAGGCGCTACAGTCGGACAGACATCTGACTTGTGACGGATATTGCCGATCGCGTCATACTCGAGTGCGAGGTTGACGACGCCGTTCCTGCGCGATTCGTGCAGGCGATCGAGGGCGTCATAGCGAAACTCCTCGACTAGATTGCGATTCAGGTCCGCTCGTCGGGTGAGACTGCCGTTCGCGTCCCAGTCGTAGGCGAGATCCTGGATCGCGGCGCCTCCGGCCGTGCTCTGTCGATACTCGAGCAGTCCGTCCACTGGCGTGAATCCGCTGACGACGCGGATTGAGGAGCCGAGTGACTCGTCGAGCCGGTTTCCGGCGGCATCTTCGGCATTGAGCGTCCAGTAGGATTCGCCCGGTGCATCGGCATTCCGGATGCGCGACACGCGGCCTGCGTCATAGTCGTGGCGGATCCTGAAGGGACTCCCTGCACCGGCCGTGGGCCAGGTGATTGTGTCGAGCAGGCCGAGCGTGTTGTATGCGTACGCGTATCGATAGTTCGCATCGGTGGCAATCGTGCGTGTCGCGGGCCGGCCGATGCCGTCATAGCTGAAGGACTCCTTGTAACCTGGACCGGCAATACCCGCGAGCCGGCCGATATCCTTGCTCGCCGCGGTTTTTCCCCACGTCCACGTGGCGTTGCCGTCGGGTGCGATGCGCTTCGTGACGCGGCCGAGCGCGTCGTACTCGAAACGGGTGAGCTGCCCCTTCGCATCGCGCAAGGCCGTGGTTTCACCCACAGCATTGTGGGTCCAGGTCCAGATGCCCAGGTCGGCGTCGGCCTGCGTCAGCTTCATGCCGCGCGGGTTGTAAGTGATCGTCGCGACAGTGTTGTTCTGCGCGTCCTGGACGCGAAGCAGACTGCCAAAGGCGTCGTATTCGTAGCGCGTACGAGCGCCGAGGCCGTCGACGATATCCGACAAAAGCCCCCACGCCGTGCGCGTGCCGGTCCGGACGTGACCGAGGGCATCCGTTTCCATCGCGGCATGGCCGTCGTACTGCGTCGTCACCGCACGCATGACGGTATTTCCGCTTGTGAGCAACTGCGCCGACGTCCGCCGTCCGAGCAGGTCATGGCTCAGCCGCCAGTACCCCGCGGGAAGGTCGCCCTCCCAATGGGGAAGCGATTGTCGCGACGGCAGTCCGCGGTCATCCGCATCGAATGTCTGGATGGCAATACCGCCGCCGGGCCGCTGCGATTTCAGGCGAAACCCGCGTTCGTTCTGGTCGATCTCGAGTCGTGCCACGAGTCGGATCGCGCCAATGCTGTCGCGATCCTCCTGCGCCAGCCGGTACTTCGCGCGCGCGTCGCATCCCGCCTTGCAGGCCTCGCGGGTCCACACCGTGCGGGTACCGTCGGGCTGGGTCTCCTGCGCGAGGCGGCCGAAACCATCGTAGATCCATCGGACGACCGAACCGTTCGGATCGGTTATCGTCAAAGGCAATCCGTTGGCCGCGTCCCAGGTGAAGCGTGTCCGTTGCGCAAGCGGATTCCTGATCTGGACGGGGAGTTGCCCACGCGGGCCCCAGTCGAGCGCCATGCTGCGAGAGGGCATCCCCGCGCCAGTAACCTTCTCGCTCGCAAGATTGCCGAAGACGTCGTAGGCGAGGTCATGCGCGACCTGCCACTGGCTGTTGCCGGGTTCCGCGATCCTTCGCGTGGGCCGGCACTTGGCGATGTTCCATGATTGACTGGCTTCGCGCGTGATGGCGCCGCCGCCCGTCAGCGTGTGACTCGCCGTCATCTGAATGGACTGCGGCCGTCCGAGGCACCAGTTGGCGGTATCGTTCAGGAGGTTCGTGCGCGCGCTTCGATAAGTTGCGGAAGAACCCGTATTCGCGCCGCCCGCGATCTCGGTGACGGTCGTCGTTTCGTCGGTGACGAGACCGGACACCGTGTCGACCGCGGAGACCTTCCGGACGACGCGGGCAATCTCGCTTCCGTCGAGTGCGCCGCCAACCTCGTAACGACGCGACGTGATGGTTGAAGGGTAGGGGAATCTGCGGAGACCCATCAGCGTTCCGATTTCGAGCCTTGACCACAGGTAGTTCGTGCTTGCGACGGTCTTGCCCGACGGCTGTCGCAGGACCACCGATTCAGGCAGGCCGGTGTAAGGAAAATCCTGTCGCAGCGTGATCTCGGTGCTGAACCTCCGCTCCGGCGTGAGTTCGGTGCGGATCTGCTTCCTGAATCCGAGGGTGCCGCGACCGTGCATGTGCTGACGCAGACCCTCGTAGCGGAAACCGACCGATCTCTTCGAGCCGCGGCCGCTTGCGTCCGTCGTCTTGAGCAAGGTGACAACCTGTGCGGCAGGCTGCGAGTCCTGCTCCGGATACACGGCCGCGCTGCCACGCTGGTAGATCGAAGCGTCGGTCAGCGAGCCGTAGACGAATTCCGCCGCCACGCCGAATCCATCGACTGCAGAAAGCAGCAGATCCGGCTTGGGGCCGCTCTTCAGCCGCAGTCGAACCTGTCCGGACGCGCGCGTGGCGAGATCGGAGAGTCCGTCGCCATCGGCATCGATGCCGGTGATCGCCGCACCGCCATCGTGCGGCACGCCGGAGTCCACGATCGGCGCGTACGAGTCTCCCCTGGAGAGTGCGACCTGCCAGTTGGCCGCGCCGCGCAGGAGGAGATCGTCGCGCCCATCCCCATTCCAGTCCTGGCTCTGGAGTTCGGCTGGACCGGTCCAGGCGGGTCCCAGCAGTTCCGTCTGCGACCCGCTGGCTCCGCAGCTGCCAATGCGGACACGCAGATTTCCGCTCTGGTGCTTGTACGCCAGGTCGGCGCAATCGTCGTCGTTGAAATCGAATGCGACGCCACCCGGAAACGCACCGTCGAACCGCTCGGTTCCATGACCGGCGTCTGAGATGCGCGCGACCGAAAAGTTTTCATTCATCAGGAGTTCTTCGGCGCCATCGCCGTCGAAATCGATGCGCCGTCCGGGACGTCCGATGAACTGCCCACCTTCCGCATTCATGTAGGCAACCGCGTCCCACTGCGAGTACAGCGTGACCGGGGCCGAGAATCCGCCCGCCGGCAGCGCGTAGCGTGCGCGAACCCGCAGGCTGTTCACCTGCGGATCCGGCACTTCGGACCAGGCGATGTCGCCGAGCCCGTCGCCGTTGAGGTCGACGCCGCGAAAGTCCCGCATCCCCTGTGGAATGGCGATACCGCTCGCCACGGATGCGCCGAGCCCGTTGGCCGTGCCGCGTACGATCGTCCAGACCTGGTTCGGCGCGATCGTCAGCAGGTCGGCGCGGCCATCGCCATTTCCATCGAATGACACACCGATTCCCTGCGGACAGGCGATTCCGGAGTTGATCTCCGGGCCGAAACTGCCACCCGCGAGTCCGAGGCGATAGCGGATGGTCGACGTTGCCATGGCGGTGCCGCCGGCCCAGATGACGTCCGCGCGACCGTCGCCATTGATGTCGGCGGTGTTCCAGAGGTGCTCCTGTGGAATCGGTGTCGACCCTGGAATCGCGAGCGTGAATGTCGTTGCAGACGCAAATCCTGGCGTACCGTCCTGCCACTTGAATGACGTGGCCGCAAAGCAATCGGGTCCGCCGGCGCTGCATTCCTTGACCGAGGCCAGCCTGCTGCGCCCGCCGGCGGAGAGTGCGGTCTCATAGCTCAAGTCATAACGACGCAGCACGCTGCCGTTGTAGAGCAGGTCGATGCGGTCGAGCCGCAGCACCTGGCGCACGGGGGTTCCCGCAACGTATCCGCTGTCAACCTCATTGCTCGGCCGGTTCTCATAGATGAATGCGACCTGATGCGACGCGGCGACTCCCGCCAACGGATTCGAGTTGTATTGGATGCTCGCAATGCGGAAGCTGCCCCCGGCCGTGTCTTCGACATAGCGATAGTCGATGACATTGCCGGAGCGATCACGTATCCGATTGAGCGCCCAGGTGCGTGCGCCGGTCGAAGTCGCGCTTGTTCTTCCGTCGATGCGCGAATCCGGCGTGGCGCCGTACTCGTAGATCCGGCCGTCGGCGGCCTCGACCACGAAGTAGTCCGGGCCATTGGTCGCGGCCGGGTATGAGCGGATCCGGGCGTAGGACTCGATCTCGGTCCGATACTCGGCGCCCGGGGTTTCGTAAACAGCGTGACTGGAAACGACAAGGCGTTGACCGTCGAGGCAGAACCGGTCGGCGCCTGTCATGTTGGGTAGCGCGGCGACAGCGTCCTGCGCGATCGTGCGGGCGCAGCGCGAAATTTGCGACAGGCCGCCGATCGACCAGCCGATGCCGAGCAGGCCGCCCTGCGCCCGGTGGCGGTACTCGAGCGAGAGGACCGGCGTCATGCCGTTCGTACCCGGGGGCAGCACGATCGGGATCGTGTACTCCGCTTCGCCATCCTGGGAGACCGAGGCGAAGCCCGGCGTCCGTCCGACGCCAGCCTCCGCCTTCAGCGCAGTCATCAAAAGGAATAGGCCGAAAATGACGCCGTGCCGGCGCTTTGCGAGCGGCAGTTCCATTGCCTGGTCTCCGGTGCAGCCGGCATCCCGCCGGGCCCTGCCAAGCTAGCCACTGGAATGCGCCGCCACCCGCCACTTATTTGCGGCAAATCCGTAGAATCTGCATTCAGACCCGAGTGTGGATCGCAAGCCGCGGGAGCCCCGATGAAACTCGTCACCGCCATCATCAAGCCTTTCAAGCTCGACGACGTCCGCGCGGCGCTCTCGGAGATCGGCATCTCCGGCATGACCGTCACGGAAGTGAAGGGCTTCGGCCGCCAACGCGGCCACACGGAGCTCTACCGCGGCGCGGAGTACGTCGTCGACTTTGTGCCGAAGACGCGGATCGAGGTCGCGGTGCGCGACGATCTCGTCGAGCAGGTGACCGAGGCGATCATCGGCGCGGCGAAGACCGGCAAGGTCGGTGACGGCAAGATTTTTGTCACGTCGATCGAGCGCGTGGTCCGGATTCGCACCAGCGAGATGGACGAGGCGGCGCTTTGACCGAGCCGGTCGAGAACCCGAAAACAGCGACGATCGAAGCGGCGGTCAAGAAGATCGCGCTCAGCGGCGCGCGACGGCATGTTTTCTTCTGTACCCATGGCGACTGCGCGCCGAAGGAAGTTGGCGCCGCGTCCTGGAATTACCTGAAGCGGCGGCTGCGAGAGGTCGGCCTTGCCGACGTCGAGGGCGGCGTGCTTCGCACGCGAGCGGACTGCCTGCGCATCTGCCGCGACGGGCCGATCATGCTCGTTTACCCGGAAGGCACGTGGTACCGGCATGCGACGCCCGAAAATATTGAGCGGATCATCCAGGAGCACCTGATCGGCGGTAAGCCGGTCGCGGAGCTTGCGTTCGCGGCGAATCCGCTTTAGCCAGAGCTCACACCTGCGATCACGAAGAGTACGACTGCGGCACAGATTGCAACCGCGATCGCCGCCCGCCTACTGAACTGCCTGCGCAGCACGTAGAAACAGCGGGTCACTGCATCTTCGGTCACGACCCCGTTCGGCCATAGCCGCGCGAGCAGCTCATCTTGCTTGGCCCCGCATTCCGCAGTGCGTCCATGTGTGCACGATATCGAGCCACCGCGAAGGGTCTGTCGCAAAGTTGGCAGATCCGCGCAAACGGAATCGCACTGCAAAAACAACCGATTAGACTTAATGCATGTGACTTAAGGTTGTAAACGCTCCGAATCTCTCGTATACATTCACGCGGGGATTCTCGACCACAGTAGAAGCAAAACTTTCAGCGCCATTTCCGACGCTCGCGAGCGAGCGTGGACGCACTGTTTCATGGCGATTTTCGCTGTTTTCCGGATTCCCACGGTACTCGCCCTGCAAGACTCGGGCGCAACCGATGGATCAGAGATCAAGGGGAGTAGGGACAATGCGTTCAGTGCTCGTCGTCTTGGCCGCCATTGCGGCAACCGTGGTTTCCGGTGGACCAGCTGCCGCACAGAACATGCGCAAGCCACAGGCCGTGGACAAGGCGCTCATGCAGCGCATCGCTGCGGGTATGGAGGTCGCGGAGCGATCGTCGAATGTCTACGTGGTCCAGATGGCCGCCAAACCCGCCATCGCCTTCGAAGGGGGTGTCGCGGGCTTCGCAAAGTCCGCGCCGGCAGCCGGCGAACGCTACAACTCCCGCACGAGCCAGGCGCAAATGTATGCCGAGCACCTCGGCGCGCAGCAGGACGCCGTGCTCGCCAGGGTTGGCGCTGCAAGCGGCAAGATCTACAGCTACCGTCACGCGTTCAACGGCTTTGCGGCGCGCCTGACCGCGACTCAGGTCGCCAAGCTTCGCAAGGACAAGTCCGTGCTCAGGGTCTGGGAGGACCGCAAGCTCAAGCTCGAGACCAATATCACCCCCTATTACCTGGGCCTGGCCAATCCGGACAAGGGGCTGGGGAAGAAGCGCGGCCTGCGCGGCGAGGGCGTGATCATCGGCATGATGGACTCGGGCGCGGTACAGGAGCACCCGAGCTTTGACGACACGGGCATGCCGCCGCCGCCCGCGCACTGGAGCGGAATTTGCCAGCCCGGCGAGGCCTGGACGGCCGATGACTGCAACAATAAGCTGATTGGCGCGCGCTATTTCAATGCCGGCTTCCTGGCTGCGGGTCCGATGGAACCCACCGAGTTCCTGTCCGCGCGTGATTCCGATGGACATGGCACACATACGGCGACAACAGCGGCGGGACGAAAGGTTCGAGCCTCCTTAAACGGTGTGCCTCTGGCGAACGTCAGCGGCATGGCGCCCAAAGCTCATATCGCGATTTACAAGCCCTGCTGGGAGGATTTGGGCGGTGACATCGGTGCCGGCTGCTTCTTCTCGGACAGCGCCGCCGCCACCGACGCCGCGGTGCAGGATGGCGTCGACCTGCTGAGCTTCTCGGTCGGAACGGCCGCCGCCTTTAACGACCCACAGGACATCGCGTTCCTGTTTGCGGCCGACGCGGGCGTGTTCGTGGCGCGATCGGCCGGCAACGAAGGTCCCGGTCCGTCATCGACAAATGCGGGCGAGCCGTGGGTCACGACGGTCGCGGCGTCCACACACAGGGGGATGGCGTTCGTCAATGCGGCGCGCATCAATTCACCGGAGTCCGTGGCAGGCAACTACGCGTCACTGGAAGGCGCGACAACCACGCCGCTGTCAGTCACCGGTCCCATTACCGACGACGTGGTGGCCGCTAACCCGATCGACGCCTGCACGCCGATCGCCGCGGTCGGCACCATCGTGCTGATTCAGCGCGGCGTCTGCACCTTCGACGTCAAGCTCACGAATGCCGTCGCGGCAGGTGCGGACGCGGTGATCGTGTTCACGAACCTCCTGGCGGACGGCTCGGAGAATCCAAAGGCAGTTATGGGCGGCGACCTGACGTTTCCGATACCGGGGGTCATGATCGACAATGCCCCTGGCGCCGCAATTCTTGCGGCACTGACGGGTGGCTCGACGGTCAACGCGACGCTGTCGGGTGAGGTCTTCATACGGGAAGCGATGACCGGACAGGTCATGGCCGATTTTTCATCGCGTGGCCCATACGCGACCGAACCCGACTGGATCAAGCCGGACGTCACTGCGCCGGGCGTGCAGATCCTGGCGGGCCACACCCCCGAGCCGAACACCGGCCTGGGCGGCGACTTCTATCAGTATCTCCAGGGTACTTCGATGTCGACGCCGCACGTCGCGGGCATTGCCGCCCTGCTGATACAGGCGTACCCGGACTGGACGCCGGCACAGATCAAATCGGCGATCATGACGACCGCGGGCAGACGGGACATCGTCAAGGAGGACGGCGTTACGCCGGCCGATCCGTTTGATCTCGGCTCGGGTCACATCGAAGCAAACCGGGCCATCAATCCAGGCCTGACCTACGACGCCGGCTTCCTCGACTACCTTGCGGCGAGCTGCGGCACGGTATCGCCGCTGCTGGCACCTGACGATTGCGACGTGCTGGCGGGCCTCGGATTCTCGCTGGATGCGGCCGACCTCAACCTGCCGTCCATCGGCATCAGCGAGATCGTGGGTAGCAAGACCATTGGTCGTACGGTGACCAATGTCGGCAAGAAGAAAGCCACCTATAAGGTGGGCTTCAAGGCTCCGCCCGGATTCAGGGTCAAGGTCGAGCCGAACATGTTAACGCTCGGTCCGGGCGAGTCGCAGTACTACGAGGTGACAGTCACCAACGTCCGTGCTCCGGCGGGAGAATGGCGCTTCGGCCAGATCGTCTGGCGGGACGGCAAGGGAGCGGGCAAGGGCCACGTCGTGCGCAGCCCGCTCGCGGTGCGTGCGCAAACCCTGGTCGCGCCGGAGGCCATCACCGGCGAAGGCGCCAGCGGCTCGACGTCCTTCGACGTTACGTTTGGCTACTCGGGTGCGTACAGCGCCGGGGTGCACGGGCTGGTCGATGGTTTCCCATTCCTGCTTGACGGGATTCCGGACGACCCGGACAACACCTTCGACTTCGGCGGCGGCGAGGGTGAAGTCGGATTCGGGTACGAAATCGCACCGGGAACCGCCTACATCCAGTTCTCGTTGTTCGACGACTACGCGGATGGAAACCACGACTTCGACTCGTACCTGTTCTTCTGCCCAGCCGACCCGTCGTTGCCGTGCCCGCTGGTTGACCTGAGTGCCGGTGCGACTTCGGAGGAAACGGTAGGGGTCAACTTCCCGGAGACCGCGCCTGGTGACTTTTACGTCTGGATACTGCATGCCTTCCAGACCGAAGGTGGCGCGCCGGCGAGTGTCGTGGCGTTCGACTGGGCCCTTCCGGGCGCAGCCGGAGATGAGGGCAACATGATCGTCACCGCGCCGGGCAGCGCGACTCTTGGTGCGACAGGCACGGTGGATGTGAGCTGGGCGGGCCTGAACGCCGGTCCGGGCTTCAAGCAAGTCGGCGCAGTTTCGCACAGCGACGACAGCGGCCCGATCGGTCTGACCACCATCAACATCACAAACGACGCGGGCTTCAATTACTGCGACTTGGTGGACTGCGGCCCGTAAGTTAATTGGACTGAAATGAGTTCAAGGGCCGTCCGGTTTTCTGCCGGACGGCCTTTTTCTTTTCAAGGCGCTTCCTACTCGTTCGCGATCACCGGGCAGGGAACCGTGCGAATCATGTCGGTGTGATACGTGTAGTCGCGCTGGCCATGCCTGAGCGTCAGAAGCCAGCCGTCGACCTTGCCCGGCGGATAGACCACGCCTTCTTCTGGGCAACCGAGGGACGCGTCGTCCCAGGTCTGCTGCTTGCCGGAGATCGGGCGAACGTCTCCAATCGACACACCGAGCCGCTTTGCGAGATCTTTTTGGGCGGCCATCATCTGGTGGCCGAACGCCAGTTCGAGTTCGGGTGTCACGGCACCTGACGCCTTGGTCTTGTGGCAGACGAAGGCCTGTCCCTTGGCCTCGTGCACGACGTAGATACGGTCGCTGGCGCGCAGCGTGATCTTGTGCCCCGGTGTGATGACCTGGAGGTAAGCTCGCCCGGGCTGCGGACAACCCACGCTGCTATCAGGCCAGTCGACGGCCCGAATGGTATCGACGAGGATCCGGTCCTTGGCGACCTGAAGATCCGCGGCGAGCGCATCGATCGCGAGCCTTGCGATATCACGCTCCGTGTCGGTCAGCTTCTCAGTCGAGCCCTGGCCCGGAACGAATGGAATATCCTCCGGGCCGGCCGCCGCACCCGTCGTTGCGGAGCAGGCGGCAAGCACCGACGTCACGACCGCGGCGAGCGATCCCGAATACGACCTCATTTGAGCCTCCGTGAATATTCGTGAATAGTACCAACATGCCGCATTCCATCCGCATTCACGAACACGGCGGTCCGGAAGTGATGCGCCTCGAGCCGTCCGATCCGGGTCCGGTCGGGGCATACCAGGTCCGCATCCGGCAGACGGCGGTCGGCGTCAACTTCATCGATACCTATAACCGCTCGGGTCTTTATCCAATGACATTGCCGGGCGGACTTGGGCGGGAGGCCGCCGGGGTTGTCGTGGAAGCGGGCCCGCGCGTCACGGCTTACAAGCCGGGCGACCGCGTGGCCTATGCGAGCGAGACCTCGGGCGCCTATGCCGAGGAGCGTGTCATGGATGCGGCGCGCATCGTCAGGGTCGCGGATTCCATCTCCGACCGGGAAGCCGCGGCGTTGACGCTGAAGGGCCTCACCGCCTGGTTTCTGCTCCGCCGCTGCCATCGCGTGCGCCGCAATGAGTTCGTGCTGCTGCACGCGGCGGCGGGCGGCGTCGGCCTGATTGCGCTGCAGTGGGCGGCGGCGCTCGGGGCGAAAGTGATCGCGGTCGTCGGCAGCGACGAGAAGGCGGCACTCGTGCGCGAGCACGGCGCGATGGAGGTGATCGTGAGCTCGCGCGAGAACATCGTCGAGCGGGTGCGGGCCATCACGAAGAAGAAGGGTGTGCCGGTCGTGTATGACGGGGTCGGAAAGGACACGTTCACGGCTTCGCTCGATTGCCTGGCGCCGCTTGGATTGATGGTCAGCTACGGCAATGCCTCGGGCGCCGTGCCGCCAATCTCGCCGCTCGAACTGACGCGGCGTGGATCGCTCTACCTGACCCGCCCGACCCTCTTCCACTACATTGCGAAGGCTTCGGATCTTGCCCGCGGCGTGCGTGAACTGTTCGACGTCGTCGGCAGCGGCGGAGTTAAAGTCCGGATCGGACGGACTTATCCGCTTGCGGATGCCGCCCAGGCGCATCGTGATCTCGAATCGCGACGCACGACCGGCAGCCTGATCCTGATTCCCTGACAGGAGCGTAGGTCAGTCAGGCCTTTCCACCAGGGCGAACCAGCGCGGGTCGTTGTGCAGCGGTTTCAGGAACGGCGAAAGGCGCAATTCCCTCTGAAAGTACCAAGGTGAATAGGGCTGCGTGCCTTTGGCAGCTTCGAGGGTCTTTTGTGTTGTGGTGAGCCGCGCGAATGCCTCGTCATGCAGTCCACGAAATGCGTAGACTTCGGCCACGCAAAACACTGTCCCGAAGTCGCCGTCTTCCGCCTCCAGGCGTTTTAGCGCGGCGTTCGCCTCGGCACGTCGAGCCGACACCCGGTGTAGCAGTGCCAGACCGTAGTCCTGATGCTTGCCTTTGGGCAGTTGCGCAACGGCTGATTGAGCCTCGTCGTACCGCCCCAGCAGCATGAGAATCCTCACCGCGTCGATTTTGTCTTTCGGCCCGGCGTCCGGACGCAGCTCAAATACTTTGCGATTCTCCGTCAGCGCCTCATCGAGTTGTCCGTTGGCGAGCAGCATGGCGGCCAGGTTTCCCCGACTTGTTGGAGAGAGCGGGTCCTTTGCGACGACCCGACGCCAGATCGAGACAGCCTTGTCGATATCTCCGCGCCGAATGGCTTCATCGCCGGAAAAGCCCAATATCAGGCGATCATCGGGGTCAAGTGTCACCGCGGCGCGGTTGTGCTCAGTGCCCTTGGCACGCTCTCCGATGTGGTAGTAGTACTGGCTCAGTCGTGCATGAGCGACAGCAAGGCTTGGGTCGAGCTCGACTGCTTTGCGCGCCGCCTCGCCTTGTAACTTTCTGAATGGCACTTCCGGGCGATCGACTTCCGAAGCAAGCAGCGAGTACGCCCCGGCAAGGGCCGCATATGCCCTGGCGTACTGGGGATCGATCGCGACGGCTTCTTTGTAGTACTTGACTGCAAGATCGATGTCGCCAGGCGCGCGACGATTGTAGAAGTACTGGCCCTGGAGAAAGCGCTCATAGGCGTCGACGCTTTCCGGGATCCGGCCGCGTGGCCTGCCGTCGGTGAGCTTGGCGTGGAGCGCGGTCGCGACCGACGAGGCGATTTCATCCTCGGTCGCGAACAGGTTGTCGACTCCGCGGTCGTAGGTTTCCGACCAGACGTGGGCGTTCGTCGACACATCGATGAGCTGGGCCGTGATGCGGATGCGATCGCTGGACTTGCGGACGCTGCCTTCCAGCAAATAGGCGACGTTGAGCCTTTTCGCGATCTGGGGAACGTCGAGCGTCTCGTCCCTGAATGAGAAAGAGGAAGTGCGCGAAATGACGCGAAGGTTCTCCGATTGCGAGAGCCGGTTGAGAATCTCCTCGGTGACGCCGTCAGCGAGAAACGCCTGATCTTTCTCGGCGCTCATGTCGAGGAAGGGCAGGACCGCGATCGAATTCGCCGTTGCCGCTTGCGGCGAAGCCTCGGGCACGTCCGGCGATTGCGCCAGCAGCAGGGCGACGATGGCGGCGATGAGGACCGCCGCGGCGATGACGATCGCCAGCATTCGCCGTCTCGGTGGGTGAAATGCGACTTTCCCGTTCAGCCGATAGCCGCGTTTCGGCAGGGCCTCGAGGAGCGCCCGGTAGCGCTCGTCGCCGCCCGCATGGCTGAGCTGGCGGCGAAGCTCAGAAAAGCATCGCGACAGCGCATCGTCGGTGACGACCGTGTCCGGCCAGAGTTGAGCCAGCAGCTGCTGGCGCGAGACGACCTGACCCGCGTGCTGCGCCATGAGCACGAGCACGCCCATCACCTTGGGATCCAGCTTTTCGCGCCCGCCGGGCCCGGCGACTTCGCCCGTCAGCGGATCGATCCGCAGCGCGTTGAGCTGAAAGCCATTCATCGGGTCCCCGCAGACCGAGTGGCTGGCGAAATGCTGGTCAGGTCTATGTCAGGACAATGTCGGCACGATATCAGGCTTTCATCAGGACGCGGATACCGGATTGGAGAGACTGTTCCCGGTCGCCTGGCACCCGCTGTTCTGCCAAATGCAGCGGGCTAATGCACCGCAATAAATGAGGGGGAACGATAATGAAGCTTCATCACTTGGCGTCCGTGGTCGTCCTTGGCCTGCTGGCCGGGCCGGTTGCCGCGGATGCCGTAACCGACTGGAATGAAATCGCCGCGGCAGCGGTCGCCGCTGGCCGCCCCGGCCCGATCGGCCAACCCGATCTGGGACTTGTCCAGGCGGCCGTACATGATGCGATACAGTCCTACGAGAAACGGTTCGAGCCGTATTACACAGCAGTTAGACCCGGTTCACCCAGGGGCTCGAAAGTGGCGGCAGCCGTCGCTGCGGCGCATGGCGTCCTGGTGGGCTTCTATCCTTCGCAGGCCGCGACGCTCGACGCAACCTACGGCACCTACCTGGCCAACAAAGGCCTGACCGGCGACCCGGGAGTGGCCGTTGGCGAGGCCATCGCTGCCCTGTACGTGCCGCTGCAGCGTCCGGACCCCAACCCGCCTTTGGCGCCGTTCATCGGCGGTACGGGTATCGGGGAATGGCGTCCGACACCGCCAGGTTTTGCGGCGATGGCGTTCGTGCCGCTAGGTGCCATGGACCCCCTCACGTTGACGGGTCCGGCGCGGTTCCGCGCGCTGCCGCCGCCAGCGGTGACGAGCGCCCAATACACAAGGGACTATAACGAGGTCAAGGCCAAGGGTGCATTGACCGGCAGCACCCGCACTCCGGAGCAAACGGATATCGGCCACTTCTGGTCCGAAAACTTTTCTGTGCAGTGGAACCGGGCCATGCGGGCAATCGTGCTCAAGCGTGTTCCGAAAATTGGCGATCGCGCCCGGCTCTTTGCGCTTGCCAATATTGCGGCGGCGGATGCGCTCATCACCGCCTGGGACAGCAAGAGTTTCTTTAACTTCTGGCGTCCAATTACGGCCATTCAGGAAGGAGAGAACGACGGAAACCCGAATACGGCCGGTGATCCCGCGTGGCAGTCCCTGATTGCGAATCCGCCCTATCCGGATTACACGTCGGGCGCGAACAACATCACCGGCGCCATGACCAAGTCGCTCGAACTTTTCTTCGGAAGGAACAACATAGCCTTCGACGTCACGAGCAATGCGCCGCTCGCTGTCAAGAAGACGCGAACCTTCAGCCGTTTCTCGGCTGCCGCCGCGAGTTGCGTAAGTGCCCGTGTTTACCTTGGCATCCACTTCCGCTTCGCGGACACCGCGGCACGCAAGCAGGGCGAGCAGGTGGCCACGTGGGTCAGTGACCACTACCTCCTGCCGGTCCAATAATGACGGTTGAGTAGCCATCACTGGTCGTTTTCGACGCAGGCCCCGCAAGGGGCCTTCTTTTCGACTGCTCTCGTGGCCTGCCCGAATGGGCTTCGGGGCAGACAAACCGCCTCAAATGTGGGCTCCTTCAGCCTTCCCCGGCATAGATGCTAGAATCGCCGCCGACTTGTTGCCGGATTTGCATCCGGGTTCGGGCCGGGATCGGCGGGCTGTGCCTGAATAAGAATTTAGCCGACCCTGTATTGCAGCCCGACTTGCGGGGAATTCGTATGGACGCCAACAAGTGGAAGTCTATTCTTATCAACGAAACGCGCGACTCGGTCGCGATGGCAATCGGCAAAGGCCGGGGTTTAAGGGAATCAACGATGAGTCACACCATCCAGAGTGCTTGCGATAGCAAGCGCCACCTGATCTTGGCCGTATCCGCCGCATCGCTGATGTGGGCAGGCATGCCTTCGGCGCAGGCACAGGAAGTCAACCTGATCCAGGAGCGGGGCCAGATTTCTCTGGGCACCTTCCTGAACAACTCCGATCTCAAGATCCGCGTGGACGGGGAGACGACCGAAGGGTCCAACGTCGACTGGGACAACACATTCGGCGACAAGGATGTGACGCGCTTTCGCCTCGATGGCATCTGGCGCATCAATGAGCGCCATCACCTGCGGTTCATGTACACGGACTACTCGCGTAACCGGACCGAGACCATCGAAGAGGAAATCAATTGGCAGGACGACTTGTTCCCCGTCAATGCGGAAGTCACGGCCAGGACCAGTTTCGAGATCATCGAAGCGGCCTATGAATATGCATTCATGCGCGCGGAAGATTATGAGCTGGCCGGCAGCATCGGCCTGCACTACACCAAATTGGAAGCCTCTCTTACGGCGGACGGCACCGGTGGCGCGGCGAGTCTCGGCGGAACGGCCTCAATCGATGCGCCGCTGCCGGTAATCGGCCTGCACGGCATGTTGCGCATGGGCGGCAACAATTTCTATCTCGACGGGCACGCCCAGTACTTCGCGTTGTCCTTCGACGATTTTGACGGGAGCATCATCAACTATCGCGCAGCATTCATCTGGCAGCCGAAGAAGTACATCGGCATTGGCCTTGGGTATGACTCCTTCACGATCGACGTGGACGTGGAAAAGGAACGGTTCACCGGCTCCATGGACTGGACCTATGCGGGTCCGCAGGTCTTCTTTAACTTCGCGTTCTAAGTCGCGGTCGTCCCACTATCCACCGACCCAGTACCCCCTTTCGACCTGAGGGAGTTTGGGCCGTGTTTCCACTGGACTCGCATCTGCAATTAGTGCCGCACCTGGTGCAGCGCTTTGGAGAGATTCCATGAGGGCACACACGCAGCGGTGGATCCTCGGAATGGCGTCACTGGCATGGGCGTTCGCGCCATTCGCCACGGCTCAGGCGCCGGCAGCCGCATCGGTCTTCACCACGGAACAGCTCGAACAAATCGTGGCGCCGATGGCGCTTTATCCGGACCCGGTGGTGTCGCAGATGCTGATGGCCTCGACCTATCCGCTCGAGATCGTCGAGGCCGCGCGCTGGT
>CAYPQX010000178.1:0-6055 GCA_964412975.1 uncultured Steroidobacteraceae bacterium
TTACCGCACCGCAAAAAACCGGTTGTCGGGCCGAGCTTTTCAGGTCCCTCGACCGTCGGCATACTGAACCGGAACAGAGCTTTGCACGCCTAGAAAAACGCGGGGATCAGGGGTATGGAGCGCCGTCTGCACAGTCGGCATCGCGCCCGCGCCACGGTTTATGTGGTGGCACCGGGGCGTCGCGGTTCGCTTTGTAAAGCCCATAACCTGAGCGCGAACGGCGTTTTCGTCGAAACGCGGAACCTGGGCCTCGCGAAAGGCTCCATCGTCGAACTGGCGTTCGCGATCAATCTCGGGGCCGTCACCAAGATTCATCGGCGCAAGGCAATCGTCGCCCATGTTTCGCGGGGCGGCACTGGCCTTAAAATGGAGTGCTACGCGGCGCGCTGAAGCGCCGGCGAGACTCGATTTCCATGTCGGGCAGGGTTCCCGGTCCCGCGGGGGACGGGGACCCTTCCCTTTTTCACGACACGGGGCGATGGCACAGCATGGCAAAGATTTACGACAGCATCCTCCAGACCATCGGCCGCACGCCCCTCGTGCGGCTCAACAAGATCGGCCGCGAACTGCCGGGCAAGATCGTGCTGAAACTCGAGTTCTTCAATCCCTGTGCGAGCGTCAAGGATCGCATCGGTGTCAGCATGATCGAGGCGCTCGAGAAGCAGGGCCGCATCAAGCCGAACACGGTCCTCGTCGAGCCGACGAGCGGCAATACCGGCATCGGCCTCGCCTTCGTCGCCGCGGCGAAGGGCTACCGTCTCGTGCTCACGATGCCGGACACGATGAGCATGGAGCGCAGGCGCATGCTGACCGCCTTCGGCGCCGAACTCGTGCTGACCGAGGGCGCCAAGGGCATGAAGGGCGCAATGGCTCGCGCCAATGAAATCGTCGCAAGCGACCCGGACCGATTCCTGCTCGTCGGCCAGTTCAGCAATCCCGCGAATCCCGAGATCCATCGCCGTACGACGGCCGAGGAAATCTGGGAGGACACGGACGGCGCCGTGGACTTCCTGATCTCCGGCATCGGCACCGGCGGCACGATCACCGGAGTCAGCGAGGTCATCAAGAAGCGCAAGCCCGATTTTCGCGCGGTCGCGGTCGAACCGGCGGCGAGCCCCGTGCTCTCCGGCGGTGAGCCGGGTCCGCACAAGATCGCGGGAATCGGCGCGGGCTTCATCCCGGATATCCTGAATACCAAGATCATCGACGAGATCATCCAGGTCACGAACGAGCAGGCGGGCGAGTACGCGCGCATGCTCGGGCGCGAGGAAGGCATCCTCGTCGGCATCAGCTCGGGCGCCGCGCTTTACGCGGGACTCCAGGTCGCCGCGCGCGCGGAGAACAAGGAGAAGTTGATCGTCGTCGTGATCCCGAGCTTCGGCGAGCGTTATCTATCGACCTGGCTCTATGAGGAGGCTCCTGTCAGTGCGCCGCGCATCGTCCCACTTGCCTGAGCAGTCCGCGGGCAGCGATCACGCCGCGCTCGCCAGGGCCTTGACGGCGCCGGGCGACGCAGCGGAGTTTCAGGCGCTGCGAATGGGCAACTGGCCCGACCGCACGGCCGTACTTTCGTCCATCGACCGCCTGCACCGGCTGCTGATTGCGGAAACGCTGTCAACCACGCTCGTAAACGAAACTCCGGAGCGGCGCATCGAACGCGAGCTCGACGAAATCGAGTCCGTGCTCGCAGCACAGACCCGCCTCGCACTCGAGTTCCCGGCGCGACTCGGGGAAGAATCTGTTTACGACACCGGGGGGCTGGATGCGGTGGCGCAGCAGCTGGTGCGCAAGCTGCTCGCGGAGCTGCCTCGACTGCGCGAGCGTGTCTTCGAGGACGCGCGCGCGGCCTGGCGCGGCGATCCTTCCTGCCGCCACCCGATCGAAGCGCTTTATGCGTTTCCCGGCATCTTCGCCGTGGCGCGTCACCGCATCGCGAACATCCTCTACCACCTCGAGGTGCCGCTCTTGCCGCGCCTGATCGCGGAGAATGCGCACCATCGCACCGGCATCGACATCCACCCGGGCGCGAGCATCGGTCGCGAGTTCTTCATCGACCATGGCACCGGCGTCGTGATCGGCGAGACCGCGGTGGTCGGCAACCGCGTGACGCTCTACCAGGGCGTGACGCTCGGGGCGAAGAGTTTCCCCGTGGACGGCACCACCGGCCGACTCGTGAAGGGCCTGCCGCGGCATCCGATCGTCGAAGACGACGTCACGATCTACGCGAGCGCGACCGTGCTCGGCCGCATCACGGTCGGCCGCGGCAGCATCATCGGCGGCAACGTCTGGCTCACGCACAGCGTGCCGCCCAACTCACGGATTGCGCAGGCGGCACCACAGCAAGGCGGATTCGAGCACGGCGCAGGTATCTAGGAACCGGGGGACTGGCGATGAGCCGAAGGATTTCCCGCCGTGAGTTCAACCGCCTGGCGGCGGCCATCGGTGCGCTGGCACTGTCCCCGTTCGGCAACGCGGCATCGCAAGTCCGTTTCGCCTCCCCGCCATTCCAGCTCGGCGTCGCGTCGGGCGATCCGTCCTCCGATGGATTCGTGATCTGGACGCGGCTCGCGCCGGAGCCTTTCGACACAACCTATCTTGGCCAGACGATATTCGAGGTCGCGTGGGAGGTCGCCGAGGATCCGGGATTCGCGCGCATCGCCAGAGAAGGCGTCGCCTGGGCGCGGCCGCACCTCGCACATGCCGTGCACGTCGTGGTCGACGGTCTCCGGTCCGGCCGCGAATATTTCTACCGCTTCAGGATCGGGCGCTATGAATCCGCCGCAGGCCGCGCGCTGACCTGCCCCGCGCCGGACGTGGAGCCGGCGGCGCTCAGGTTTGCGTTCGCCTCCTGCGCGCATTACGAACAGGGTTTCTTTTCAGCCTACCGCTACATGGCCGAGGACCGCCCCGACCTGATCCTGATGCTCGGGGACTACATCTATGAGGATGCCTGGGGCGACCGGCGCGTGCGCCTGTTTGATCCCCTGGAAGCGGTCACCCTCGCCGATTACCGGCGCCGCTACTCGCAGTACCGCACGGATCCGGACCTGCAGGCCGCGCACGCGGCTTGCCCCTGGCTCGTGACCTGGGATGACCACGAAGTCGACAACGATTACGTCGGCCTGACGAGCGAACACGAACTTTGCGGCGGCGCGGCGGTGCGCGATGCGTTTCCTGCGCGTCGCGCGGCAGCCTATCAGGCCTGGTTCGAACACATGCCGGTGCGGCCGTCGCGGCTTTCGCCCGAGATGGCCGTTCGAATCTATGGCACCGTCGCCTGGGGCCGGCTCGCGCGCTTCTACGTGCTCGACACGCGGCAGTATCGCTCGGTGCAGGTGTGTCCGAACCTGCCGACGGTGCAGCGCTTCTATTTCGAAAGGGGCCGCAAGATCCTGTTCGGCGGCGCGGGTGGCGCCAACCTCGTCGACCCGCAAGAGCCCGGCTGCAAGGCTGCACTCGCGGACCCTGCACGCACCGTGCTCGGCGACGAACAGGAGCGCTGGCTGGACGGCGCTCTCGGAGAGAGTGCGGCCGCCTGGAACCTGCTCGCGCAAAACGTGATGCTGATGACGATCGCCGAAGGCACGGCAGACTCGCCGCGCCATTACACCGATGCGTGGGCGGGCTATCCGCCCGCACGCGAACGCCTGTTCGCCTCGCTCGCGAAGCACCGCACCACGAATCCTGTCGTCCTGACGGGTGACATTCATTCCTTCTGGGTCAATGAAGTCGCGAATGCCGCAGGCCGGCCGGTCGCCGTTGAGCTCGTCGCCTCGTCAATCGCGACCAACACCTATGACAAGTCCGCCACGTTGTCGCTTAACCCCGGCGCGAAATTCCACGACGGCCTGCACAACGGCTATGTGCGCTGCGAACTCGGCCGCGAACGGCTACAGGCTGATATCGTCACGATCGACGAGCGCGCGGATCCGCGCAGCGGCAGGCAGGTTGCGGCATCGTTCGAGATCCGGGCGGGCGATCCGCACGTGCATCGCATCGACCCCACGACGTAATTGGCGCGCGCGGGATCCGGCGGGGTCCTCGCGCGCGCCGAAGACCGCGCCGGCCATCGCGCAGTGCGAGTGGCCGGGAAGCCCCGAGTTGGCGAAAAAGTTCCGGCTGAGCCAACGAGGGGCGTCCCGGCCGCTCGTAGCGCACGACAATTGGTGCCGGCGGAGGGAGTCGAACCCCCGACCTGAGGTTTACAAAACCACTGCTCTACCAACTGAGCTACGCCGGCGGCGGCCGGCATTCTAGCCCGGCGGCGCGGTGTTTCGCCGGCCCGCGCCCAGATGGACCAGAAGACCGAGCAGCGCCATTGCCCAGACGATCACTGAACTGGACGGCAAGTCCGTCACGACCGACAAAGCAAGGCCGACGACGTAGCTCGCAATTCCCAGCAGGTAACCAGCCAGGAGCTGGCGATTGGCGGCCATCCGATAGGTCGCGACCGCCGGTACGATCAGGCTCGTAAAGACGAGATACACGCCGACCATCTGCACCGAGGCGGTCACCATGACCGCAAACATCAGGTAGAACCCGATCCGCCCTATCCGCTCGCGCCACAGGAACCAGACGACCGCGAAGATCGCCGTCAGGATCGCCGTGCGAATCAGCTGGGTGTCCGAGACCCAGAGTATCTGGCCGGATAAAAGGTCCTTCAGGTTTTCGCCACCGTGCGGATCGTTGGCGAGGAGCAGGATCTGCGCGGCGGATGCCAGCACGAACAGGATTCCTATCAGTGCCTCCTGGGCCTCCGGCCGTTTGCGTTCCGTCCAGGTCAGCAAGATCGCACCCGCGAGCGCCGCAGCACCCGCGGCCGCCTGCGCGGTCCAGCCTTCCACCGGCAGGCCGAAGCTGCTGGCCGCGATCACGCCGAGTCCCGCGACCTGCGCGATCGCAAGATCGATGAACACGATGCCGCGCGCAAAGACCTGTTGTCCAAGCGGCACGTGCGAGACGACGACCAGGAGGCCCGCGATCAGGGCCGGCCACAGGATGCTCGTTTCCGTCGAGAAGAGGCTCATTGCGCAGCACTCAACAGGCGATCGATCGTGTCGTCGAACAGGCCGAAGAGGTCCTTCGCGGCGGGCGTTCCTCCGACCGAGTACGGCAGCACGACCGTCGGCGCCTTGATTCGCTCCGCCAGCCACTTTCCAGCCTTCGGATCGTTGTACGCATTCAGGAGGATCATTCGCGGAGGCGTCTCGGCCAGGCGCGTCACGAGTTGCCCGAGATAGCCGGCGCTTGGTGGAACGCCGGGCTTTGGCTCGATGGAAGCGAGTTCTTTCATTCCAAGCCACCGGCACAGGTAGGCCTGGTCGCGATGCATGATCACGACCGGAACGCCCTTGAGCGGTGCTGCGCGGCTCTCCCAGCGGCCCACCGCGCTTGCCCATCGTTCGGCAAAATCGCGGGCACGCTCGGTATAGAAAGCGGCGCCGGCCGGATCCAGCGCGGACAGCTTGGCGGACAGCGCTTTTGCAACGACGGCGATGTTCCGCGGATCGAGCTGCACATGCGGATTGCCCTGCGGATGGATGTCGCCGAGCGAACGGTCGAGGCTCGATGGAACTTCGATCAACCGCACGTGGGCGGCCGCCTCGAAGTAGCCCGCTGCGCCCCGCCGGATACGGGCGTTGCCCGACTCCTGCAGGAGCACGGGCAGCCAGCCGACCTCGAGCTCGGCGCCGTTCGCCACGACGAGATCCGCTGTGCGCGCACGCGCGATGAGGCTTGGCTTCGCGTCGACGCGATGCACGTCCTGCAGGGCGCTCGTCGCGACATAGACATCGACGCGTTCGCCGCCAAGCTCCGTCGCCAGCGCGCCCCAGTCGGCGGTCGTGGCAAGGATCCGCACCGCGGCCTGTGAGGGCAGCGCCAGGCCCAGTAACAGCAGCGCCAGGGCGCCGCGAGTGAAGTATTTCATATGGGCCGCTCCTAGTATTTGTGCGCGCCGTGGGCGCCGATGCCGAACAGGTATTGCAGTTGCAGCTGCCGGTCGGTCTCCCCGTCGTCACGCGCCTGGTCCCAGGCGTATTGCAGGCGCCAGCGC
>CAYPQX010000179.1:0-10791 GCA_964412975.1 uncultured Steroidobacteraceae bacterium
ACGCAAGCAGTGTTCCCACGCCACATGCTATCAGGAGCTTTTTCACTGACGGTACTCCGGGTGCGTTGAGACCCGTGCCGGGACGCGGCACCTGGGGGCAGGAGTTTCGTCGTGAATTATGACACTTTCGTTACAGTCGCCTCGCGCACCAGGACGCGCCGCGCCGGGAAGTGGGCGGTGAACTTCGAGCCCCGGCCTTCCTCGCTCGTGATCTCGAGCCGACCGCCGTGCCGCTGCAGCCCGTGCTTGACGATCGACAGGCCGAGACCCGAGCCACCCCTGGCGCGCGCGCGCGCGCGATCGACGCGGTAAAAGCGTTCCGTCAGACGAGGCAGGTGTTCCGGGGCGATTCCAATACCGGTGTCCTCGACCGCGAGCCGCGCGCCGCCATCCTGGCGTCCCCACCGCAGCGTGATCGTCCCGCCGGCGGGCGTGAACTTGACCGCATTGGAAATAAGGTTGGATGCGATCGAGTGGAGCTCACCCTCGCTGCCACGCAAGGCACAGCCATAGTCGAAGTCGAGCTCGAATCGCGGAGATTCCGGCGTCAAGGTCCTTGCCTCCCGCACAAGGCGTTCCAGCAGCGCCGGCACGTCGACCGCGGTCATCGGCGCCTCGTCCGCAGCCGATTCCATGCGCGAAAGCTCGAGCAGGTCGTCCACGATCTCGCGCATGCGCTTCGCCTGGCGGCTCATGTCCGCGATCGGTTCGCGCCACTCCGCACCGACGGCGCCGGGTTCGGCGAGTTCATCGACGTACCCGGAGATCACGGTCAACGGCGAACGCAGTTCGTGCGATGCGTTGGCGACGAAGTCCTTGCGCATCTGTTCGAGGCGCGCTTCGTGGGTCACGTCTCGTGCAAGCATCAGGTACTGCCCGCCTACGGGAATCACAAAGAGCGCCAGCCAGATCTCGCCGCTTCGCACGCGGATGACGACTCCGCCCCCCGTCACCGGGCGTTCGAGATAGGCAGCGAATTCCGGGTTCCGCACGAGATTAGCGATCGGGATCCCGAGGTCCGCCTTGCGGCGCAGGCCGAGCATCGCAGCCGCATTACGGTTGAACCATAGAATTTCGCGATGTTCGGACAGCAGCACGACTCCGTCGGGAAGCGCGGCACTGAATCGGCGAAAATCGCGGAAGAGCTGAATCACGCGGCGCTTGTGAAACTGCTTGCGACGATAGATGCGGCCGACCAATCCCACCACGTCGCCCCAGAGCCCGCCGAAATCCGGTGGCTCTTCGGATGACCGGTGGCGCAACCAGTGATGAAGCCGGAACAAGTTCGCGAACTGCAGGGCGAGTGCAGCACCGAGCACTGCCGTCAGCCAGTAGCCCATCTGGCCGAAGACCAGCCCCAATGCGACCGCAACGGCGATCGCAGCGAGCAACCGGATCAAGGCGAATGACCAGGCCGGCCACATGGCTCAGTCCTGCCGGGTCGAGAATCGGTAACCCGAGCCTCGCACGGTCTGGATGAAACGGTCAAAGCCGCCTGGCTCCAGCGACTTTCGCAGGCGCCGGATATGAACATCGACCGTGCGCTCCTCGACGTACACGTTTCCGCCCCAGACCCGGTCCAGTAGCTGGCTTCGCGAGTAGACGCGGTCGGGATGCGTCATCAGGAAAGCAAGCAGCCGATATTCGGTCGGACCAAGGCCGACGGACTTGCCGGAGGCGAGGACCCGATGTCCCGCCTGATCCAGCGTCAGGCCTTCGAGTTCGACGCGCTCCGCATTGCCTGCTGGGGCGCTGCGTCGCAGCACCGCCTGGATTCGCGCGATCAGCTCGCGAGCCGAAAACGGCTTCGTGATGTAGTCGTCCGCGCCGCTCTCGAGGCCCGCCACCTTGTCGGCCTCCTCGGCACGGGCTGTCAGCATCATGATCGGGATATCGCGCGTATTGGCATCACGGCGCAGCTGCCGGACAAGCTCCAATCCGCTCATGTCCGGGAGCATCCAGTCAATGAGGATGAGATCCGGGCGCCGGTCGCCGACGCTTGCGAGCGCCGACTGGCTGTGTTCCGCCAGTGCGACATCGCAGCCGGCGCGGCGTAGCCCGAATGCGATGAGATCGCGGATCGGCTGCTCGTCCTCAACCACCAGGATGCGTGTGTCCGCCATACGTAGGCGGTGAGCGTGCCGGTTCATTATTGAAGAATTATGACACCCCTCGCCTCAGCGCCTGTGCACGACGTCGTTCCGGAGATAGACCGGCAGCGCAAGGGTCGCACCCACGGCCTTGCCTTCGGCCAGGTCACGTGCAGCGATCCCCGCGATCTCGCCCGCGCGCGGCAGGATTGCCGGGTCCACGCCGGAGAGTTGGGGGGCCAGACGCGCGCCGAGCTCCGGATAATTGGCGAATCCATGGCCCGCACCGAACCAGCCGGCGCCGCCCGGCGGTGTCACCTGGGCTGGATCCGAAAGAAGCTCTTCGCTGGCGGCAACCGGTTGGGGGCCGCTGCAATCGAACGCGGCCCAGTACACCTGGCCCATGCGCGCGTCCATGCAGACGAGCACCCGATCGACTTGCGCGCTTCGCGCCGCGCCGGCCGCGACCGCCGCGAGATTGCTCACCGGCAGCACCGGGCGCTGCGTTCCCGCCGCGAGCCCCTGCGCAATTCCCGCGGCGATTCGGAGGCCGGTGAAGCTGCCCGGACCACGCCCGAAGGCGATGGCATCGAGATCGGCCGTGGAAAGTTGCGCTTCCTGCAACAGCTCGTCCACCATCGGCAGCAATCGCCCGGCATGGCCGCGCCCGATGACTTCGTAGCGCTCGCGCACCTCGCCGTCCTGCAGGAGCGCCACCGAGCAGGCTTCCGTCGCTGCGTCGATCGCGAGAATTTTCATGCCTCGCAGGCCGCGGGCACGGTGACGCCGGCCTGCGCAAGCCGCCGCCGGATAAATGACGCTGCTTCGTTCACGTCGGTCGCAATCGTGGCCGGCGGCAGCGCAGCAAGAAACAACTTCCCATAGCCTCGCGTACGCAGGCGCGGATCGCAGAGCGCGACGACGCCGAAATCCTCGCGGTCCCGGATCAGGCGCCCGAATCCCTGCTTGAGTGCCAGGACGGCCTGGGGCAACTGGAACTCCTGGAAGGGATTTCCGCCCCGAAGCCGGATGCCCTCGAGGCGCGCCTTGAGGAGCGGGTCTTCCGGTGCCGCAAAGGGCAGCTTGTCGATGACGACGAGCGCAAGCGCATGTCCGCGGACGTCAACGCCTTCCCAGAAGCTCGCGGTTCCAAGAAGGACCGCGTTGCCGAGTTCCCGGAATCGCCGCAGCAAGGTCTCGCGCGGCGCCTCACCCTGTACCAGGAGTGGATAGCGCTCCGCGAAATCCGCCCGCGATGCCAGGCTGCGCGCCGCTTCGGCGAGCGCGCGATGACTGGTGAAAAGGAAAAAGCTGCGGCCGCCCGCGGCCTCGACGAGCGGAAGCGCGGCGGCGAGGACGCGATCCGTGTAGTCGCGGCTTGCCGGATCCGGCATGCCCTCCGGCAAATAGATCAAGGCCTGGCGTTCGAAATCGAAGGGGCTGTCGATACGCACGGTACCGGCCGCCGGCGCGCCGATGCGGCCGAGGAAATGCGAAAAGTCGTCGCCCACTGCGAGCGTCGCCGACGTGAAAATCCAGGCGCCGCCCTGAGCACGCATGAGCTCACCGAGCCGCGCGGACACTTCGAACGGCGTATATGACAGCGTGTAGCCCCGGCCTTCCGCCTCCACCCAGCGAAGGCCGGCATCCTCGCCGGCATCGACGATCGCCTCGAGCGTTTCCGCGAGCTTGGCGGCGCGCCGCATGGCGTGACGAAGGCCCGGATCTTCCGGATCCGCCGCCGAGAGTTCCTGCCCGAGTTGCCCAAGCGTTTCCCTCGCCCGTTCGAGCGCTCCGAGGAATGCGTCGGGCAAGGCGCCCCAGTCGATACGCACGGAGACAGCGCTGATCGCCGCCGTGCCTTCGGCAATTGCCGACTCGAGCGCCGTGAGCCGCTCCCGCGCCGCGGTTCCGGCGAGCCCGAGCCGGGCGAGTTCAGCCAGCGCGTCGCGCGCGAATGCGGCGGCCTGCCGCGCCGAGAATTCGCGGCCGAAGAACTGTGCCGCGATCTCGGGAACCTGGTGCGCCTCGTCGAGGATCACCGCCTCGGTGCCCGGCAGCAACTCCCCGAATCCCTCGTCCTTGAGCGCAAGGTCGGCGAGCAGCAGGTGATGATTGACGACGACGATGTCCGCCGCCTGCGCCTCGCGCCGGGCGGCCACGACGTGACAGCGCGAATAGTCGGGACAGGCGGTGCCGAGGCAGTTCTCGCGCGTGGAGGTCACCGCGGCCCTGGCCGGATCCGAGTCGCGCAGGCTCATCACCTCGGACAGGTCGCCTGTGGCCGTGTCCCGCGACCAGCGCCGGATTCGCGCAATCATGCGCTCGCCGGGCGGCCGCATGCCGGGCAACTGTGGCATCGACTCGGCGAGATCGAGCCGGTGGCGGCAGAGATAGTTCGCGCGGCCCTTCAACAACGCGACTCGCGCCGGCCGGCCGAGTGCCCGGGCGACGGTCGGCAGGTCGCGATGAAAAAGCTGATCCTGCAAGGTCCGCGTTCCGGTCGAAATGATCACCTGGCGCCCGGACAGCAGGGCGGGCACAAGGTAGGCGAAGGTCTTGCCCGTACCGGTGCCCGCCTCGATCGCGAGCATGCCGCGGGCAGCGAGGGTTTCGCCGACCCAGTCCGCCATGAGCTGCTGCTCGCGGCGCGATTCGAAGTTCTCAATCACGCGCGCGAGTGGCCCTTGCGGTCCCAGCAGCCTGCCGAATTCCCCGGTCTTCGTCATTTCGTGCGCGCGATGTAGGCCTCGACCTGTTGCTCCAGCACGGGCAGCGTAACGCCACCTTGCGCCAGCACGGTGTCGTGGAATGCGCGGATGTCGAACTGTTCACCGAGTTCGTTCTCCGCGCGGCGGCGGAGCGCGATGATCCGAAGCTCGCCGACCTTATAGGCGAGCGCCTGCGCCGGCCAGGCGATGTAGCGATCGATCTCGGTCCGGATCTCGTGTTCCGAGAGCGCCGTATTTGCGGTCATGTAGTCGAGCGCGCGCTGCCGTGACCATCCCATGGCGTGCATTCCGGTATCGACGACCAGCCGACAAGCCCGCCACATTTCGTAGGTGAGACGGCCGAATCGTTCGTAGGGCGTCTGGTAGATCCCCATCTCCGTGCCGATGAATTCTGAATAAAGCCCCCAGCCCTCGCCGAAGGCATGCGGATAGAAATTGCGCCGGAAGGCAGGGGCATTCTCGAGCTCGCGCGCGAGTGAGCCTTGCGTATGGTGGCCGGGAGCCGCTTCATGCAGGGTCAGCGCCGGCAATACGTAGAGCGGCCGGTTTTTCAGTGCAAAGGTGTTGACCCAGTATTCGCCCGCGGCACCCAGCGGACCCGGGTTATACCGACCGCCCGTGTAATTGGGCGCGAGCGCCGCCGGCACCGGCTTGACCGTATACGGGGCGCGTGGAATCCGGCCGAAGAATTCCGGCATGCGCGCATCGATCTCGCGCGTGATCCAGGCTGCCTCCCGCAGCAATTGTTCCGGAGTGGCGGCATAGAACTGCGGATCGGTGCGCAGGAAGGCGAGGAACTCGGCAAAGCTCCCGTTGAACGCCGTCTCGCGAATGATCGCTTCCATGGCGCTCTTGATCCGGCCCACTTCGGCAAGCCCGATGGCGTGGATCGCTTCAGGCGTCGCGTCCGGCAACGTCGTGAAATGGCGCACGAGGTCCGCATAATAGGCGCGACCCTCCGGCAAGGCAGTCGCCGCGATGCTGGCGCGTGCGCGCGGCCGGTACTCCTGCTCGAAGAACGCCTGGAACCCGGCATAGGCCGGAATCACCGATTCGCGAATCGCGGCACGGCCGGCTTCCGCCAGTCGCGCACGCGCGGACTCGGGCACGCTCCCCGGAAAATCCGCAAAGGGCGCCCAGAACGGCGTCGACTCCGGAGAGGCGAACTGGGCCGCGGCGATCACGCGGGATATCCCGGGCACGATCTCGGCCGGCAGCACGAAACCGTCCTCGAGGCCCTCGCGCATGTTCGCGATGTTCTCGCGGAAGTATCGCGGCACGTCGTTGAGGCGCGCGACGTAATTCTCATAGTCGCGCACGGTGCGTGGCGAATGCGTGTTGTGCAGCTGCAGGATGTCCGCGTAGAAACCGCTGTCGCTGTTGAGCGGCGTACGCCATTCGCGGTACTGCGCGAGCCTGGCACGTTGCGACAGCATGAAATCGAAGAGGTCGTAGCTCACCCGGTCGAGCTCCGACAGGGAAGCACGGTCGATGGCCTGCAGGCGGAGCAGGAATTCGCGGTCGGCCGCGACCCGTCGCGCCTGGTCGGCCGGCGTCACCGACGGCAGGCGGTCGTCGTGATCATGGGCCCCGTCGAGCGTCGCCGACAGCGGGTCTTCCTGCCACGTCAATGCTCGCTCGTCCGCGAAGAGCCTCTGGAGTTCTGCCGCCGGCGTGGAAAATTCCGTCGCCGGCACCGCGGTGGCGATCAACACCAGCATTGCCGCAGCCAAGGCGACCCTCATTCGCATCTCCCAATATATTGTTGCCGGCGGAGGCCCGCAGTCTCCCGGCAATTCTTTTCGAGATCAATGAGTTTCGCGCACACACACGCAATTCCGGTCAATCCGGCGGTCGCCTGCTAATATCCCGGTTGATCCCCGCGAGGCTTCGATGGCCACAGCACCCGACCGCTCGGCCGTACCCGACCAGGCACCCGATGCATTGCAGCACTGGGTGATGCAGGTTGCCGCACACACGAAGCCCGACCAGGTGCACTGGTGCGACGGATCCGAGGCCGAATACCGCGAATTGATCCGGCGCATGCTGGCGAGCGGCGACTTGATGAAGCTGAATCCGGAATCGTTCCCCGGCTGCCATCTGCACCGCTCCAATCCGTCGGACGTCGCCCGAGTTGAACACCTGACCTTCGTCTGCACTGAGAAGCAGGAAGACGCCGGACCCAACAACAACTGGCTGGCGCCGACCGACGCGCGCCGCCGTATGGATGCGCTCTTCGAAGGCTGCATGCGCGGCCGCACGATGTACGTGATCCCCTATTGCATGGGACCGGTCGAGTCGCCGTACTCGCGCTGCGGCGTCGAGATCACCGACAGTGCCTATGTCGCCGCCAACATGAAGCTGATGACTCGCATGGGCGCGGACGCACTCGCGCGGATCGCTCACGACGGCGTATTCGTCAAGGGACTGCACTCGATCGGCGAACTGGACCCCGATCGTCGCTTCATCATGCACTTCCCCGAATCGCTCGAGATCCAGAGTTACGGCTCGGGCTACGGCGGCAATGCGCTCCTCGGCAAGAAATGCCATGCGCTGCGGATCGCGAGCTGGCAGGCCCGCGACGAGGGCTGGCTCGCCGAGCACATGATGCTCGTCGGCGTTGAGAATCCCGCGGGCGAAATCCACTACCTCGCCTGCGCGTTCCCCTCCGCCTGCGGCAAGACGAATCTCGCGATGCTGATTCCGCCGGCGTCAATGCCGGGCTGGAAGATCTGGACTGTCGGCGACGACATCGGCTGGCTGCATCCGGGACCGGACGGCCGGCTGTGGGCCATCAATCCGGAAGCCGGATACTTCGGCGTCGTGCCAGGCACCAACGCGAAAACAAACCGGCAAGCCTTCGAAATGATCCGGCTCAACACCATCTTTACGAACGTCGGCCTCGCCGCAAACGACGAACCCTGGTGGGAAGGCATGGACGAAGGCACGCCGGCGCTGGACTGGCAGGGCCGCCCCTTCGATGCTGCGCGTGGGCCCGCCGCGCACCCGAATTCGCGCTTCACCGTGTCGGCCCGGCAGAACCCGAGCTACTCGCCGATGGCGGACGCGCCGCAAGGCGTTCCGATCACGGCCCTCGTTTTCGGCGGCCGGAGACGGACCCTGGCACCGCTCGTTTATCAGGCTCGCGACTGGTCACACGGCGTGCTGGTGGGCGCGGGCATGGCGTCGGAGACGACCGCAGCGGCGACCGGCGATGTCGGAATCGTGCGCCGCGACCCCATGGCGATGAAACCCTTCTGCGGTTACAACTTCGGGGACTACTGGGCGCACTGGCTGTCGATGCCCGGTCGCCTGCGGCAGTTGCCCGGCATTTTCCACGTCAACTGGTTCCGCCGCGACGCGCAGGGACGCTTCCTGTGGCCGGGCTTCGGCGAGAACCTGCGGGTGCTCGCCTGGATCATCGAGCGCTGCAGCGGCCGTGCGCCGGCGGTCGACACCGCGATCGGCGCGGTACCCAGCCGCGATGCGCTCGACTTCTCGGGCCTCGGGCTCGACGATGCGACGATCGAAGAACTGCTCGCCGTCGACCAAGCCGCCTGGCGCGCGGAAGCCGCGGAGATCGGGCGTTACCTCGAAAGCTTCGGCGCGCGCCTTCCGGCGGGATTGGGCGAGGACCTCGGGCGGTTGAAGTCGCGCCTCGCAGTTTGAAGGGGACGTTCAGCTTGAGCGGCTCAAGCTGAACGTCCCCTCCAGATTCTAGGCGCCGGGCGAAAGCTCGGGACCGTCTTCGCAGAAGTACTCCACCGTATGATACGACTGCGGCTCGGGCACCCGGCCGAGTCCAATGACGCCCTGCCCTTTCAGCGGAATCGCATCGCGGCGCACGAAGGCGTCGTCGCCGTCTTGAGACTGAACAAAACTGCCGTTCGTGCTCTGGTCCACGAGCATGAAGCGGTTCTTGCCGGCCTCGATCCGGGCGTGAAGCCGGGAAACGAGATTGCCCTTGATGACGAGATCGTTCTCCTGGCCGCGGCCGAGCGTCGCGTAGGGCCGATCCCGGTGATCGAGCACGAGCTCGTTCCCCAGGTACCGGAGCCGGATCCTGAACTGCTTCTGGAGTTCCGTGATCGTCTGGATCGCCGGCAGCATGCTCGTCGTTTCCCCGTGCTGCCAGAGCACTTCGAAGATCGTGACCTCGTCGTGCTGGCCGCGCGGCACCGCCACGTCCACCCGGCGGGCCACCGCGCGCCATTGTTCTGACACGCGCTGCTGGATGGCGTCCGTGATGATGATCTGGCCGGCCTTGGCCTGGCTCGTCATGCGGTTCGCCGTGTGCACGGCGGCACCAAACACGTCGCGCGTCTCCAGAACGACCGGACCGAAATGGCCGCCGATCCGGATGGTGATCTGCTGGCCTTCGACCTCGAGGTCCGGGTGCCCGGCGATCGCCGACTGCATCTCGACCGCGGCGTCGATCGCAGCGTCGCAGTCCACGAAGGTCGCCATGATCTCGTCGCCCATGGTCTTGACGACGGAGCCACCATACTGCTCCGTCGCGCGGCGCATGATCTCGATGCAGACGGAAACCTTGTCCCGCGCCGCGACGTCGCCCAAAAGCTCGAACAGGCGCGTGCTTCCGACGACGTCGGCAAAGAGGATCGCGAGTTCCTGTTCCTGACCCATGCGGCTACCGCAGCCCCCCGCGGATTACATAATTCGGATTATAGGCAGGAAACTGACGGGGCGCCCAAACCGGGGCGCTGACATGCTCGTCGCCTGCTCCGCAGGGAGGCGGACCATGGCCCTGAGCGTCGAAATCTCGACTGCCGCGATCCTGCGACATGTCGTCGCGCGGTCCCAAGGCCGTCGACTGCTTTATCCCGACGCCGGCTCGCGCGCGAAAGCGGCCCGTCGAATCGCGGAGTGTTGTGCCCGCCATCGGCTGCAGTGCGTCGTCTGGTGCGTGACCGACCGTCTCCTGCATCTTGTCGTCCGTGGAACGCCGGGCCGGATCGCACTCGCGACGGACGAGCTCGCTGGCTCACGCCTCCGGCACGGTCACTGCCTGTCGACGAAGGTGAACCCGGACATCTACCTGCTCGAAGTCGCGCGTCATGCATTGCATGCGCCGGTGCGCGGCGGGCTGGTCCGCCGCGTCATCGACTGGCCGCACTCCAGCGCCCGCGATACGTTCGGCTTGAGCGTGGCCCCGTCCTGGCTCGATCCGACGCCGCTCTACGACCTGCTCGGTCCGCGCGACGGCAAGGGATCCGAGCGCTTCCGGCGGTTCATGGACAGCTGCTAGCCGCGCGCAGTGCGTCTTCGATCAGGGCCGGCGAGGGATTCGTCCGGTTCACGCCCTCGGAGAGCGCGTGCCGCCAGGCACGCGCGCCGGCACGCCCGTTGAAAAGCCCCAGCATGTGTCGCGTGATCGAACGAAGCGGCGTGCCGGCCGCGACCTGCCGTTCCGCGTAACGCTTCATTCGCGAGACGATGCACTCAACCGCAGGCGTTTCAAAGCCGTCCTCGTGGATTGCCCGATGCAGGGCCGGCAGCAGGTACGGATTGTGATAGGCCTCGCGTCCCAGCATCACGCCATCCACATGCGCGAGCTGTTCCGTCACTTGCGGCACGGTGCGCAGGCCGCCGTTCACGATGACGGTCAGCCCCGGAAATTCCTGTTTGACGCGCCAGGCGCGCGGATAGTCGAGCGGCGGGACCTCCCGATTCTCCCTGGGCGAGAGCCCTTTCAGGATCGCCTTCCGCGCGTGCACGATGACGGTGCGACAGCCCGCCTCGTCGATCGCCACGACAAAGTCTCGTAAAAAGTCCCAGTCGTCGTGATCGTCGATTCCAATCCGGCATTTCACGGTGACGGGCACGGTGACCGCCGCTTTCATTGCGCGCACGCAGTCGGCGACCAGCCGGGGCCGCGCCATCAGGCAGGCACCGAATGTCGCCTGCTGCACGCGGCCGCTCGGACAGCCGACATTCAGGTTGATCTCGTC
>CAYPQX010000180.1:0-4606 GCA_964412975.1 uncultured Steroidobacteraceae bacterium
GGAAATCCCCTTCTAAATGATCGTCGAGCTCTTGTTGCGACCCATGAGGATCATCTTGTACCCGGTGTCCGCCTGCTGGCGGTGATTTGCGAGCGCGACCGAATGGAACTCGCAGACCGACCCGTCGCCGCGCAGGATGCAGCTCGGGTATTTCCAGGTGATCGCCGAGCCGGTCTCGACCTGGGTCCAGGAGATCTTCGAGTTCCGGCCGCGGCAGTCACCACGCTTGGTGACGAAGTTGTAGATGCCGCCGACGCCGTTCTCGTCGCCGGGATACCAGTTCTGGACGGTCGAGTACTTTATTTCCGCGTCGTCCAGGGCGATGAGCTCGACCACGGCTGCGTGGAGCTGGTTCTCGTCGCGCATTGGTGCAGTGCACCCCTCGAGGTAGCTCACGTGCGAGCCTTCCTCGGCAACGATCAGCGTGCGCTCGAACTGGCCGGTCTTTGAGGCGTTAATCCGGAAGTAGGTTGAGAGCTCCATCGGGCAACGCACGCCCTTCGGCACGAAGACGAACGAGCCGTCGGTGAAGACGGCGGAATTGAGTGCCGCGTAGAAGTTATCGCCAATCGGGACGACGGTGCCGAGATATTTCTCTACCAACTGGGGATGTTTCTGCACGGCTTCGGAGAACGGGCAGAAAATCACGCCGGCCTCCGCGAGACGCTCCTTGAACGTGGTCGCAACCGAGACGCTGTCGAACACGGCGTCCACCGCGACGCCGGCAAGCCGCGCGCGCTCGTGCAGCGGGATTCCGAGCTTGTCGTAAGTCTCGAGCAGCTTCGGGTCCACTTCCTCGAGAGACTTCGGTCCGTCGCCGCGCTGCTTCGGCGCCGAGTAGTAGGAAATTGCCTGGTAGTCGATCGGCGGATAATGGACATGGGACCAGGTCGGGACCGTCATGCGCATCCAGCGCCGATAGGCCTTGAGCCGCCAGTCAAGCATGAACCCGGGCTCGTTCTTCTTCGCTGATATGACGCGGATGACGTCCTCATCGAGCCCCGGCGGCACGGTATCGCTCGCGATATCCGTGACGAAGCCGTGGCGGTACTTCCGCGCGATGAGCGACTCGAGTTCCGGTTGTTTCGTCGACATGTTGCGGCCCGTCAGCGAACCTGCGGCCGGGAGGCAGACACGGTCCGCGTGAAATCGGGCGCTGAGAACGGCGCGTCGCGCCGCAGGAGTTCCTCGAGGCTCACGTCGTGGAGTGCGCGGCGGATGGCGTGGCTGATGCGCTGCCATCCGTGTCCCACGAGGCAGTTCGCCTCGATGCCGCACTGGCCCGCCCCGCTCGCGCACTCCGTGAGCGCGACCGGGCCCTCGACCGCGTCGATGATCGCGGCAGCGTTGATGTGCGCAGTCGGCCGAGTCAGCTGGTATCCGCCGTGGGCGCCCCGCACCGAGCGCACGAGGCCCGCGTGCTGGAGTTCCTTCAGGAGCTTGCTGACCGTCGGCAGCCCGATTCGGGTCCGCTCCGCGATGTCGGTGGCGCTCGCGAGCCCGCCGTCGCCGAGGCTCGCGAGAATCACGGTCGCGTAGTCGGTCAAGCGGCTGATACGTAGCATGGATGGGTCTCCGCAGCGCTGGAACTAAACAGTACGATTTTAGTACTATTAGCAGTCCGGCGGTAGAGGGCGGGGGCTCTGTTATCCTTCGCGCCCGGCACGGGCAGCCCGGAAATTCGGAGGATCGGGATCTCATGGACAGCACGGAACTCGACAGTAATGCCGCCGCGATGGTGGCGCCCGGCAAAGGTATTCTCGCCGCGGACGAATCGACCGGCACGATCAAGAAACGATTCGACAAGATCACACTCGAATCCACATTCGAGTCCCGCCGCGCGTACCGCGAGCTCTTGTTCACGGCTCCCGGGGCCGAGCGTCACATCTCGGGCGTGATCCTCTACGACGAGACCATCCGCCAGCAGGCGGCCGACGGCCGGCCGTTCCCAGCCTTGCTCGCTTCGCGCGGGATCCTGCCGGGCATCAAGGTTGACGCGGGAGCGAAGGCGCTCGCGGGCTTCCCCGGTGAAACGGTGACGGAGGGACTCGACGGGCTGCGAGAACGCCTGGCGGAATACCGCGCGCTCGGCGCGCGCTTTTCGAAGTGGCGCGCGGTCATCGACATCGGCGCTGCCATCCCGACGCCCACCGCGCTCGAAGCGAATGCAGAGGCGCTTGCGCGCTATGCGGCGCTCTGCCAGGAGGCCTCGATCGTGCCGATCGTGGAACCCGAAGTGCTGATGGACGGCGATCACACGATCGAGCGTTGTGAGGAAGTCACCGATGCGACCCTCGAGACAGTATTCGACGCGCTGTTCCGCCATCGGGTCCGCCTCGAGGGGATGGTCCTGAAACCGAACATGGTCATCGCGGGCAAGAAATGCCCGAAGCAGGCGAAGCCGCAGCAGGTGGCCGAGGCAACCGTGCGCTGCCTGCGCCGGCGCGTGCCGGCTGCGGTTCCGGGCATCGCGTTCCTCTCGGGCGGCCAGAGCGAGGCGGAGGCGACGCTGCACCTGTCGCTGATGAACCGCATTCGTGAACTCCCGTGGCAGCTCTCGTTCAGTTACGGGCGGGCATTGCAGCAAAGCACGCTCGACGCGTGGCGCGGGAATCCCGGCAATGTCGCGGCGGCGCAGCGGGTCTTCCTGCGGCGCGCAAAGCTCAATGGGCTCGCGCGCGACGGCAGCTACGAGGCCACCATGGAGCAGGCCGCGGCCTGAGGGCCGCGAGTCGCGGGCCGACGACGTGAATTCCGAAGTCCGTCGCGGAACCGGCGCGATCGTTCGCGTGCGCGACCTGCACTACAGAGTGGGTGGCCGTTCAATCCTTGCCGGAATCGACCTCGATTTTCCGCGCGGATCGGTCACCGCCGTCATGGGCCCGAGCGGCAGCGGAAAGACGTCCCTGCTGCGCCTGATCACGGGGCAGCTGCGCGCTGACCGCGGACTCGTTGAAGTCGAAGGACAGGACGTCTCGAACCTGTCCCATCGCGAGATCTACCGCATGCGTCGGCGAATGGGCATGCTGTTCCAGAACGGCGCGCTGCTGACTGACCTCGACGTCTACGAGAATATTGCGTTCCCGATCCGGGAGCACACGCGGCTGCCGGAACGGCTCGTCCGGCACGTGGTCCTGACGAAGCTCCAGGCGGTCGGCCTGCGCGGCGCCGCGTGGCTCATGCCGGCCGAGTTGTCGGGGGGCATGGCGCGCCGCGTCGCGCTCGCCCGCGCCATCGTGATGGATCCTGATCTCCTCATCTACGACGAACCTTTTGTCGGGCTGGATCCCATCTCGATGGGGGTCGTCCTGCGGCTGATCCGGCGGCTGAATGACACGCTCGGCCTGACGAGCATTGTCGTGTCGCACGACGTGCGCGAAATCTCCGCAGTTGCCGACTGCTGCCACCTGCTGTCCGGCGGACAGATCATCGCGAGCGGCCCGCCGGCGGCCGTCTCGCAGAGTTCCCAGGAAGACGTGCGGCAATTCATGCACGGTCTGCCAGACGGTCCGGTTCCATTCCACTATCCGGCACCCGAATATGCCGATCAGATCCGGCAGGTGCGCTGAATGCCGGCTGCCATGATCCGCGAGCTGTTCGAAAGCATCCGCGAGACGCTTCAGACGCTCGGCGCCTATGCACTATTCGCCACGCGCCTGGCGCGGGAGACTCCGCGCGCCTTGTGGCGCTTCGGCCTGGTCGTCGAGCAGGTGCACAATGCCGGCGCACTTTCGCTCGTGATCATCATGCTTTCCGGCCTGTTCGTAGGCATGGTGCTCGGCCTCCAGGGTTTCGACCTGCTCCAGCGTTTCGGTTCCGAGGACTCGCTCGGCTCGGTGACCGCGCTCGGACTCCTGAAGGAACTCGGCCCGGTCATCACGGCTCTACTCTTCGCCGGGCGTGCCGGCACCGCGCTTGCCTCCGAGCTCGGCCTGATGCGGGCCACGGATCAGCTCGCGGCGATGGAGATGATGGCGGTCGACCCGGTGAGGCGCGTCGTTATGCCACGGTTCCTGGGCGGCGTGATTTCGATGCCGCTGCTGGCCGCTATCTTCAGCATGATCGGGGTGTACGGCGCGCAGCTCGTGGGCGTGCAGCTCTTGGGCGTGGACACGGGGCAGTTCTGGTCGCAGATGCGGGGCGCCGTGGAGTTCGACGACGTCATGGAAGGCGCGCTGAAGAGCGTGGTGTTCGGTGTCGCCTGCAGCCTGGTTGCCGTGTTCGAGGGATATCATGCGGTGCCGACAGCGGAAGGCGTGGGAAGAGCGACCACGCGGACTGTGGTGATTTCATCCGTCAGCGTGCTCCTGCTCGACTACATGCTGACCGCGGTCATGCTTTAAGGAGTCCGACATGCGCAAAACGCGCGCCATTGAACTGGGAACCGGGCTGTTCGTGCTGCTCGGCTTCGCGGCGCTTTTCTTTCTCGTCACGCAGATCACGAATCGCGAGTTCGGGTTCGGCGCCGACGGCTACCGGCTGACGGCCAGCTTCGAACAGATCGGCGGCCTGAAACCCGGCGCGCCGGTGTCCATGTCGGGTGTCACGATCGGCCGCATCGAATCGATCGCATACGATTTTGACGAATACCGCGCGCGCGTAACGC
>CAYPQX010000181.1:0-9364 GCA_964412975.1 uncultured Steroidobacteraceae bacterium
GAGCGAGATGCCGATGTCGGCCCCCGCGGCGCATGCGGATGCCAGGGGTCCGGCGTGCCAGACGTCCTCGCAGATCAATGGCGCGACGCGGACGCCGCCGATCTCCACGATCACCGGTTCGCTGCCCGCCGTGAAATATCGTTCCTCGTCGAACACCTGGTAGTTCGGGAGCTTCTGCTTGCGGTAGCGCGCGATGCACGCGCCATCGCGAAGCCAGGCAGCACCATTGAAGATCTGGCCGGACGCGTACTCCGGATAGCCGACCAGGAGATCAATGCCTCGCGCCGCCTGCGCGAGCCGCGCCAGGCCTTCCTCGATGCGCCGGCGGAACCCGCGATGGAACAGCAGGTCTTCGGGCGGGTAGCCGGAGAGCGCGAGCTCGGGCGTCGCCATGAGTGTCGCGCCCGCCTGCCGCGCCTCGGTCAGCCGTTGCGCGATGCGGTCCGCATTGCCCGTCACGTCGCCGACGGTCGGATTGATCTGGGCGAGCGCGATGCGAAGCCCGGCGCTCATGTTCACCTAGAACGGGGACGTTCCCCCTTATCGTAAAGGGGAACGTCCCCTTCTGCCTTTCTTGCGGCGCCGCCGCGAAGCAAGCGCCTTTTTCATCGCGCTGCCGAGCTCGGCGGCGGAACGCACGGTCGCGACCCCGGCTGCTTCGAGCGCCGCGTACTTGTCCGCAGCCGTGCCCTTGCCGCCTGCGATCACGGCGCCGGCATGGCCCATACGCTTGCCGGCCGGGGCGGTAACGCCTGCGATATAGGCGACGACGGGCTTGGTGACGTGGCGACGGATGTACTCCGCCGCGTGTTCCTCGTCGCTGCCGCCGATCTCGCCGACCATGATGATGCCGGCGGTCTTTTCATCTTTCTCGAAGAGCGCCAGCACGTCGATGAAATTCATGCCGCGCACCGGATCTCCGCCGATGCCCACGCAACTCGTTTGCCCCAGGCCGAGAATCGTCGTCTGGAACACGGCTTCGTACGTGAGCGTGCCGGAGCGGGAAATGATGCCGACGCGACCCGGCTTGTGGATGAAGCCCGGCATGATGCCGACCTTGCATTCGCCAGGCGTGATGACCCCAGGGCAATTCGGCCCGACGAGCCTCGACCTGCCGCCACGCAGTGCCGCATTGACCCGCACCATGTCGTTCACCGGGATGCCTTCGGTGATGCAGACGATCAGGCGGATCCCGGCATCGGCCGCCTCGAAGATGGCGTCCGCGGCATAAGGCGCCGGCACGTAGATCATGCTGACGTTGGCGCGCGTCTTTGCCACCGCTTCGTGGACCGTGTCGAACACCGGTCGATCGAGATGACGGCTGCCGCCCCGCCCCGGGGTCACGCCACCGACCAGGTTCGTGCCGTAGGCGATGGCCTGCTCGGAGTGGAACGTGCCCTGCTTGCCGGTGAAGCCCTGGCAGAGCACCCGGCTTCGCCGGTCGACGAGAATGCTCATTGCCGGCCCCCGCGCTTCGCGAGGCGCACGGCCTTCACGGCGGCGTCCGCGACATCCTTCGCGACCGTGATCGCAAGCCCGCTCTCCGCGAGGATCTTGCGGGCCTTGTCGGCGTTCGTGCCTTCGAGCCGGACGATCACCGGCACCGAGACACCGACCTGCCGCACCGCCTGGATGATGCCTTCGGCGATGACGTCGCAGCGCACGATGCCTCCGAAGATGTTGACGAGCACCGCGCGGGCGCGCTTGTTCGAGAGGATTAGCTGGAACGCGGCCTTCACGCGCTCGGCATTCGCCGTGCCGCCGACGTCGAGGAAGTTCGCGGGCGATCCGCCTTGCAGCTTGATCAGGTCCATGGTCGCCATCGCGAGCCCGGCGCCGTTGACCATGCAGGCAATGTCGCCGTCGAGTGCGACGTAACTGAGTTCATGCCGGGCGGCCTCGCGCTCCATCGGGTCTTCCTGCGACGGATCGCGGAGCGCAAGCATCTCCGGCTGACGGAAAAGCGCATTCGCATCGATATTGATCTTGGCGTCGAGCGCCACGAGTCCGCCATCCTTGGTGACGATCAGCGGATTGACCTCGATCAGCGTGAGGTCGCGTTCCAGATAGAGTCGATAGAGCGCGCGAGCGATACGCTCGAATTCCCCGACCTGCGTTCCGGCAAGGCCGAGGCCGAATGCGATGCGGCGGCACTGAAAGCCCTGAAGGCCCGCGGCAGGATCAATGTCGACCCGCAGGATCCGTTCCGGCTCCTTCGCCGCGACTTCCTCGATGTTCATGCCGCCCGCGGCCGACGCCACGAACGCGAGCCGGCTCCGTTCCCGGTCCAGCAACAAGCTGAGGTAGAGCTCGCGCTCGATCGCGCTACCCGACTCGACATACACGGTATCGACTGGCAGGCCCTCGGCGCCGGTCTGGATCGTCACGAGCCGCGTGCCGAGCATTGCGGCCGCAGCCTTGCCGACTTCAGCGTGGGAGCGGCACAGCTTCACGCCGCCCGCCTTGCCGCGGCCGCCTGCGTGCACCTGCGCCTTCACGACCCAGACCGGGCCCGCGAGCTCGCGTGCCGCCGCGACGGCCTCGGCCTCGCTTGCCGCAACCCTGCCCGCCGGGACCGGCACGCCGTAGTCCGCGAAGATGCGCTTCGACTGGTATTCGTGAAGATTCATCTAGTGTCGTGCCTCGCAAATAGCCTCGCAGCCTGCCGCACGGCACGGCCGCCGATCAAGGCGCCGGCGTTGCGCTAGCTCGCCATGGAACCACCATTGTCTCGCTCGCGCGCCTGGGCGAGCGGCGGCGGGCGGGCTCTGGCTGCGGGGATATCTGTGAGGCACGACACTGGCATTGTAACGGCTGCCTTGAACCGCGTCGCAAACGCGGCGCGGGCCGCGGGTCGCCCGCGGGCCGCGTGCTAAAGTGCCGCCGTGAAAAATCCGGCGGAAATCGAGAAAACAGCCGGCGATCCAGAGCTCGCCTGGCGCGTGCTCGGGCTCCTCAATCTCTACCGCCTCGGCGTCCCCTCGGTGCTGGTCGTGCTGGCGCTCGTGTCGAGCCGCCCCCAGTTGCTCGGCGCCGCGAATCCGACACTCTATTTCTATACGCTCGCCGCCTGGTTCATGACGGGCGTCATCTGCATCGGCCTGCTGAAGACGCGCTGGCCTACCCTGCAGGCCCAGGCCTTCATTCACGTCGCATTCGACGTGATCGCGGTCACGGTCCTGCTGCTGACGAGCGCGGGCGCCGCGAGCGGCGCGGGACTGCTGCTCATCATGCCGGTCGCCACCGTGAGCCTCCTCCTGCCGCAGCGCATCGCGACGACCGTCGCCGCGATCGCGGCGCTCTTCGTGCTCGGCCAGCAGATCATGCTCTGGTTCGCCGGCGTCTCGGATTCCTCGGACCTGACCCAGGCGGGCCTGCTCGGCGGCGTGATCTTCATCGCGGCGCTCGCGGTCGCGCCGCTCGCCGGCCGACTGCGCGAGAGCGAGGCCCTCGTCCGCCAGCGCGACCTCGACCTCGCGAATCTCGCCGAGCTCTCCCAGTACATCGTCGAGAGGCTGCGCGAGAGCCTCGTGGTCGTCGACGAACAGGACCGCATCCGGCTGATCAACGAATCGGCGCGCCAGATCCTCGGCAGTGACGCAACCGCGAATGCGCTCCTCGGCGAAGTCTCGCCAAGGCTCCTTTATCTCCTCACGATGTGGCGCCAGAGCGACCCCGTGACCGATACGGCGGGCGGCAACCTGCTCGCGGTGGACGGACTCAGGGAAGTGCGGCCGCATTTCGCGCCGCTGGGACAAGGTCATCCGCCCCCTGTGCTCGTGTTCCTGGAGGACCTGACCGCGCTCGACGACCGCATCCACCAGACGCGACTGGCCGCGCTCGGGCGCCTGTCGGCATCGATCGCACACGAGATCCGCAATCCAATCGGCGCCATCAGCCACGCGGCGCAGCTCCTCGGCGAGGACGCTAAGCTTTCCGATTCGAATCGCCGCATGAGCGAGATCATCAAGACCAACGCGGAGCGCGTCAGCACGATTGTCGGCAACGTGCAGCAGCTCGGCCGACGGGAAACGACCCGTCCTGAGCGCATGCCGCTCAGCGAGTGGCTCACCGACTTCGTCCAGGAGTTCATCAGCACCGGCGGCCATGTTCCGGGACAGCTCGTCGCCGAGTTGCCGGAGCCGGATCTCGAGGTGCGCGTCGATCCCTCGCACCTGCGCCAGATCCTCTGGAACCTGTGCGAGAACGCGTTTCGCTACTCGGTGCGGGCGGACGACGACAAGGTCGAGGTCCGGATCGGGCGGCTCGCGGGCAGCCACCGCCCCTTCCTCGAGGTGCTCGACCGGGGCCCCGGCATCGATTCGACGATCAGTGACCGTATTTTCGAGCCCTTCTTCACGTCGCGTGCGAGTGGCACCGGTCTCGGACTCTTTATCGCGCGCGAACTCGCGCAGTGCAATCGCGCGCTCCTCGTATTCGAGCCGCGCACCGGTGGCGGCAGCGTCTTCCGCATCGTGTTTGCCGACCCGCAGCGCTGGGAACAGACCTGACCGGCCATGGGCAACCCGCGGGCGCTGATCGTAGACGATGAACCGGACCTCTGCGAGCTGCTGTCGCTGACGCTTGCACGCATGGGCGTTGACTCGAGCGCCGTGCATGATCTTGCGTCGGCAAAACGCGAATTGCAGGGCCGGACGGCCTACGCACTCTGCCTCACGGACCTGCGGCTGCCCGACGGCGACGGGACCGAGCTCATCGAATGGATCCAGTCACGGGCGCCGGAACTGCCGGTCGCCGTGATCACGGCGCACGGCCATGTCGAGGCAGCCGTGCTGGCGCTAAAACTCGGCGCTTTCGATTTCGTGCGGAAACCGGTCGACATCTCGGACCTGCGCAAGCTCGTCAACCAGGCGCTCAAGCTTTCGGACAACCGGCGGGGCGTCGACGGCGGCCGTCGGCTGCTCGGCGATTCCGAACCGATGCAGAAGCTCCGCACCTTGATCAGCCGTGTCGCGCGCAGCCAGGCACCCGTGCACATCACGGGCGAGTCCGGCACCGGCAAGGAGCTGGTTGCGCGGCTGATCCACGAAACCGGTCCGCGCAAGGACGCACCTTTCGTGCCGGTCAGCTGCGGCGCGATCCCCTCCGAACTGATGGAAAGCGAGCTCTTCGGCCATCGCCGCGGGAGTTTCACGGGCGCGGTTGCAGACAAGCTCGGCCTCGTGCAGGCCGCGGAAGGGGGTACGCTCTTCCTCGACGAAGTGGCCGACCTGCCCTTCGTGATGCAGGTAAAGCTCCTGCGGCTCATCCAGGAGAAGACCGCGCGCCCGGTCGGCGACCAGCGCGAGCAACCCGTCGACGTTCGTATCCTCTCGGCAACTCATCGCGACCTCGGCGAGCTCGTGGCCGCGGGCCGGTTCCGCGAGGATCTTTACTACCGGATCAACGTGATCGAGATGCGCGTGCCGGCGCTACGCGAGCGGCTCGGCGACGTGCCCGATCTCGCCGCGTCGGTCACGGAACGTTTCGCCGCGCGCCTCAACATGGCGCCGCCCCTGATCTCGGACGAGGCCATGCAACTCCTGGCGACCCACGACTACCCGGGTAACGTGCGCGAACTCGAAAATGTCATTGAGCGGGCACTCACGCTCTGCGACGGCGGCATGATCCGGCCGGAGGATATCGAACTCCGGGTCTCACCGGCGTTCGGCGAAGAGACGGTACCGCCGCACCGGCCGGGCACCCTGCCGCAGACCCTCGAGGACATCGAGCGGACCTCAATCGTCCGGGCGCTCGAGGAGGCCCGATACAACAAGACGGCCGCGGCCCGTGCGCTCGGCATCAGCTTCCGGGCGTTGCGATACCGAATCAAGAAACTCGGTATCGAGTGACGCGCCGCGTCAGTTTGTGACACCACGGGTCGGCCAGGCCGTCGTCAAACCCCGACGATCTTCTGACAACTCAAAAAAAATACTGCTACGTCCGTCACTTACAGGCGGCACCCGGGTTGGCATGATCCTTGCTGTACCTACATTGCATCGGCGCATGAGCGCCGCCCTTGGTTCTCAAAGGAGTTAATGGAAATGAAGGCTATCCAGAAGGGCTTCACGCTCATCGAACTGATGATCGTGGTGGCCATTATCGGCATCCTGGCCGCGATCGCGATCCCCGCGTACCAGGACTACACGATTCGCGCGCAGGTCTCTGAGGGCTTGTCGCTCGCGTCGGACATCAAGGCGGGCGTCGCTGAGTACATGGCGCAGACCGGCAACTGGCCGCAGGACCTGGTCGAGGCCGGTCTCGGCTCGGCTGCCGCCCTGACCGACAAGTCGGGCCGCTATGTCGAGTCCCTCGACGTGGGCAACGGCACGATTACCATCGTGTACGGAAAGGACGTCAACGACAAGATCGCGGGTAGCATCCTGTCGATCCAGCCGCTCGTCAACGAGAACGGCGACGTCGTGTGGATGTGCGGCAAGTCTGACCAGCCGGACGCGACCTACGTCAATTCGGGTGGCGTGCTTGGCACGGGTACGGATTCGGATACCGGCACGACGGATCTGAGCGACAAGCACATGCCGGCTTCATGCCGCAGTGGCTTCGGCGGTTCAGCCTAAGACGACGGATGGCCCGGCAGTTGAGCCGGACCGGCAAGGCCCCTGCGTGCAGGGGCCTTGTTTTTTTAGTCTCCAGGATTTTCGTACCCCGAACATGAGCATCGCCGCCCACCCTCACCGCAGCGGCTGGTCCGGTCTCGCTCTCAGCCTGACGCTCGCGTTCGCCTTCCTCGCCGGCTGTCTCTGGTGGGTCGTGCGCGAAGTCCAATTCCTGCTCGCAAACGACCAGATAACCGCAGTGCTCAGCCTCAGGCGGACACTCGGCTCCGTGCTTGCGTGGCAGCTGACGAAGTTCGGCGCCGCACTATTGCTGATTCACGCCTTCCTGGGACTCGCAGCCTTCGCGCTTGCCCGATTGTCCGAGGCCGCATTTCCGCGCCGCGTGATCGCCCATCGTGCCTGGCTCATCGCGGGATGGTTTGCAGCGCTTTGCGGCATCCTGATGGCGATCAATACGACCTGGCTTCCCTCATCGATTTTTGCGGGCGAGCAATCCTTCTGGCGGAGCGTCATCCTCGGGCTGCACCCGATACAGTTCGTCATTGCGGCGCTGTCAGTGCTGATCCTGTGGCTCGCCATCCGCGCGGCGAAAAACCTGAAGCTTCGACTTTCGCTCGCGCCGAGAGCCGCTTTCGCAGCCGTCCTGGCGCTCGTCGCCTGGTTCGCGCGACCGGGCAACCTGGACGCCGCGGTTCCCGCGGCGCCGTCGTCCCGGCCCCATATCGTGATCCTCGGAATCGACTCACTGCGAAACGACCTCACGATCCCGCGCCGGGGCGTCGCGAACATCCCGAATATCGGCGAGTTTCTGGCAGGGGCGCGCCGCTTCAACGACTCGATCACGCCGCTTCCGCGAACCTACGGTTCCTGGGTTTCGATCTTGACGGGGCGCCACCCGACACGGACCAATGCGCGGGTCAACCTGATGCCTCGCGGAAAGGTGCATGAGGGAACGACGCTTGCCGATGCGCTGCGCGAACATGGCTACCGTTCGATCTATGCGACCGATGAAGTGCGTTTCGCCAATTTCGACGGCAGTTTCGGCTTCGACCAACTCATCACACCGCCGGTCGGCGCCGTTGACTTTCTGCTGGGCTATGCGGGTGACATGCCGTTAGTGAACCTCGTCGCCTCGACAAGCTTCGGGGGATTCCTGTTTCCGTCGAATCATGCGAATCGGGCCGCCAGCGTCACCTACGAGCCGCGGCAGTTCGTCAGTCGGCTCGAGCGGGAGTTGTCGGTGCCTGTGCCCTCATTTCTCGCGATCCACCTGACCCTCGCGCATTGGCCCTACTCCTGGGCCGGCAGGCCGAAACCCACGGTGCCGGAGGCCTACCGCGACGCCTATGGCGCAGCGGTCGCGGAAGTCGACCGACAATTCCGCGATGTAATGCAACTACTGGCCGAAAAGCATGTGCTCGAAAACGCGATCGTGGTGCTGCTCTCGGATCACGGTGAAGCGCTCGGCGCTGAAAAGGACTCGATGCTTCGTGGTACTGGGACCGGCCGCGAGATCTGGGATTCGCTCTGGGGCCACGGCACGAGCGTGATGAGCCCCAACCAATACCAGGTGCTTCTCGCAATGCGCGCCTTTGGCCGCGCGAGACTGCCCGGGCCGGAACAGGACTACGACTGGCCGGTATCGCTCGAGGACTTGAGACCGACGATCGAACAGATCGTGACCGGCAATGCGCCGGCGGACGTCGACGGCATATCGCTTGTCCCGTATCTCGAGGATCCAGCGCGCGCCCAATCGCTGGCAAGCCGGATTCGCTTTACCGAAACTGACTTTAATACGCCCGACATTCTTGCCGGCCGTTATGAGGCCTCGGGCCTGATTGACGAAGCCGCGGTTTTTTACGAACTCGATCGCGAATCGGGCTGGGTGCAGTTCCGGGAGGATCGCCTGCCCGAGCTCATCGCCCGCAAGCAGCGGGCGGCGATGTCGCCAGCGACCCTCCTCGCAGCAATTCCGGGCCCCCCGGGGCAGGATCCGCGCTATCTCCTGACGGACCGCCAGAACCCGGCACCACGGGTCCTGGAAGGCCCTCCGGACCCCTCGGCCGAACCGGAGGCGAGGCGGCTCTGGGATGCCCTGCAGGCGCGCTTCCCCGGTGAATTGCCGGCCGGAGCTAAACAACCCCGAATGTGAACCCGGTCAAGGGCTTGTTGGCCACACTATGGGAGCATTCGAGCGAATTTAACAAATGCTGGCACGGTGGGTTAGGCTACAAGATCCTGGTTTTCCGGGAGGCCTCAGGGGCAGGGTTACGCCGTGCGTGGAGCGGATCATTGAACGATAACGCCGTGGCCGCAGGTTCGGTGCGGGCCGTGCTGACCGGCCTGCCCCAACGCCTTGTGCTCGACGGCCTCGTCGAGGAAGCTGCGATGCTCGATGCGATCGCGAGCGCCCGCGAACGCAAGACCCAACTCGTGAGCTGGCTCGTGTCGCACGACATGGCAGCCGCCCGCGACATCGCGATCGCCGCCGCCCAGGAATTCGGCATGCCGATCCTGGATCTCGACGCGGTCGCGACCGACATCGATACGATCCGCCTCGTCAGCGACAAGCTTCTCTCGAAGCACCGCGTGCTGCCGCTCGTCAAGCGCGGCAAGCGGCTGCACGTCGCCGTTTCGGACCCGACCATCCTGCACGCGGTCGACGAGATCAAGTTCCAGACCGGCCTGTCGATCGAGGCCGTCGTGGTCGAGGACGACAAGCTGCAACGCGCGGTGCAGAAGGCGATCGAGCAGGTCGACACCTCGATGCCGACGCTCGGCGGCGA
>CAYPQX010000182.1:0-5340 GCA_964412975.1 uncultured Steroidobacteraceae bacterium
CGTCGGCGCGCTCCTGTCCCGCCAGGTCGCACATGCTGTAGGTCACATAAATGTACTGTTCAGCGGCCTTGTCCTGCGCCATGGCCACGCTGCCCAACATCAGGCACAGACAGGCCGCAAGCCCGACTGTCCCGCCCCTTGTCGTAATCATATTGATAGTCTCCCTGTGACCGGACATTGGCTGGTCCGGTGTCAGCGGGCGCAGTATAGGCTCAGTCCGTGCAACACTTGTGAAAGGTCGGAGACGATGACCGGGATCGTGCGTGGGGTCGCCATCTCGCATCCGGACAAGGCGCTCTGGCCTCATGCGGGTGATTCGCGGCCAGTGACCAAGCTCGAGCTTGCGCACTACTTCGAAAGAGCCGGACCCTGGATGCTCGGTCACCTGAAGGGTCGCCCGTGCTCCGTCGTTCGCGCGCCGGACGGTATTGGCGGACAGATATTCTTCCAGCGCCACGCCATGGCGGGTACGTCGGGTCTGATCGGACGCGTGAAGATTGCTGGAGATCGCTTGCCCTACCTCCAGATCGACCGCATGGAAGGACTCATCGCCGTCGCGCAGATGGGTGGCATCGAGTTGCATCCCTGGAACTGCGAACCTGGGAGGCCGGACGTGCCGGGCCGGCTGGTATTCGATCTCGATCCCGCGCCGGGTGTGAATTTCAGCCGCGTCATCGAAGCGGCGCGGGAGGTTCGCGAGCGACTCGAAACGCTCGGGATGCCCGCGTTCTGCAAGACGAGCGGCGGCAAGGGCCTGCACGTGGTGACGCCGCTCACGCAGCCGAAAGGCGGTCGCACGAGTTGGACCGAGGCCAAGAACTTTGCGCGAGAACTTTGCGCGCAAATGGCCGCGGACCATCCGGACCGCTACGTCGTTAACGTGGCAAAGAAAGCGCGCACGGGAAAAATCCTGCTCGACTACCTGCGCAATGCCGAGAAGGCGACGGCTGTGGCGCCGCTGTCTCCGCGTGCGCGCAAAGGCGCATTGGTTTCGATGCCTTTGAACTGGATCCAGGTGCGCGGCGGGCTTGATCCGGCGCGGTTTACGGTACGGAATGTCATAGGGCTACTCGCAAAGAGCCGCGCCTGGGCCGATTACGAAGTGTCGATGCGGCCCCTGCCATCAAGGATCGGCTCGCGCTGAGAGTATGCGGCAGCCGAATATCGGACCGGCCGTATGGCCGGGCTCCGGCTGGAAGCGCAGGCGTATCTGCCTTTTTCCCACCAACCGGTCCATTGGCAGGACGTACTCCCTTTCGATGAATTCGCCGGGGTGTTCCCCGTGGAGGCGCTGCGTCGCAATGCGCAGGCCATCGACCTCGATGTGAAACACACGGTCCCGCTCGCCGCCCCAGTAGATCGCCTGCAGCACGAGTGGCTCCTCGCCCACAGCGGCGTCGAACTCGATGAAACCACCGGTTCGCGCATCGCGCCCGGGCCGGAAGCGGTACGAGACGGCGTACGAAATCGCACTCACCAGTCCGTGCCGTCGCTCGTCTTCTTCCTGCCCGAGGCGGATCACATCGACCGACCGCGCATCCAGATCTGCGGCGCGCTCGCGCTCGGCCGCGCTCAGTGCAAGCGCCTTCTGCCATTCGGCCGGCGTGTATCGCTTGAAGTACACGGCGGTACGGCGGTCGTATTGGCTGAAGAAAGGCGCGAACGCGAGATCCGAGGGCCGGCCAATGCCGCGGCTCGTGAACCGCGCCTGCGCGGCATCGACCGTTTCAATCGACGCGAGCAGGTCGTCGCCGACGAGCGCCGGTTCCGGACTGTCGAAGGAAATCCCGGCCGGTCCGAGGTCTGCAGCCAGTACCAGCGGGCCATTGAGCAGCGCGACGGTCGCGGAATCATCCGGTGTCGATTCGAAACGAGGCTGCATTGGCAGCCGGAGTTCGATCGTATCTCCAGCCTTCCAGCGTCGACGCACATTGAAGTAGCCGATTGAATCGCGGCGCGCATCAACGGGCGCCCCGTTCACACGGGCGGCAGGCGCCCGGCACCAGCCTGGCAGGCGCATCGCGACCGCAAACGGCTCACGCGCTTCCGCTTCCTCGATGCGCAACATGACGACTTCGGCAAAGGGCTGGCCGGTTTCGAGCACGACGCGGGCATCGCGTTCCTCCCAGCGAAGCTCGGCCGGGATGAACAGGTTCACATAGAGCGTGTCCGCGTCCTGCCAGAAGATCGAATCGCCATGCTTGGAGTGGCTCTCCATGCCGGTGCCGACGCAGCACCAGAACGAGTCGAAAGGCTCGGAGAATTCACGCGACGTTCCGCTCATGAGCGGAACCATGTAGGCGAACATTCCGTCCGCGGGGCGCTGGTGGGCCATGATGTGATTGAGGTGTGCGCGCTCGTAGTAGTCGAAGTAGGCGCTTCGCGGCTCCGCCGCGTATAGCCGGCGAGTCAGTTTCAGCATGTTGTACGTGTTGCAGCTCTCGCAGGTCTGTTCCGTGATGTAGCGCGACAGCGAGCCCGGTTCCTGGAAGTTCTCGCGATCGCTGTTTCCGCCGATGACGTAGGAGCGGCCCTCGGTGACGGCGTGCCAGAAGAATCGGGCGCCGGCGAGTTCAGCTGGATCGCCCTCGAGTTCGTGCAGGCGGGCGAGGCCGATGACTTTCGGAATCTGGGTGTTGGCGTGAAGGAAGGCGAGCTCGTCGCGCCCGGCCATCAGCGGGTCGAGCACGGCGTGATGGTGGAAACGCCGTGCAAGGTTCAGCCAGCGCGATTCTGCCGTCCGCGCATGAAGTTCCGCCAGCACTTCGCTCATGCCGCCGAACTCGGTCCCGAGGACTGCCTGCATCTGCGCATCGTCGAGCGGCGAGAGCGAGCGCTCAATGTAGGCGGCGAGCGCGGCGGCGATCGCGATCGCTTCGACGCTGCCGCACTGGAGATTGGCGTCCAGCAGACCCGCGAACAGCTTGTGCCAGTTGTAGAACGGCGCCCAGGACCCGTTCAGGTAGAAGCGGGCCGAACGAATGTCGCCGCGCGAGACTTCTTCGAGCACACGTCGGCCCGGCTCGATCGCGCCAGCCGCGCTGGTCCGCGTAAAGCCGGCGACGTAGCCGTCGCCCTTCGCACGCTGGCAGGCGGCAAGTTCGCTCACGATGTAATTCGCACGCAGGCGGCAATCGGCGTCGCCGGTCTGCGCATGCATCAATGCGCAGGCGCTCAGGTAGTGGCCGAGCGTATGTCCCGCGATCGTTTCCTGCTCCCAGCCGCCATAGGGATCGCCTTTCGGTGTCAAACCCGCCTGCTCCCGGTAGTTGTGGAGCAGGCGATCGGGCTCCAGGAGATGCAGATATCTGCGATTCGCCTCGACGGCCTGAAGGTAAAGCGAGGGTTTCAGCCGGACGGCCGACAAGGGAAAGGGCCGGGCGCGTCCGCCCTGGGTCGCTGTCGCCAGCGACGAAAAGCCGCACGCGGCTGCTGCCGTCGCAAGGGCCGTATTCAGCAGCAATTGCCGTCGTGAGAGTGGAAATCCCGGTCGCATCGGATGTCCTCGATCGCCTGTGGCAGCAAGCACAATATAGACCTAGTAAACTGCGCCATTCTGGAGGGGCCATGGCGGTAAGACTCGCTTACGTGACGGGCGGGATGGGCGGCATCGGCACACCAATCTGCAAGCGGCTGTGCCAGGAAGGATTCCGCGTCGTCGCGGGTTGCGGGCCCGGGTCGCAGCGCAAGGATCGCTGGATGGCCGAAATGCGCGCGCAAGGCTTCGAGGTCCATGCCTCGGAAGGCAATGTCGCGGACTGGGAATCGACGCGCGCGGCCTTCGAAAAGGTCCGCAACGAACTCGGGCCGGTCGACGTGCTGGTCAACAATGCCGGCGTCACCGCCGACGGAACCTTCCGCAAAATGACGTTCGAGCGCTGGCACAAGGTCATCGACACGAATCTCAACAGCCTGTTTCACGTCACGAAGCAGGTCATCGAAGGCATGCTGGACCGCGGCTGGGGGCGGATCATCAACATCTCGTCCGTCAACGGTCAGAAGGGCCAGTTCGGCCAGACCAACTATTCCACGGCCAAGGCGGGAATCCATGGGTTCACGATGGCGCTTGCGCGGGAAGTCGCTTCCAAGGGCGTGACCGTGAATACGGTCTCTCCCGGCTACATCGGCACAGACATGGTGCGGGCGATGAAGCCGGAAGTCCTCGAGGCGATCGTCAAGACGATTCCGGTCGGTCGACTGGGCACGCCCGAGGAGATCGCAGCGATGGTCGCCTGGCTCGCGTCGGATGACGCGGCCTTTGCGACGGGAGCCGACTTCTCGCTGAACGGCGGCCTGCACATGGGCTGAGGGGGACGGGGAGACGATGAAGACACGTGCTGCAATCGCCTGGGCGGCCGGCAAGCCGCTCGAGATCGTCGATGTCGAGCTCGAAGGCCCGAAGGCCGGCGAGGTCCTGGTCGAGATCCACGCCACCGGCATCTGCCATACGGACGAATTCACCCGCTCGGGCGCCGACCCGGAGGGACTGTTCCCGGTCATTTTCGGACATGAGGGCGCGGGCGTCGTGGTCGACGTCGGGCCCGGCGTCAGGTCGCTCAAGAAGGGCGATCACGTCATTCCGCTGTACACGCCCGAGTGCCGCGAGTGCAAGTCATGCACTTCACGCAAGACCAATCTCTGCACTGCAATCCGCGCGACGCAGGGCAAGGGCGTGATGCCGGACGGCAGCAGCCGCTTTTCCATCGACGGCAAGACGGTCCACCACTACATGGGCTGTTCGACGTTTTCGAACTACACGGTGCTGCCGGAGATTGCACTCGCCAGGATCCGCGAGGATGCGCCGTTCGAGAAGGTCTGCTACATCGGCTGCGGCGTGACGACGGGAATCGGCGCGGTGATCAATACCGCGAAGGTTGAGCCTGGTGCAAACGTCGTCGTATTCGGACTCGGCGGCATCGGGCTCAACGTGATCCAGGGCGCGCGCATGGCGGGCGCGAACAGGATCGTTGGCGTCGACATCAACCCGCGCCGCAAGGAGCTCGCCGAGCGTTTTGGCATGACTCACTTTGTGAATCCAAAAGAACTCGGCAGCGATCTCGTCGCGCACCTCGTCGCGTTGACCGACGGCGGCGCGGACTACAGCTTCGAATGCGTGGGCAACGTGGACCTGATGCGGCAGGCGCTCGAATGCTGCCACCGTGGCTGGGGCGTTTCGGTCATCATCGGCGTCGCGGGCGCAGGACAGGAAATCAAGACGCGGCCATTCCAGCTCGTGACCGGCAGAGTATGGAAAGGAACTGCCTTTGGTGGCGCTCGCGGACGCACCGACGTGCCGAAGGTCGTCGACTGGTACATGAATGGCAAGCTCGCGATCGACGA
>CAYPQX010000183.1:0-7430 GCA_964412975.1 uncultured Steroidobacteraceae bacterium
GCCGCGGGTCAGGCGCGCGACATAGGCGACAACCGGCAGAGCCAGGGTCATGACCGGCAGCACGAGGTCCGAAGGCCGGCCCGGCACCCATCCCGCAACCGGCAGCCAGCGCAGCCAGATTCCGAAAACGAGCGTAAGCAGAGGAGCGATGACAAAAACGGGGATCGAGATGCCGGCGACCGCTATCATCATCACCAGCCGGTCCGCCGCGCGCCCCCGCGAAAGCGCGGCCCAGATGCCGGCGGGTACGCCGACCAGCAGCGCGAGCGCGAGCGCAGCGAGGCCGAGCGTCAGGCTGACCGGCAGGCCGCCCGCAATCAACTCGCTGACCGTGAAATCGCGGAATTTGAATGAGGGGCCGAAATCGCCGCGCAGGAGCCCTGAAACGTAGCGCCCGAACTGCAGGTGCACGGGCTGGTCGAGTCCATAGGCCGCTTCCAGGTTCGCGCGGATTTCGGGCGGCAACGCCTGCTCCTCGTCGAACGGGCCGCCCGGGGCCATTCGGGTCAGCAGGAATGAGAGCGCAACGATGAGGGCCAGCGTCGGAACCGCGCCCAGCAGCCGCCGCAGGATGAAGGAGACGCTGCTCATGTCACGAATTCACTCGAAATACAGAGCTCAAACTATTGAATATCAATGCGATGTTAACCCAAACGCTCCGGTTCCGATACGATGCGCCGCGGGCAAAGGAGTGGACTGAATGCGAAAGATCCTGGTCGGCCTCAAGCGCGTCATCGATTACAACGTGCGCGTGCGCGTTCGTCCCGACGGATCGGGCGTCGTCACCGACGGCGTGAAGCTGAGCGCCAATCCGTTTGACGAGATTGCACTCGAGGAAGCGATCAGGATCCGCGAGCGGGGCGAAGCCGATGAAGTCATCGTGGCAAGCATCGGCCCCGAAGAAACCCAGCAGCAACTGCGCAATGCGCTCGCGATGGGCGCGGACCGGGCGATCCTCGTCAAGGCGAATGCGGCGGTCGAGCCGCCGGCCGTTGCGCGCGCGCTGTTGAAACTCGTGGAAAAAGAGGCGCCGCACCTCGTGATTCTGGGCAAGCAGGCGATCGACGACGACTGCAGCCAGACCGGCCAGATGCTGGCCGCATTCTGGGATCGCCCGCAGGCGACATTTGCGTCAAAGATCGAACTCAAGGGCGACGTCGCACGCGTGACGCGCGAGGTCGACGCCGGGCTGGAAACGATCGATGTGGACCTGCCGGCCGTCTGCACGACCGATCTGCGGCTCAACGAGCCGCGCTACATCAAGCTCCCGGACATCATGAAGGCCAAGAAGAAACCGCTCGACGTGACAGATATGGCGGCCCTCGGCGTGGATGCGTCACCCCTGCTCAAGGTCCTGAAGTACGAGCCGCCGCCGCAGCGGCAGAAGGGCGTGATAGTGAAGGATGCGGCGGAACTCGTCGCCGCACTTCGGCAGAAGGGGCTCATCTGATGAACCGCATCCTGATCATCGCCGAGCACCTGGACGGAAGGCTCAGCCCGTCCATCGCGAAGTGCGTGAGCTGCGCATCGTCGATTCCGGACGGGGAAATCGCAATCGCGGTGCTCGCGAAGGACGGAGCTTCCGTCGCAGCCGCCGCCGCCGCGATCCAGGGCGTCGCCCGCGTGCTGCTCGTGCGGAATCCCGCCAACGAGCCGGCACTGGCGGCGGTACTGGCGCCGCAGGTCGCAAAACTCGCCGATGGGTATTCGCACGTTCTGGGTCCGTCGACGACCTTCGGCAAGGATCTCATGCCCCGGGTCGCGGCCCTGCTCGGCGCGCCGCAAGTGAGTGACGTCATGGCCGTCGAATCCGCTTTGCGGTTCCGGCGACCGGTGTATGCCGGCAACGCGATCGCGACCATCGAAGCGCCGGCCGGCCGGCATGTCGTCGCCACAGTGCGTGTCGCCTCGTTCCAGGCCGCGGCAGGCGGCGGATCGGCGCCCGTCGAGACACCGGCGCTCGAGGTGAGGCTTCCGGATACCACGCGTTTCGTTTCCGTCTCAGCAGCGCGCAGCGACCGCCCCGAACTCCAGAGCGCTGCGCGCGTCGTGTCCGGCGGCAGGGCACTCGGCAGTGCGGAGAATTTTGCCCTGATCCAGCGCCTCGCGGACCGGCTCGGCGCGGCGGTCGGTGCCTCTCGCGCGGCAGTGGATGCGGGCTACGCGCCGAACGAACTGCAGGTCGGCCAGACCGGCAAGATCATCGCGCCGGAACTCTACGTCGCCATCGGGATCAGCGGCGCGATCCAGCACCTGACGGGCATCAAGGATGCGCGCACGATCGTCGCCATCAACAAGGACGCCGAGGCGCCGATTTTCGAAGTGGCCGATTACGGCCTGGTCGGCGATCTTTTCACCCTGGTGCCGGAAATCGAGAAGCTGCTGTAGTCGCGTAAATCAGCCACAACGACAATCCGACGATCGTCATCCAGGTGCCCGCCGTCCCGTAGAAACGGCCGAATGTCCTGCCTGGACTCTGCATGAGGCCCCAGGCGTGGATCATGCGGCTCGCGAGCAGCAGGATGCCCGCGCCGTGCACGGCGGCCGACGGCAGGCCGGTGATTTCCGAAAAAACGAGCAGCAGCACCGCGATCGGCACGTACTCGGTGAAGTTCGCCTGCACGCGAACGGCCTGCTGCATCGCATCGTCGGTTCCGGAACCGAGCCGCACCTTGTAGCGGCGACGCGCCATCACGACCTGGATTGAAAGCGCGATCAACAGCAGGCCGAGCAGGCCTGCGTACAGGAACGAGACCGGGCCGGTGATCACTTGAGTTCGGCGAGCACGTGCTCTGCGCTGGAGACCTTGAATTCACCCGGCGCCTCGACGTTCACCTGCTTTACGATGCCGTCCTCGATCACGAGCGCGAAGCGCTTGCCCCGCATGCCCATGCCGAAGCCGCGGGCGTCCAGCTCGAGCCCGAGCGCGCGCGAGTAGTCCCCGTTTCCGTCGGCCGCCATCACGATCGATTCGCCGACACCCGCCGACTTGCCCCAGGCATTCATGACGAAGACGTCATTGACCGCGAGGCAGACGATCTTCGTCACTCCCTTGGCCCGAAGCGCCGCGGCATTCTCGACAAATCCCGGCAGGTGCTTTGCACTGCAGGTCGGCGTGAATGCGCCGGGCACCGAAAAGAGCACGACGTGTCCCTTGCCCAGCAGTTCGTCGGTGCTCACGTTCATCGGCCCGTCCTTGCCCATCAGCTTCAACGTGCCTTCGGGAATCTTCTCGCCAGCCTTGATCGTCATCGTGTCCTTTCCTTCAGTGGGTCGTTTCAGGTCGCGGTCCGCCTGGCCGGCTGCGCAGTCCCGGGAAAGCCGCCCGCCTTGGCGAGCATGCCGGGCACTGCATGCCCCACATGCTGCTCAATCCATCGAGCCGTTCCGATTGCCCGATCGAGATCGACGCCCGTCTCGATCCCCATGCGCGAGAGCATGTAAATCAGGTCCTCGGTCGGAATGTTGCCCGTCGCTGCCGGCGCGAACGGGCAGCCGCCAAGGCCGCCAGCGCTCGCGTCGAGGACCTGGGCGCCGGCCATCACCGCGGCATAGGCGTTGGCGATTCCGGTATTGCGCGTGTTGTGAAAATGTCCCCGTAGGCTCATGCCCGGCAGCGCATCCGCAACACGGCCGAATATGTCGGTCACCTGTCCCGGCACGCCGACGCCTATCGTGTCAGCAATCGCGATCTCGAACGGCGCACCCTCGGCCAGCTCACGCGCGATCTCCACGACCCGCGCCGGCGGCACTTCGCCCTCGAATGGACAACCGAAGGCACCGGAGATCGTGACCTGGGCCAGGATTCCCGCGGCCTGCGCCGCGGCCGAGATCTGGCGCCAGTTCCTGATCGACTCCGCACTCGTAACACCCTGGTTGCGACGGTTGAACTCGTCAGTCGTGAACACGACCATGCCGATTTCCCCACACCCCGCCGCGGCGGCGCGGTCGAAACCCGTTCGATTCAGCACCAGACCGATGTAGCGCACGCCCTCGCGGCGCGAAAGCGCCTGCATGACCGCTTCCGCATCCGCCATCTGCGGTACCCGGCGCGGATTGACGAAACTCGCGACTTCGATTCGCCGGATCCCGGCTTCGACGGCGCGCCGGATGAACTCGATCTTGACCGCGGTCGAAACGGCCGCGGCCTCGTTCTGCAGGCCGTCGCGGGGTCCGACTTCGACGATTCCGAGCTGACGCGCCGGTTTCATTACCGGCGATTGTATACGCAAAAGGCCGCGGCGATTCCGCGCCGCGGCCCCTGCAATCGTGCCGATCGCCGGTCGATCAGCCGGTCATCGAGGCCCAGAGATCCGCAACGCCTCGAATCTTGTCATTCGAGGCAGCGGCCGCCTTGAAAGCCACCTTTGCCTGCGAAGACTGCTTGCTGTTGGCAAGCGAGATTCCAAGCAGCATGTTGAGGTTGTCCGGTCGGCGAAGCTTGCCCTTCGTCACGCCCCGTTGCGCCGCTTCACTCGCCTTTGCGTAATTCTTCAGCGTGAAATACGCGGTCGCGAGTTTGGCCTCCGGTTCGCCCGTCGCGATCGCCTTCGCTTCCGCTTCCTGCTGCGCGAGGGTCGCCTTGACGCGATCGACCTGCGATTTCGCGTCAGCGAGCAGGCGGATGTTGCGGTCGTCCTTCTTGATCGCGCCGGCTGCCATGCCTTTTTCCATCATGGCAACTGCTTCACCGGGACTCGATAGGTCGAGCGCCGTCTCCGCATACTTCGCAAAATGCTCGCCCGAGAGGAGGCCACGCGCCGCGCCAAGGCGATAGACGTTGATCATGACGACCGGGTCCTTGGCGGACTGCACTTCGTAGGCGTTCGCGAGCTGCTTGAAAACGCTCGCCTTCGGAGCCGCCGCCATGAGCCGGTGCAGCGTCTGCATTCGCTTGGCTTCGTTGTTGGTCTCGAAGTAGGCGGAGTTCAGCATCTCGAGGAGCGTGCCGACTTTCGCCGTGCGCCCCGCTTTCTCGTTGGCCGCGATGGCGATTTCTAGCGTCGTCGTCGCATTCTGGTAGTCGCGCAACTGCATCTGGCAGGATCCTAGCAGGGTCAGGTCGTCGGCATTCAGCGGACCCTGTGCGGCGAGCTTGTCGAAGGTCGCGGCCGCATTGCGGTAGTCGCGCAGCGAATAGTGCGTCGTGGCCTTCAGGCGCAACTTGCGCGTAAGGTCGGCGCCCGTCACGCGGCCGGTAGCCAGGCGCTCATCCACCGTCTGCAGAACGAGCTTCTGGTCCTTGGCGCCGCTTGCGGCCCAGATCAGCAGTTCATTGATGCCCTGCTCTTCCTGCGGTGACAGCGGCGCTTTCGCCTTGGCTTCCTTCAGGAGGCGGATGGCCTCGCTGTAGTTGCCTTTCTGGCCCGCGGTCTGCGCGTCCTTGGCCTTGTCAGCCAGTTCCTTGCGCCAGCCACCGGACTGCTGCGCCTGAGCAAAGGCTTCTCCCGACCAGCTGAGCACGGCGAAACCGGCTACCGGCATGGCCAAGAGCAACGCCAGCATGCTGGCACGGAAATTCGTCGTCTTCGACATTACCAGTCTCCTGCTCAACCGGCCGCCGGGGCCGTTTCGGTACGCGTGGTACGGGCGATCCACAAGCCTGCAAGCCGCGCCATCGGGCCGTCGGCCGCTGCTGCGGCTGCGGCAGCTTCAAAGGCCGCACGCGCTTCATCGCGACGACCCAGTTCAAGCAAGGCGGCGCCTAGCAGCAGATTGGCGTCATCGAGGCGCGACACGCCACCCTTCGCGATGCCGCGGCGGGTCGCTTCGACAGCCTGCTGGAATTCGCCGGTGCTGTAGAAGCCGAGGCCGACCTTGACGTCTGCCTCGCCCTTTGCGTTCTTCGCAGCGACGGCGGATTCGCCGGGCAGCGTCTTCTTGTCCTGGGCTGCGGCCGCCTTGGCTTCCGAGAGCATCTGCTGGTTCGTGCCGGCGCTCGGCACGATGCCCTCCTTCATGCCGCGTTCGAGCGCCCGGGCGGCCTCGCCCGGGCTTCCGGCAACCAGCGCGGTGTCGGCGTAGTTCAGATAGCCGCCGACCGTCGCCAGGCCGCCTTTCGGGTCGCTGACCGCCAGCCGGTAGGCATTCAACATAACGACGCGATCATCCTTGGATTGCAGCTGATAGATTGCCACGATGCGGCTGTAGTATTCCTTGTCAGGATAGTAGCCGACGAGCGATTCGAGATTCCTCGCGCGCCCCGCGTCGTCCTTCATTTCGATGAAGCAACGGTCGCGAAGCTGAAACCACATCTCCTTCGGCTTCTCGTTCTTGGCCGCGGTGAGCTCGATTGCCTTGCCGAGATACTGCGAGGCTTCGGCGAAGTGATTGGCCTGCAAGTGCAGGCGTCCCAGGGTTTCGTATTCGTCCGGTTCGACATCCGGGGTCGCATCCACGAACTTCTGGAAATTCAGCAGGGTTTTTTCCTTGTCCTGCTTGCCGCTGTAATGCGCGGCCAGCTGCCGGTGCATCGAGCCGACATTCTCGGGTTCCGAGAATCCTTCACTCAGGAAGGATTCGATCGCGGCGGCGAACGCGTCCTGGTCGCCGGTACCTTGCGTGGCCTGCAACCGCCAGGTCGCGATTGCCTTGCGCTCGTCACGGCTCTGCGACGGCAGGGCTTCGAGTGCCGGCAGCGCTGACATCACTTCCGCCCATTTCTTCTCGTTCGCGGCCGTCTGGACGGGGCCGGCGAGCTTGCGGAATTCCTTGCTGTATTCCGCCTTCGGCGCCTCGCCCGCCTTGGCAGCTTCCTCTGCCGCCGCGCGCTCCTTGCGCGACTTCGGCTCGTCCTGCGCCGTTGCAACCGGCGCGAGCGCAATTGCCAGCGCAGCTGCGGCAGTCATCGCCGCCAGGCGGATCGACCACGAATTTCCTGCTGTCATGATGCCTTTCCTCGCCGACGGTTACCTGCTACCACAAGCGCGTGGGGCGGGTTTATACCCCAAAACCGGCCCGGCTGTCTGCCCGGTGCCCATATCAGTGGACTGTCGGAAAAGGCCCGGGGTTCCGGTAACCAAAATACAAGCGCCGGTTCAGCCTTCATTCATCCGCCATCCTGTCAAGAAAAAGGCCCGCCAGTCGGCGGGCCCTTGGTCCTCCGGCCGTCCTCGCCCCGCCTATTGGGGCTGCGGCCGTTCGGCGATGAATCCGACCTTGCGCATTCCGCCCCGCTGCAGCACGGCGAGCGTATCCGCCACGTACTCGTAACGTGCCCGCTTGTCGGCCCGGATATGGACTTCCGGTTGCGGATCCTTGACGGCTTCCGCCAACACATAGTTGAGAAGCGAGCCGCGATCGACGCTGTTCTCGTTCCAGTAGATCGAGCCGTCGAAGTCGATCGAGAGGTTGATGTTCTCCGGCTTCGTATCGGTCGGCCGGTTGACCTCCCTGGGCAGGTCGATCTTGACCGCCTGCGTCATCACCGG
>CAYPQX010000184.1:0-31576 GCA_964412975.1 uncultured Steroidobacteraceae bacterium
GGGTGAATGGTGGGGTTGGAACCGCCGTTTACGGGCCAGGACGTGTCCGTCTTCATCGGCGAGAACACGCGGTGCCACTCGCGGTCGTACGCGGCCATGCCCCGCTGGAAATCCAGGTCGGTGCCGGTGCGCGCGAAGTCGTTGAAGCGCGCGATCGTTGCTTCGAGGTTTTCCGCAAATGCGGGCGACAGCGAGAAGCCGCCCGTGCGCGGCGCCAGCTCCATCAGGCGCGCTGAAATCGCGGCGACGAGCCCACGGAGGTCGTCGCCCCTCAGCACGTGCGATGCGCCGGCCGGAGTGGCGGGAAGCGGATAAGCGCCCGCGAATGCTTCGGCCGTGCGCCGGTCGTAGATCATGAACAGCAGCTGATTCGGGAACTCCGCGGCCGACGGATCGAAGAATCCGTGCGCTTCGGTACGGTCGTTGTAGTTGCGGTTCTCGTTCACCACCCGCCTGCCGTGCCGGTTGACCTGCAGCATCGAGTCGCCCGGCGGATAGAATACGCCGGCACCCATCTTCGAGCTCTGCAGCGCTTCTTCGAGCACGACCTGCGTGCGCCAGGCTCCCGACAGGTTTCCCATGCGCGCGCCAGCCGCGCCGGCGATGTGGATGAAATCGCCCGTGGCCCAGGACGCGGCGCAGGATCCATACAGGCGGCTGCGCTGGTGGGTCTCGACGAGCTCCGTGTTGTGGGCGTAGCCACCCGTCGCGAATATCACGGCCTTGCGGCCCCGGAGCCTGACGGATTTTCCGGCGGATTCGGCTTCGACGCCGATCACGCGGCCGGTGGAATTCACGATCAGCCGCATCGCGCGGTGACCCAGCAGCAGCGGGATCTGCCGCTTGTCGCGAGCCTTGCCGAGTTGCGCCATCAGGTCGCCGCCGAGGCCCATCTGGCCGTCGTCCTTGAGTGGCCCGAGCGGGCGGCCTGCGGGCACCTTGTTCTCTGGCACGTGGTCGAGGTAATCGGTCGCCGGCCGGTCGAGCGCGAACATGCGCCACTCGGCGACGTTCAGCGAGCCGCTCTCGCGCAACTTGTCGATTGCGACCGAGGCATTGTCGTAGAACGCCTCCAGCAGTGCGTACGCGCGCGGACTCAGTCCAAGCATCGGCTGGTCGGCGGCATAGCGCTCGGGATAAGAGAATCGCGCCATGTAGCGTAGGCAGTCCTCTTTCTCGTCGCGGATTCCCCTCGCGCGCAGCGTAAAGTTGCCCGGGATCCACAACACGCCTGCGGAGCGCGCGGAGGTGCCGCCCGGTATCGGCGCCTTCTCGAGCATCACGACATTGCTGCCTGCGTCGTGTGCGACGATCGCGGCCGTCGAGGCGCCTACGCCGCTGCCGACGACGACGATATCCGCCTCACGATCCCAGGTGTCGGCCGCTGCGGCCTTCGACGGGCTGAGCGCGATCGTGCCGAACGTGGCTGTGACGGCGCCCGCCCCGATCAGCACTTTCCTCCTTGTCACCTGGATCGGGCCGTCTTTCATCCTCGCCTCCTTGATCGCATGAGCCGTCAGCGCTGCAGGGTGATGCCGGCCTTCTCCCGGTCCCAGCAATCCGCTGTGATTCCTTCGTCCTTCAGCTTGAACTTCTCGACGCGCTCGCTGGGCGTCTTCGGCAGGCTTTCGCGAAAGGCGATGTAGCGCGGAATAGCGAAGTAAGCCATGCGCGGCTCGCACCAGCGGACCAGTTCCTCGGCGGTGACCTTCTGCCCTTCCTTGAGGACGACCACGGCCTTGACTTCTTCCTCGCCCACCTCCGACGGCACACCGACCACTCCGGACTCGAGCACCGCCGGATGCGAGCCGATGACCGCCTCGACCTCGAACGACGAGATGTTCTCGCCGCGGCGCCGGATCGCCTGCTTCTTGCGGTCCGCGAAGTAGAAGTAGCCGTCTGCGTCGCGCCGGCCCATGTCGCCCGTGTGGATCCACCCGTTCCGGAACAGCTCAAGCGTCGCCTCGGGCTTCTTGTAGTAGCCGGTCGTGCCGACGAACATCTTGTTGGAACGTGCAATGAACTCGCCGGTGATGTCCGGCGGACAGTCGTTGTCGTCGTCGTCGACGATCCGCACGTCCCAGCCGGTGATCGCCTGGCCGCAGGACCCGGCGCGCGGCGTATCGTACGGGCTCGCGAGGCAGCAGTAGCACTCGGTCATCCCATACACTTCGAGCAGCTTGGTATTGAAGCGACTCTGGAACGACTGCCACTCGTCGACCGGAGCGGCCGCGCCGACCATCAGGCGCACGGGATTGTCCGCGTCATCGGCACGCTCCGCCTGCTTCAGCAGGATCGGTATCACGCCACCGATGTAGTTCGCCTCGGTGCACTCCCAGCGCCGACAGTCGTCCCAGAGCTGGCTCGCAGAGAAGCGCTCGACGATCACCGCCTTAGCATCGGCCAGGATCGCTGGCCCGATGGTGATTCCCTGGGCATTGCCGTGGAAGAAAGGCAGGCCGGTATAGAGCACGTCGTCTTCCGTGTAACGCGCGTACTTCACTGACTCCGACCAGATGTCGTACCAGTAGTGGTGGCTCATCTCCACGCCCTTGGACACGCCGGTGGTGCCCGAGGTGTAGAGGATGGTGGCCAGATCGCGGTAATTGACCTTAATGGCCGGGCTGCTGGACGGGCGATCCATCAGCTCGCGGAATCCGAGTGTCTTCAGCCGGCCCAGCCCCGGCAACGACTTCGCGCTGCCCGGGCGGTCCAGCAGCACGACGTGGCGAACGGACTTCAGGTCGTCGGCGACATCGCCGAGGCGGTCGAGGTACTCCGTGTCCGCGACGAGGACCACCGAGTCGGACTGGACGATCTGGTAGCTGAGACCGGCGCCTTTCAGAGCCGCATTGATCGGCACCTCGACCGCGCCGATCTTGTTCGCGCCGAACCATGCGTACAGGAAATCGGGACAGTTCGGCAGCATGATCGCGACCTTGTCCCCGGGCTTGACGCCGAGCGCCAGGAGGCCGTTCGCCGCGCGGTTTATCTGGTCGTTGAGTTCGCCGAGGGCGATCGGCGTGTCGCGGAACTGGAAGACGACGTGGTCCGGGTGGCGCCGGGCCTTGTCCTCGATGATGTGGGTCAGCACGCGGTCGGATTGCGGGTATTCCCGCATGCGCCAGGAGGCCCACTTGCTTGCGGCCTTCCTGGCCTTGTCGTCCCACCGTCCCATGGCGGAAGCTCAGAGCGGCCTGGTCTTGGCCGCTTCTTCCAGCTTGCTGGCTTCGCCGAACCACACGCCCGGGTCGTACGCCTCCACCATCTTGCCGAAGTCCCAGGTCATCACCTTGTCCGGATGAACCTTGATGATCGCTCGCAATGGCGTGTGCACGGCGGCGAATGCGGCCTCGCGCTCTTCCTTGCCTTTGAGCTCGGTCCAGTACTTGTCGATGATCGCCCAGTGAATCTCGCGCATCAGCGCGTCGTCGGTATATACCTCGGCCTGGCCAATGATCAGGATCGCCTTCTGATGCCGGAGATTGCAGCCGTCGTTGTGGATGCCGACCGAGATCTTGGGGTTCTCGACCAGGTGATGGACCTTGTGCCGGTACTTCTGGATGCTGCTCATCTGCAGGAATCCGTCGTGGATCACGTAGAACATCGGCGTCACGATCGGATAGCCCTTCTTGTTCATATGGGCCATCTCGCAGTAGCTGTTGTACTTGAAGAGCCGTTGAAAGTCCTCCGGCTCCATCGGGTAGTCCTTCGAGACATTGAGCTGCTCGAGCTTTACCGGATCGAATACCACACGGGGTGCCGCCGCCGGTTCTTCATTCGCCATGTGACGATCTCCGTTGCTGGAAATATTCGTGTCCGCGAGGACTTGAACTTTATTCAAAGGTTCCACAGAATGGCCGCCATTGTCAAGTTGCCGCGCGATCAGCGGCCTGCCTTTGCGCAACACTGCCGTTGCGCTCGCCGGCCGGCCCGGACGGCGACGCTAGGGAGCCCCGGATGAGCGACGTCATCATCGAGAGGAAAGGCGAGGTCGTCTGGCTCAGGCTGAACCGCCCCGAGCGCATGAACTCCTACGACGCCGCGATGGCGCAAGCCTTGATCGCCGGCATCGAGGGCGCGGCGGACGCCGGCGTCATCGTCATCACCGGCACCGGCCGGGCGTTCTGCGCCGGCGGCTACCTCGCCAATCTCCGCGAGCCCGACGCGAAGGCGCTCCGCAGCATGTTCTATGCGTCACTGCACTTGTACGAGGCGATCCGCGTCAGCCCGCGGCCCGTCATCGCAGCGGTCAACGGCCCGGCCGCGGGCGGCGGCAACGAGCTGGTGGTCGCCTGCGACCTGGCGATCGCCGCTGAATCCGCGACCTTCGGCCAGACTGGCGTGAGGGTCGGCAGCGCCCCGGTCCTTGGCGGCACCAACTTCCTTGCAATGAACATCGGCGAAAAGCGTGCCAAGGAAGTCGCATTCCTCTGCCGCCGCTACCCGGCGCAGCAGGCACTGGAGCTCGGCTGGATCAACGCGGTGGTTCCAGATGCCGAGCTCGATTCCGAGGTGACCCGCTGGGCCGACGAACTGCTGGCCATGAGCCCGCGCTACCTCGAGATCGCAAAGATCAGCTCGAATGTCTGGTGGAACCAGGTCCGGGATTCCTACCTGGGCGGGCTCGGCATGCTGGTGCAGGCGATCGGGTCCGCCGACATGATCGAGGGCGCCACCGCGTTCATGGAGAAGCGCGCGCCGCAGTTCGAGGGGCGCGCGCCGCGCCGCAAGCGGTAACAGCTCCATGCGACCTGCGGCCGCGCAAGCTGACGGACAATCGACGATGTTCGAGCTGGATCCGACCTACCTCGCGATCCAGCACGAGGCGCGCGAGCTCGCCCGGCACATCGAGCCGCTCGCCGCGGAGGCCGACGAATCCAGCGAGGTTCATGCGGGCGTGCTTGCCCTGCTGCGCGGGAGCGACCTCTGTCAGCTGATGGTCCCGGCGGAGTATGGCGGCCGGACCGAGCGGATTGACCCGCTCGCCATCTGTGTCGCGCGCGAAGCGCTGATGGCCACATCGTCGCATGCGGATTCACTGTTCGCGCTCCAGGGCATCGGCAGCTATGCCATCACGACCGCAGGCAGCGCCGCGCAGCGCGCCGCCTGGCTGCCGCGCGTCGCGCGCGCCGAGGCGCTCGCGGCCCTCGCGTTGACCGAGCCCGAAGCAGGGTCCGACCTCAAGATGGTCTCCACCGAGGTCGTCGCCGGCAATCGCGGTTTGCGGCTCAACGGCTCGAAGTCGTTCATCTCGAACGGCGGGAGCGCCGCCTTCTTCGCCGTGTTCGCGCGGGAAGGCCAGGGTTATTCGATGTTCCTGGTGCCGACCGACACGGCCGGCGTGGTCGTCACGCCGTCACCCGAGCTGATTGCTCCGCACGTGCTCGGCGAAATCCGGTTCAGCGATGTCGAGCTACCGCCCGATGCGCGGCTTGGTGATACCGGACAGGGGCTCGATCTTGTGTTCGCGACCCTGAGCGTCTTTCGCGTCTCTGTCGCAGGTGCGGCCGTCGGCCTCGCCCAGGCCGCGCTCGAAGTCGCGGTCCGTCACGCCCGCACCCGACAGCAGTTCGGCCGCCCGCTCGCCCGTCACGGGCCGGTCGCGCAGATGCTCGCCGACTCGTGGGCGGAGATCGAGATGGCGCGGCTCCTGACCTATCGCGCGGCCCACCGCGCGGTGCGGGATCCGGCGAGCGCATTGCCGCAATCGTCGATGGCGAAGCTCGCCGCCACCGAGATGGCATCGCGCGTGGTCGATCGTTGCGTGCAGGTCATGGGGCGATTCGGGCTGATACGCGGCTCCAAGATCGAGCGGCTCTACAGGCAGGCGCGCCCGATGCGCCTGTACGAAGGCGCCTCGGAGGTGCTCCGTCTCGGCATCGCCCGGCAACTCGTCGAGCAGGTGCCATGATCGACTTCGCGCTCGAAGGGTCGGTCGCGATCGTAACCGGCGCGGGCCGCGGGCTCGGCCGCGCAATTTCTCTCGCGCTCGCGGGTCAGGGCGTGCGGATACTCGCTGTCGCGCGCTCGGCCGGCGAGCTGGATACGCTCAAGGCCGCCGATCCCGAACGCTTCGCCGTGAGGCAGTGCGACATGCTGGATGCTGCGGCGGTCACGAGCCTGCCTGACGCAGCCGTGCGGCAATTCGGCCGGCTCGACATCGTGGTCAACAACGCCGGCATTGCACCCGCCGGGGACTTCACCGAACAGACCGACGACGAATGGCAGCGGGTGCTCGCCGTCAATATCACGGCACCGGCCAGGCTGACGCGCGCTGCGGGGCACCACCTGCTTGCCCAGGGAAGCGGCAAGATCATCAACATCGCCTCAACCTCCGGGATCCTCGGCAAGGCGACGCTGGTCGCGTACTCCGCATCGAAGGGTGCCCTGCTGCAGTTCACGAAGGCGCTGGCAGCCGAGTGGGCCGGCCGCGGTGTGCAGGTCAATGCCGTCGCGCCGGGTGCATTCGCGACCGATGCGCAGCGCGCCGTGCTGGATTCGCCGGAACTGCTCGCGCGGCGCACGCGCAAGATTCCGGCGCGGCGCATGGGGCAGACAGAGGAAATCGGGGCACTGATCTGTTACCTCGCATCTCGCCGATCGGATTTCGTGACCGGGAGTGTCTTTGTCATCGATGGCGGCGAATCCAGCAAGCTCTAGAAGCCGGGCGCTCCGCGTGAGCACGCGCACGGCCACTGCGGCGCGCCGGGCGGAGCCCCGCGCGGCGCCGCCCGCCGGCGTCCGCGGCGGCAAGCGCCGGCGCGCCATCTTCAGGGGCTTGCACGACTGCGTGCTGGAGCACGGCTATGCCAGGACGACGCTTGCGGACATCGCACGCGCGGCGCGCATGTCGCCGAGCCACCTCCTCTACTACTTCCCGGGCAAGGACGCGATCCTCGAGCAATATTTTGCGGAAGTCTCCCGGCGCATCATCGAGCGCATCGATGGCTTTCGCACCGAAAGCCCTGAATGTCAGATTTCTCTCCTTGCGGAGCTCTTCTTCAGCGGCAGGAAGGTGCCCAAGTCCGAGATCGGATTCATGCTCGAGTGTTTCGGCGTCGCGGTGCACGACAAGTACCTCAACCGCGAGAAATCGGAGCTCGACCGCTTCTGCAAGAACTACCTGCGCGAGCTGTTCGAGAAGATGCCGGGTGGGCCGGCGCACGCGCGCGACGCGGCCGAAGTTGCCTACGCCATGCTGGTAGGCCTGCGCACAGCCGAGTACTTCGACGAACGACTCTCTACCGAGCACGCGCGCAGGCTGTTCCACTCCGAAGTGCTGAACCTTGCGAATCCCGCGCGGTGCGGCGAGGCAAGGAAGCCGCGCCGGCGTTGAACCTGCTGATGCCCGACCGGACGGCATGGCTCGATCGCACGCGCGAGACGGCGCTCGAGCCGGAGCTTCCCGTTTGTGATCCGCACCACCACCTGTGGGAACACCCGGGCAGCCGCTACCTGCTCGAAGAATTCCTGCACGACGTCGGCAGCGGGCACAGGATTGTCGCAACCGTCTATGTCGAGTGCGTCCAGAAGTATCGGAGCGCCGGCCCGGTCGCGCTGCAACCGGTCGGCGAAACCGAGTTCGTGCACCGCGTGACCGCGTCGCACCAGAACGAAACCGGCGACCCGCGCATTGCGGCTGGCATCGTCGGATTCGCCGACCTTACCCTCGGCCAGGCGGTGATGCCGGTGTTGCGTGCGCACCTCGATGCCAGCAGCCGTTTCCGCGGCGTCCGCTATGCAAGTGCCTGGGATGCGAGCCCGGAGATCCGGGTTGCCCACACCCACCCGCCGCCGGGACTGCTCCGCGACCCGGCGTTCCTCGCTGGCTTCGCCTGCCTCGCGCGGCTCGGACTCTCCTTCGACGCGTGGCTCTACCACACACAGTTCGGCGAGCTCGCGGAACTCGCCCGCGAATTTCCCGAAGTAACCATCGTGCTCGATCACATGGGCGGTCCGTTGGGCATCGGGCCCTATGCCGGGCGGCAGAAGGAATTGTTCGCGGAGTGGCGCGCTGCCCTCGCCGGGCTTTCGCGCTGCGACAATGTTTTCGTCAAACTCGGCGGCAGGACGCTGACGCTCGCGGGATTCGGCTGGCACAAGCGCGATGCGCCGCCCGGCTCAGAGGAACTCGCGTCCGCCACCGCTCCGTTCTACGCCGCCTGCATCGACCTGTTCGGTCCCGGGCGCTGCATGTTCGAGAGCAACTTCCCGGTCGACCGCGCCTCCTGCTCCTACGCGGTGCTGTGGAACGCCTTCAAGCGGCTCTCGCGCCGCTACTCGGACGCGGAGCGCGCGGCGCTGTTTCACGACACCGCAGCGCGCGTATACCGGCTCGCCTGAAGGCGCCGCCGCCGCCTGCAAGGGGCAAACCTTGTATTTTCTTCAAAACTTGCTAGACGCCAACAAGCGGATTATTCTCCGCCCGGAACGGGTCCACTGCCCGGCGGCCACGGGAACGGGCCGCGAACCCCGATTCTCTGGAGGAAACATGCGCAATCGACTGTCGGATCCGAGGGTCGCAATCGCGGTAGCGGCGGTGCTCTGCACCCTGGTTGCCACCGACCTGGCGCAGGCGCAGGAATCAACAACGCTCGGCGAGATCATCGTCACGGCGCGCAAGCGTGCCGAGAATCTGCAGGATGTCGGCGTTTCGATCAGCGCGCTCAGCGCGGAGGAACTGGCAAATCGCTTCGACGTGGACCTGCAGACCCTCGCCAATGCCGCGCCCAACGTCGTCATTGACGACATCCAGCAGGGGCCCGGCAGTCCGGCCGCGATCTCGATTCGCGGCGTGGGCACGACGGACGTCGAGAAGAACTTCGACCCGGCGGCCGGCGTCGTGGTGGACGGTGTGTTCGTCGGCGTCAACTCCGGCGCGATGCTGAAGGCGCTCGACCTGCAGAGCGTGGAAATCCTGCGTGGACCGCAGGGCACGCTGTTCGGCCGGAACTCGATCGCGGGCGTCATCAACGTCACCCGTGGGCGGCCCGACTATGAGGGCTTCGGGGGAGCGGTTCGTGCCGGCGCGGGCAACAACGGCGACCTGCAGCTTGACGGCTACCTCAACGTGCCGGTGGGCGACAAGTTCGCGTTCAGGATCGGCGGTGCCATGCGCGAGAACGACGGCTGGTTCCGTAACGCGACGCTCGACAGGGACGTCGGCGCGGTCGAATACAGTTCGGTCAGCCCGAGCTTCTCGTTCAAGCCGACCGAGAACTTCGAGTTTTACTACCGCTTCGACAAGTCCTGGCAGGACCAGGACGCAAACACGGTGCTGAACCTCGCCCAGCCCGACCAGGCGTTCTGTTTCTTCTACAACCAGTGCGCCCAGGGACTGGACGTTCCGCAATCCGGCGACCGCTACGTGGTGTTACAGGACGGCGATGATCCCTACCAGTCCTACTTCGACTCCGACCTGCACCTTGCGAACATCCGCTGGAGCCTCAACGACAACGACACGATCGAGTACGTGTTCGGCGATTTTTCGACTGATGAAAAGGTCTACCAGGACTGGGACGGCACGGCGCTGACGCTTTATCACACCGACCGCCCGGCGGTCTGGGAGCAGCAAAGCCATGAGTTGCGCCTGACGCATACCGGCGAACGGTTCGCCTATACCGCCGGCCTGTACTTGTGGGACTCGAACTACCGCATCGACCTGACGAGCTACATCGGCTTCGTCGACCTCCTTTTCGGCTTTCCGCCAGGCACGGTGTTCACCGTCGAGCAGACGGTGATACAGAACACCGACTCGAAGGCAGCATTTTTCGAGGGTGATTACAAATTCAACGACGCGTGGACGCTCACGCTCGGCGGCCGCTATACGGAGGATGAAAAGGACAGTGGCGTGATCGATCCGATCATGCCCGAGCTCGCGGTCGAGGGAAGCCCCGACAACCCGTTCAAGGAATCCTGGAGCGAGTTCACGCCCAAGGCGGGACTGCGCTACCGGATCAGCGACGCCGCAATGGTGTACGGCCTGTATTCGAAGGGCTTCCGGGCCGGCGGATTCAGCGGCCGCCCGGGAACCTACGAAGCGGCATCGATCCCCTACGACCCGGAAACGGTCGACAATTACGAACTGGGCTGGAAGTCCGAGTGGCTCGATGGCCGCCTGCGCCTGAACGGCTCGGTCTTCTTCATGAAGTACGACGACAAGCAGGAAGAGCAGAGCGTGCCCACCAGCCAGGGCACGGGTCAGCAGACCGTAGTCGTGAACGCGGCAAGCGCCGAGATCATGGGCCTTGAGATCGACTTTGCGGCCATGTTCACCGACTCGTTCATGCTATCGGGCAACCTCGGCCTCCTCGAGGCGGAGTACAAGGAGCTGGTTGACCCGATCACGCAGACCGACCTCTCCTCGCTCGAGCTACGGCGCGCACCGCCGGTCACGGCGACGCTCTCGCCGAGTTATACCTTCCCGGCGCTGGGCGGACAGTTCACATTGCAGGCCGATTGGCGCTACGTGGGCGAACAGGAGCTGACGTTCCTGAACTCGCCGCAGAGCCACAACCCGGCGCACGACGTGCTTGACGCCTCGATCAATTTCCGGATCCGCAACACGACAATCAGCCTCTGGGGCCTCAACCTGACCGACGATGATTCCTGGTCGCAGGCCTACGACGTCGGTACGAGCGTCACGTTCCCGGGCTTGTGGACATATACCGCAACTCGCCCGCCGATGACGTACGGCGTGCGGCTGGTGCAAACGTTCTAGAGCGGCTCGGCCGCGGGAACGAACGGGAGCCACCCGCTCCTTCCCGCGGCTCAGCCAGCAGATCGGTCGATCCCGCCGCCCTGCAGCCATGGCCCCGTCGGGGCAATGGCGGGGCCGATCGCGGACCGGACGCGGGCAAGCGTTTCGGAATGAGTGACAGGATGAACACCTTGGGTCAAGGGGCAGTCGAGGTCGAGCGGCGTGACGGCGTCGGGTGGGTCACCCTGAACCGGCCGTCGGCTATCAACGCCATCGACGATTCGATCCGGCAACAGTTGCCCGCAGCGCTGAAGTCGCTCGACGAGGATTCCGGCATACGCGTGATCGTGCTGCGTGGAGCCGGCGACCGCGGCTTCTGCGCCGGAGCCGACCTCAAGGAAAAGCCGGCGGTGACCGCCTCCACCGAAGTTCCCGCGCGGTCGGGCTGGATCGAGGAATTCGATCGCATCGCGAAACCCTTGATCGCAGCCATCCACGGCTACTGCTTCGGCGGCGGCCTCGAGATCGCGCTGGCCTGCGATCTGCGCATCGCCTCGGCGGACGCCGTCTTCGCCCTGCCGGAAACCGGCCTGGGCCTGATCCCCGGCGGCGGCGGAACGCAGCGACTGCCGAGACTCATCGGCCTCGGGCGCGGCCTCGACCTTTTGGTCACGGGCGAGCGCATCGATGCCGCGAAGGCGCTCGAATGGGGGCTGATCACGCGACTCGTCGCGACGCGCGATGCGCTCGAAGCGGAGTCCGCCGCGCTCGCCGGCCGCATTGCCGCGCGACCGGCACTCGCGACCCGACATGCCAAGCAGGCGGCCAAGAAAGGCATGGAGCTCGGACTTCACGCCGGGCTTGCGCTCGAGCGAGCCTTGTTCAGCGAGCTGCTTCGGGGCGACGAGCGCCGTGAGGCCATCGCCGCGTTCCGCGAAAAGCGTGCGCCCGCATCCAATACGTCCAGCAAGTAGGTCTGCACCGTGGCATCGATACCAAAATCCGGATATGTCGTAGTCGTAGGCGCCGGGCTGATGGGTACCGGAATCGCCCATGCCTTCGTGGCGTCCGGTCATGCCGTCACACTGGTGGACGTCAGCGAGACCGCGCTCGCCAAGGCCGTCGACAGCGTCGGCGAGATCCTCGCGGACGGCGTGCGCCGCTCCAAGGTCAGGGCCGCGGATGCAGAGGTGGCACGCAACCGGCTCGCTACCAGCCCCGATCTCGCGGCGGCGCTCCGCAAGCGGTCGGCCGACTTAGTGATCGAGACCGCGTCGGAGGAGCTTGCAGTCAAGATCGCGATCGTCCGCGAGGCAGGCCGTCACCTGCCCGATCAGGCCCTGATTGCAACCAACACCTCGGCATTGAGCGTCACAAGGATTGCGGCCGCGACCGACAGGGCCGACCGCACAGTCGGCATGCATTTCTTCAACCCTGTCCACAAGATGAAGTTGCTCGAAATCGTCCGCGGCTCGGCGACCAGTGACGAGACCATTGCTCGCGCGCGCGCCTGGGGCGAATCGCTCGGCAAGACTTCCATCGTGGTCAACGAGTCGCCCGGCCTTACGACCAGCCGGATGTCGGCGCTCATGGGAAACGAGGCGATGTACATGCTGATGGAGGGCGTCGCGAGCGCCGAGGACATCGACACCGCCCTGCGGCTCGGATTCAACCATCCGATGGGCCCGCTCGAGCTCGGCGACCTGACCGGCTGGGACACGCGGCTCGCGGTACTCAGGTACCTGCACTCGACGCTGGGCGAACGATTCAATCCCTGCCCGCTGATCGCGAAACTGGTCGATGCTGGCCGGACCGGACGCAAGGTCGGCAAGGGCGTCTACGACTACGTGGACGGGACCCGCGTGCCCGGCTCGGGTCCGGGCATCCGCTGATGCGCGAAGTGGTCATCGTCGATGCGCTTCGAACGCCGATCGGGCGGTTTCGCGGCGCACTCGGCACGGTGCGTGCCGATCACCTCGGCGCGATCGTGCTGCAGGAGCTCGTCCGGCGAAACGGCATCGATCCGGCGCGTGTCGACGACGTAGTGTTCGGATGCGTGACACAGGTCGGCGAGCAGTGCGGCAACATCGCCCGCACCGCATTGCTCTCGGCCGGTTGGCCGGACGCCATTCCCGGCATGACTGTCGACCGCAAGTGCGGCTCCGCCGAGGCGGCGATCCATGTCGCTGCCGGCGCCATCGCGAGCGGGTCCTGCGACATTGTGGTTGCAGGCGGCGCGGAGAACATGAGCCGCGTACCGATGGGCGGGAACCGCGACGTGCACGGCAAGCCGTTCGGCTGGAAGCTGCTCGAGCGCTTCGAGCAGGTGTCGCAGGGCGAAGCGGCCGAACGCGTGGCCGATCGCTGGAAACTCTCGCGTGCGGAGCTGGATGCATTCTCGCTCGCGAGCCACAGGCGGGCCGCCGCAGCCGCTGACGAGGGCCGGTTCACGCGCGAGACGGTTCCGGTGCGCGTCGGCGAATGGCAGGAGCGCGATGCTCCGGCCGGCGGCGCCCTGTTCGAGCACGACGAGACCATCCGCCGCGACACGACTGCGGAGAAGCTCGCTGGCCTCAAGCCCAGCTTTCGTGCCGAAGGCCGCGTTACGGCCGGCAACTCCTCGCAGATCTGCGATGGCGCCGCGGCCGTGCTGCTCACGTCCGGAGAGACCGCGCGCAGCCTGGGCCTCACCCCGATGGCGCGGATCCGCGCAGTGACGGCCGTCGGCTCGGACCCGACCCTGATGCTCACAGGGCCGGTCAGCGCGACGCACCGTGTTCTCGCGCGCGCAGGACTCGCGCTCTCCGACATCGAGCTGTTCGAGGTCAACGAGGCATTTGCGTCGGTTCCCCTCATGTGGATGCATGAACTCGGCGTCGACCACGAGCGCCTCAATGTCAATGGCGGCGCGATCGCGCTGGGCCACCCGCTCGGCGCCAGCGGCGCACGCATCATGACCACGCTCGTACACGAGATTCAGCGACGCGGCGTTCGTTTCGGATTGCAGGCCATCTGCTGCGCGGGCGGCATGGCGACTGCAACCGTCCTGGAGCGACTCAATTGATGACGACGATCCTTTCTCGCGCTGCTTTGCCGCCCGCGGGCCGGCCTGTCCGGCGGCGCCAGGCGGAGCGCACCGCACTTTCGGACCGCCGGCTGATCGAGGCCGCCATCGACCTACTGGTCAAGCACGGCGTCGAAGGCACCACGCTGCAGGCCGTCGGCGAGCAGGCCGGCTATAGCCGCGCGCTTGCGACCCATCGCTTTGGCTCCAAGGTCGGACTGTTCGCGCGCGTGATGAAGGCAGCGAGCGCGGACTGGGTGGCGCGCATGCACAAGACCGTGGGCAGCAAGATCGGCGTCGACGCGCTCTGCGCCGCGACCGATGCCACGCAGCGATTCATTCGCGAACGCCCGAACGAGGTTCGCGTGATGTACCTGCTCTGGTTCTACAGCATCGATCCCGCGGCGGCTTTCCACTGGGACATCGCCAGCGTACACCGTGCCCAACGGCGCGACGTCGATGCATGGATCCGGGCCGCACAAAAGGCCGGGCAGATCCCGGTTTCGATCAATCCGCATCGCGTCGCCGAGCAGTACTGCGCCTCGATGGCGGGAATCGCCTATCAGTGGATGGCGAATCCCGAGATGCCGCTCGCGGCCATGTACAGCGAACTGAAACGCAACCTCCATCTCAGCCTGCAGGATCCGCGGGCGACAGGCGCGGCCAGGCGGGCGAAACGCTGACGGTGCCGGCGCCGCCCCAATTGCAGTTGTGGAGCGTCCCCGGGATGCCGCTCGTGAGCGCGGGCGCAGATCTCGCAGAACTGGTCGTGGCGCACCTGCAGTCCGCCGGCATCGAACTCCGTGACGACGACGTCCTGGTGTTCGCCCAGAAGATCGTCTCGAAGTCCGAGGGCCGGCTTGTGGACCTCGCCACCATCGCTCCGTCGAAACGGGCAGTGGACATCGCGCGGGACGTGCTGAAGGACCCGCGCCTGGTGGAGGTTATCCTCGGCGAATCGCGCCGCATCGTCCGCAGCGGCAGGAATGTCCTCATCGTCGAGCACCGGCTGGGCTTCGTCATGGCGAATGCCGGCGTCGACCAATCGAATGTCGCTGGCGCGGCCGGCGGTGAGTTCGCGCTGCTGCTGCCGGTCGACCCCGATGCGAGCGCGGAACGGCTTCGCGGCGACATCAAGCGGCGCACCGGTCGTGATGTGGCCATTGTCATCAGCGACAGCTTCGGCCGGCCATGGCGCACGGGCACGGTCGGCGTCGCCATAGGATGCGCAGGCCTGCCGGCGCTCCTGGATCTTCGCGGCGATCCCGACCTCTACGGCCGGCAGCTGCGCGTCACGGTCGTTGGCCATGCGGACGAGATTGCGGCCGCCGCGTCGCTGGTCATGGGCCAGGCCGACGAGGGGCGGCCTGTCGTCATGATCCGTGGCCTCGTGCGCGAACGGGAACCGTTACCCGCGGCGGCGCTCATCCGGCCTGCCGGTGAGGACCTGTTCCGGTGACCGGCGCGGTGGTCGCGCTGTCGGGCGGCGTCGGCGGCGCGAAACTCGTACAGGGGCTTGCTCGCGCGCAGGAAGGCGACGAGGTCATCGTCATCGCAAACACCGGTGACGACTTCGAGCACCTTGGCTTTGCCATATCACCCGATATCGACACGATCCTCTACACGCTGGCCGGGCTCGAGGATCCGCTGCGCGGATGGGGACGCCGCGACGAGACATGGACATTCATGGCCGCGCTCGAGCAACTGGGCGGCGAGACCTGGTTCCGGCTGGGCGATGCCGATCTCGCCCTGCATGTCGAGCGAACGCGACGCCTGGCCGGCGGCGCCACGCTGACCGAAGTCACCGCGCAGCTGGCCCGTCAAATGGGCATCGGTGCACGGGTGCTGCCGATGACCGATGACCGGGTCCGGACACTGCTGCGCACGGATGGCGGCTGGCTCGATTTCCAGGATTATTTTGTGCGCCGCCACTGTGAACCTGCGGTCCGCGAGATCCGCTACGAGGGCGCCGATCTGGCAACACCCGCCGCAGCCGCCCTGGCGGCATTGCACCGGAGTGACCTGCGCGCGATTGTCATCTGCCCGTCCAATCCACTGCTGAGCGTCGGGCCCATCCTCGCCATGCCCGCAGTCCGGGCGGCGCTGGCAGGCCGTCGCACTCCGGTCGTTGCAGTCTCGCCGATCATCGGCGGACAGGCCGTCAAGGGACCGGCCGCCAAGATGATGCGCGAGCTCGGGGCCCAGTCGACGGCGAGCGAAGTGGCCCGTGGCTACATCGGCCTCATCGACGCCTTCGTCGTGGACACGATCGATGCCGCAGCATCTTTTCCGCCCGACATCCACGTGGTCGCCGCCCCGGCACTGATGACGACGCGCGATGATCGCGCGCGTCTCGCGCGAGCGGTGCTGGCGGCGGCCGACGGACTGCCGCGCAGGACTTTCATATAGAATGATTTTTGCTGTCCGGCAACAAGAATCACGCGCGAGGAACCATGGCCAAGTACAGCCTTTTCGTGTTTTCGAACTGCACGGATCCGGCCCGGGAGGAGGAATTCAACCGCTGGTATACCCACGTGCACCTGCCGGACCTGAGCACGGCGAAAGGGCTTGTATCGGCGCGGCGGTCCGTCAACCTCGATCGCGAGAGCCCGGCGAGATATCTCGCCATTTACGAGTTCGATACCGACGACATCGACGCGTCCATCGGCAGCCTTTACGAACTTGCGGCGAATTCCTGGCCGCGCGGCCGGCACATCGATTGTATTTCTCCCGCCCCGCCGACCTCGGGTGTGTCGACGTTCCGGGAGATCGATCCCACGAGCCTGCAGCCACTCAAGGACACGCATTACCCGACCGAGATGCCGGAAGCCGTGCGGGTGGGATTTGCCAGCAAGTGAGTGGACCACGCTGATGTTGAGCAAGGGCGTGCTGATCGGCACTCTCGCGGCGTTCTGGGCCCCAGCTCCATTCGCCCAGCCTGCGCTGCTCGAAGGCGCTTACACCGAGGCACAGGCGGCAGAAGGCAAGCGGCGATACGAGCAGACCTGTGCCGAGTGTCATCACGCGACACTTCGGGGCACCGGTCACGGGTCCGAACTCGCGGGCCCGAACTTCATTGCCAAGTGGGGCGAACGGACCGCCGCCAGTCTTTTCACCGACACCTGCACGCGGATGCCGCCGCAGGCGCCTGGCTCGCTCAGCGAGCAGGTCTGCGTCGCAATCACCGCGCATGTCCTGCGCATGAACGGCGCGGCAGCCGGAGACAATGAGCTGCGCGCCGATTCCGGCCTCGTCATCGGCCGCGCGGTACAGGGCGAACGGTGGGACCCCGCGAAGGCACGCGCGGCCGATGCATCGGGTGCGGGTTCCGCGTGGCAGAGCTGGCGCGGGGCGGGAAGCATCGCCGGCGAGGCCGAGCAGGCCGAAGGCTTCTTGAACAGGGAAGTACCGGGCTTCTTGCCCGTCACGGACCAGATGTTGCTCGATCCGCCGGCGGCCGACTGGTTGCACTGGCGACGCACGCAGGACGGGCAGGGCTACAGCCCGCTTGATCAGGTCAACCGAAGCAACGTCGGGAAGCTGAAGCTGGCGTGGATCACGACGATGCACGACGGCAGCAACCAGGCCACGCCGCTCGTGCACGACGGCGTCATGTACCTGACCCATCCCGGTAACGTCGTTCAGGCGATCGACGCGGCCAACGGCGATCTGATCTGGGAGTACGCCTATCCGTTTCCGCCGGAGTCGAAGACGCTGGGCGGCCCCACCCGCAACATCGCAATCTACGGTGACAAGATCTTCCTCGCCACCTATGACGCGGCTCTTGTCGCTCTCTCCGCCCGTACCGGGCAACCGTTGTGGCGCACCATGAAGGCCGACTACTCGAAGGGTTACACCCACACCTCCGGGCCGGTCGTCGCCGGAGGGATCGTTGTCAGCGGGATCAACGGCTGCGAGCGGTTCAAGAAGGACGGCTGCTTCATCACGGGCCACGATCCCGATACGGGCAAGGAATTGTGGCGAACTTCGACCATCGCGATGCCGGGCGATCCCAACGATGCGACATGGGCAAACCTCCCGGTAAACCTGCGCGCGGGCGGCGACACCTGGATTGCCGGTAGCTACGACCCCGCGCGCAAGCTCTTCTACATCGGCACGTCACAGGCCAAGCCCTGGGTGGCGGCGAGCCGCCGGATGTCGCCACTGGATGCGGCGCTGTACACGAATTCGACACTCGCCCTCGACCCCGCGACCGGCAAAATTGCCTGGCATTACCAGCACGTCGCCGGCGAAACCCTCGACATGGAGACCGGATTCGAGCGCGTTCTCGTCGACCTCGATGGCAAAGCCCTGCTCTTTACCGTCGGCAAGGATGGAATCCTCTGGAAGCTCGAACGCGAGAAAGGCGGGTTCGTCGATTTCACCGAGACGCTCTTCCAGAACATCTTCGAGCCGCTGGACAAGCAGACCGGTCGCCTCGAGTACCGGCAGGACATCATCGATGCGAAGATCGGCGAGCCCGTATCCGCCTGCCCGAGCATTTATGGCGGGCACAACTGGCAGGCGACCGCCTACAGCCCTGAGACGTATTCACTGATCATCCCGCTCCACCAGCTGTGCGTGGACATGGTCGGTCGCGAAGTCCAGATGATCGAGGGCTACGGCGGCTACGGCGGCGAGTCACGCGTGTACGAGATGCCGGGCAGCAACGGCATGCTCGGCCGGCTGAGTTCCTGGGACCTTCGCACGCTGACGCAGCGCTGGACCCACACGCAGCGCGCCATGTTCCTGACGGGCGTCCTGACCACCGCCGGCGGGCTTGCGTTCGTCGGCGACCTCGACCGCTATTTCAAGGCGTTCGACGTGGACACGGGAAAGCTGCTGTGGCAGGTCCGCCTCGGCGCCGCGCTGCACGGCTTTCCGGTCACCTACGCAGTCCGCGGCAAGCAATACGTGGCGGTGCCGACGGGCATGGGGGTCTTCAAGCTGATGACTGCCCGGCAGAGTCCCGACATTTACCAGCCGCAGGGCGGCAATGCGTTGTACGTTTTTGAATTGGATAATTGAACAAGCCCGCGCGCGGCGTTGCCCGCGCGAATCGAGGAGGCTCGCGTGACGACAGACACCCCGTTCAGGCGCACGCCGCGCGACGAACTCCCGGAAGCCTTCCGGCCGGTCTGGGACATGTTGAACAAGCTGACGGGCCAGCCTGCCTTCATCGAGGTCTTCGCCAGCGCGCCTGAACTCGTCAATTTCGTGATGAACGAGTTCTACGTAAAGCTGTTCTTCGGCGGCCGCGTTGCCCAGCGCTACAAGCAGCTCGTGAGGCTCCACTTATCGATCGTCCATGGCTGCCGCACCTGCAACCGGCAGAACGTGCCGGGCGCGCTGGAAGCCGGCATCAGCCAGGCGCAGGTCGATGCGATGCGCGCGGGCCGGCTCGACGACGGCATCTTCACGGAGGCTGAAAGGGCGGTGCTCGACTACACCGACCAGATGGTGCTGACGAACATGAGCGGAGACATGTCGCCGGGGCTTTTCGTCCGGCTGCGCCGGCACTTCAGCGAGCCGGAGATCCTCGAGCTTGGCGTCGTCATGGCCATCATCGGCGGCATGGCGAAGCTGTCGTTCATCCTGCGGCTGGTCGACAAGGAGGACTACTGTCCCTTCGTCCCCCGCGACGGCTCCGTAGCCGCCTGAATCGCGGCTTCGCCAGTTCCAGCGCGGCGGCTCGTTACTCGCCGCCGAAATTCATCCCGAACTCGATGCCGTAGCCGCGCGGCGCACCCCATTGAGTGTGGGTCCAAAGCGTCGCGACCGACTGGCTCGCGATGCGGTAGCGCTGGTCTGTCAGGTTCCTGCCGTAAAGGCGCAGGAAGTAGCGGTCCTTGTCGGCGCTGTACGTGACGGCGGCGCTGATCAGCGTCTTCGAGTCCAGGTACGCGTCGAATTCGCGCCCTGCGGCCGAGATGTAGAACAGGTTTTCGTCCTCGTAGTACACGTCGCCGGACAGTTCCAACCGCCCGCCCCACACATTCATCGTATAGATGCCGGATATCGCGCCGCTCAATTCCGGAGACCGGGGTACGGGCAGCCCGGAGAAGTCGCCGAAGAATGCCTGGATCGTCCCGCCGGTGACCGGATCCGTGACCTCCGGTTGGTCGATGATGAACTCGTCGTACTTCGCATCGAGATAGGCAGCCTGCGCCTGGATCCGGAATCGGTCCGTCACCAGTGCCGCCAGCTCGATTTCCACTCCCTTGGCTTCAACCTTGGCCGCGTTGTAGAAGACCGTCTCCTGGAACTGCGCGCCGCCCACCTCCGTGATGATGTTCACCGCCCGCTGCGCGTCCTCATACTCGGTGAAGTACATCGTCGGGTTTACGCGCCAGCGGCCGCTCGGCGCCTCGTACTTGAAACCGAGCTCGTAGTTCGTGGCGAACTCCGGGTCAACCGGCCGGGTGAGGCTCGCGACCATCACGCCGCTCGTGCCCGTCTGGTCGTTGTAGCCGCCGGCCTTGTAGCCGCGCGACATCGTCAGGTATGAGAACAGGGCGTCGGTCAACTTGTACGAGCCGGTTACCCGCCAGGTCGGCTCGGACCAGGTCTCGCTCAGGTTCTCGAAGCCGGGCGTCGACGAATTGACGATGGTGCCGCCTGGGTAGAGATCGAAATTGCCCGCCTGCAGCGGGTTGTTGAAGTCGGCGACCGACAGGCTGCCGTTGTTCAGGTTGTCGTCCAGGAGGTCGAAGCCCACCTGCGAGCGCCCGGCCCACGAGCGCTCATCCTCCGTATAGCGGAATCCGGCGCCCAGCTGGAACCTGTCGTTAATGTCCCAGGTGACGTCGAGGAAGCCGGCCAGCGAGTCCGAATCCTGCTGGTTACACAGCACCGACGGCGCGCTGTTTAAGAACTGCGGTGGTAACCCGAGTGTTTCCCACGGCAGCAGCAGATCGATGAAGCCCAGGACCTGTACGACGCAGAAGCGCGCGTCGTTCGTCTGCTGGAACGCTCCGAACACGTAATTCAGGGGACTGTCGAGCTGGGAGGCGAGACGCAGCTCGAACTGGGTGGTTTCGCGCGTGGTGTCGCGAGAGGCGTCGAAGAGCGAAAGGACCTCGCCGGTGATCGAGTTGACGGGCGCCGCACCGGTGTAGGTATTCGGCAGGTGCTCATCCTGGTCACGCTTGCCGGCAACGCCGAAAAGCGCATGCGAGCCGAAGTCCCACTCGAAGTTCAGGTAGATTCCGTCGACGTCGATCTTCTGTCCCTTGCCCATGCCGAGCAGCGCGTCGTTGCGCTCGGTCGATCCCATGTGATCCAGCGGATCGCCTTCGGGCCGCGTGAAGCCCATCACGTTCCACAGGTAGGGTCCGGTCGGCGGCGTATCGTTGAACGCCGGCACGGCGTCGGAACGGTCGCGCATGATCTCGTATTGCATCAGCAGCGTGAGGTCGTCGGTGACGTTCCACTGCGCCTTGATGCGCCCGTTCGTGATGTCGTCTCCGCCCGTGGTCTTGTTCGACCCGCTGCCCACCTGGCCGGTGATTCCCGGAATATCGAATGGCGCGCCGGAGCCGGTCAGGAACAAGTCGAGCGTGTTGATCGGGCCGTAGGTGGCGCCGAGCTTGTAGTAGCCGTCCGATTGCGAAGTGGCGCCGACCAGGCGCAGCGCGAACTTGTCCTCGACCAAGGGCATGTCGAGCGAGGCCTGCAGGCGCTGGCTGTTGAAACTGCCGTAGCCGAGGCGAAACTCCCCGTCCCACTCGCTCATGTTGGGCCGCTGGGTGGTGATGGTGATTGCGCCGCCGGTCGTGTTCTTGCCAAACAGCGTGCCTTGCGGGCCGCGCAGTACTTCGACGCGTTCGATGTCGAAAGTGTCGAGCAGCTGGGTCTGCACCGAGGGCATCACAAAGTCGTCCACCTGAACAGCGACGGGCGAGTCCTGGTAGACGATGATGTCCGTGAGGCCCACCCCGCGCATGGCAAACGAGGCCGCATTGAACGCGGTGATGCGCGAGGCGGAGAGGCCCGGCACCGACACGACGAGTCCCGAGATGTCCTTGGCGACCAGCCGGTCGATGTCCTGCGAGGTGACCGCCGTCACGGTGATCGGCGTGGTCTGCAGTTCGGTCTCGGCGGCGCGGCGGGTTGCGGAGACGGTCACTTCTTCCAGCTTGATGGCGCCCTCTTCAGCCGCCTGGGCGGCCTGTGGCAAGGCGATTGCCGCAGCGCCGGCAGTCAGCGCAACCCGAAGTGCGATGGAAACCGCTCGTCTGAGCTGACTCGACATGGATGCTCCCCCCGAAAGATTTTCCCGCCCGCCTCGGCGAAGTCCGTCCGCCGAGATCCCGATCCGCCCGGTATGCCATCCTCCAGGTCGGCTTCTGTCGCGGAGTGTGGTGCGGCTCCGGGAAAAAATCAATCTGTCCTGTTTTTTCCTTGGCCGCTGGCCGGGCCCGGTGACGGACCCGCCTCTGACGGCGGGCGGCCGTAAAAGAAAACAGTCACGATTGTTTCTTTAGAACGGCGGCGCGGTATAGTCAAAAACTGCTGGATCCCGACTGCGCGCCCTTGAGGCGGAGAGGTGGCACATGGGTTTCGACTACCGGGTGAATCCGGGCGCTCCGGTCGACTCGCTCGAGGCGAAGCGGCCGCCCGTCGACAATGGCCTCGACATCCCGGATCCCGTGCGCTACCACGCGCCCGAGTTCCTCCGGCTGGAATGGGAGCGGCTATGGCCCTCCGTCTGGCTTCTCGCCGGCGTCACTGCGGATATTCCCGGGACCGGTGACTACTTCGTTTTCGAGATCGGCCACGAGTCCATTCTCGTGGTCCGGCAGGCGGATCAGGGCATCAAGGCGTTCTTCAATGTCTGCCCCCACCGCGGCAATCGCGTGGCGCTCAACGAGCTCGGGAGCATTGAGCGCTTCACCTGCGCTTTCCACGGCTGGCAATTCGAATGCAATGGCAGTCTCCGGTCCATTACGGACGAGGAGACGTTCGCACCGCAGCTGATTGCGCACCGCCCGGGCCTCACCGAGCTGCGCTGCGACGCGGTTGGCGGGCTCGTGTTCGTGAACATGGACGGCAAGGCACCGCCCCTCAGGGACTGGATCGGCCTGCCGGAAGGCTACATCGAGAACTACCAGATCGACCGCATGCATGTGGTCCGCCATGTGCGCAGCGTCTGGAATGCAAACTGGAAGGTGGGTGTGGATTCCTTCTATGAAACCTACCACCTGCCGCACATCCATCCGCAGACGCAGGGGGTGATGGGGGACTTCAGCCAGTACGACCTCTACCCAAACGGCTTCAGCCGCATGATCGTTCCGCTGTGCGTGAAATCGCACCGGATCGAGGATCAGGAAAGCGTCGATGCCGGGTTGCGTTTCATGATGCGGGACGCCGGCGTGACTCCGGACGAATTCAAGGGCGCGGCGCGCGAGGTCCGACCTGCGGTGCAGCAATCAAAGCGCGCGCGCGCCCGGCGCCTGGGGCTCGATCACTACGAAAAGCTGACCGACGGGCAGTTGACCGACAGCTGGGCCACCGGGCTCTTCCCGAACGTGCAGATCGGCATGCACCCGGAGGGTGTCTTCATCATGCGTTTTCTGCCGCACGCCGACGACCCGCGAAAGTTCTACTACGACAACATCACGATGTTCCGGTACGTGGACGACCCGACCTACACGGTCCCCGCCTGGATGGGACTGCCGAAGGACACCGACGTGACCGGCCGGCTCCGCCCGCAGATCGAGCGTGTGCCCGAAGGCCAGGATCCGGACCTGGGTGAAGTGCTGAGCCAGGATGTGGAGCTCGTCGCGGCCGTCGGTGCAGGCAGCCGCTCACGCGGGTTCAAGGGTCCCCTCTGGAGCGAGCAGGAGGTGCGCGTCCGCCATTTTCATCGCGAACTCGATCGTTATCTCAGCGGCGAGAAGGGTAAGCAGGTGGCCCTCCATTCCGTCGCAGGCCGAAAGAAGGGCGGATGAGCATCAGCGGCGCATCCGGAGTGCGGGTCACCCGCGCGGTATGACGGCAGTGGCTTCGATCTCGACTTTCGCGCGCGGCTCGACGAGTCCCGCGACCACGACGACGGACATCGCGGGGAAATTGCGCCCGATGAGCTCACGGTAGCTCGAGCCAATTGCTGCCAGCGACGCGTTGTACTCGTCGCGGCTCGTGACGTACCAGGTCAAGCGCACGATGTGTTCGGGTCCTGCGCCCGCGCAGGCGAGCACGGCGACGATGTTGGCGAGCGCCTGCCGGACCTGGGCCGCGAAATCGTCGCTGACGAACTTCTGCTGCGCATCCCAGCCGATCTGGCCCGCGACGAAGACCTGGCGGCCTTCTGCCGCAATTCCGTTCGCGTAGCCGCGTGGGCGCGCCCAGCCAGGGGGCTGCAGACTCGTATGGCTCATTTCAGGAGTTCCCGGCCGATGATGAGCTTCTGCACCTCACTCGCGCCCTCGTAGATGCGAAGCGCGCGGATCTCGCGATAAAGCCGCTCGATGATCTCCCCGCGCACGAGGCCGCGGCCGCCGAACATCTGCAGGCCGCGATCGATGACCTTTTGCGCGTTCTCGGTCGCGGTCAGCTTCGCCATGGCAGCCGCCGCGGTGAATGCCTTTCCGCTGTCCCGCAGCCAGGCGGCGCGGTAGGTCAGGAGTTCCGCGGCATCGAGGTCGGTCGCCATCTCCGCGAGCGCGGTTTGCGTCAGCTGGAAGTCCGCCAGCATGCGGCCGAACATGCCGCGCGAGCGCGTATGTCCGAGGGACTCGTCGAGCGCGCGGCGCCCGAACCCGCAGGCGGCGGCAGCGACCGAGGTGCGGAAGATGTCGAGCGTGCGCATGGCGGTCCGGAATCCCTCGCCCTCCTCGCCGATCAGCCGCGCCGCCGGAATGCGGCAGTTCTCGAAAGAGAGCCGCGCCAGCGGATGCGGCGCCATCGCATCGATCCGTTCGGCGATCGCGAAGCCGCGATCGCCCGGCTCGACGACGAAGGCGCTGATGCCGTCGGCCGACACACTGCCGTCGTTGCGCTGCCGACCGGGTGCGGTCCGCGCGAACACGCAGTAGAAGTCCGCGATTCCGCCGTTCGAGATCCAGGTCTTCGAACCGTCCAGCACATACGAATCGCCGTCATGTCGCGCGCTCATCTGCATGGCGGCGACGTCGGAGCCGGCTTCAGGCTCGGAAAGCGCAAACGCCGCGATGGCCGTACCCTCGGCAACCCGCGGCAGGTAGGCCGCACGCAGGCGTTCGCTGCCGGCGAGCGACAGGGGCGCGCTGCCGAGCCCCTGCATTGCGAAGGCGAAATCGGCCAGTCCGTCGCGATAGGCCAGTGTTTCGCGGAGCAGGCAGATCGAGCGTGCGTCGAACTCCGCCGTCGCACCGCCATCCGCCTCGCGCAGGCAATGCCGCAACAGGCCGGCCTTGCCGAGCCGGGCAACCAGTTCGCGGCAGCGCGCATCGACGTCCGCGCGTTCGGAGGGGTGCGCATCGGCCGCCAGGGACGCCGTCGCCCAGCGCTCCGCCTCCGTCGCAAGCCGCCGGTGCGACTCGTCGAAGAAGGGCCATTGCAGGAGATCGTCGTGAGTGCGCATCAGTCTCCCTCGAAAACCGGTTTCCGCTTCTTCGAGAATGCCTGGTAGGCGCGGTGGAAATCCTTGCTCTGCATGAGTCCCGCCTGCGCCCGTGCCTCGGCGTCGAGGGCTTCGTTGACGCCCATGTTCCATTCGAGGTGCAGCATCTTCTTCGTGAGCGCATGCGCAAGCGTCGGGCCCGAGGCGAGTTCCGCCGCGAGCCTCGATGCCGCCGGCCGGAGTTCCTCTGCCGGCACGATCGAGTTGTAAAAGCCGATGCGTTCCCCCTCCGCCGCATCGAACGCGCGGCCCGTGTAGAGAAGCTCGGATGCGCGGCCCTGGCCGATGAGCCTCGGCAGGAGCGCACAGGCCCCCATGTCGCAGCCCGCGAGGCCCACGCGTACGAAAAGGAAGGCCGTCCGGGCCGCCGGCGTCGCGATGCGGATATCCGAGGCGAGCGCAATCACCGCGCCCGCGCCCGCACAGACGCCGTCGATCGCGGAAATGATCGGCTGCGGGCAGGCGCGCATCGCCCGGATGAGATCGACGGTCATGCGCGTGAACTCGAGGCGGCCTTTCTCGTCCATCTTAGTCAGCGGCCCGATGATCTCGTGCACGTCGCCGCCCGAGCAGAAATTGCCGCCCGCGCCGTCGATGACGATCGCGCGCACCCCGCCGCCGTCATGCAGTACGCGGAACAGGTCGCGCAATTCCGCATAGGAATCGAAGGTCAGCGGGTTCTTCTTCTCCGGCCGGTTCAGCGTCAGGTAGCCGACGCGGTTTTCGACACGCCAGTGAAAATGCTTCGCCTGGTAGCCGCTCAGGTCCGGTATTTCGGTCTTCATGCGTCCCGCTCCTCCAGTGAACGGACATGCGTCTTGAGCCGGGCGAGCAGCGCCGCCATCGTCGACATCTCGCGACCCGACAGCTCCGCGAAGGACTCGACGATCCAGCGCTCATGCTCCTCGGCCATCGCGGCGAAAGCGCGCCGGCCGGCCGGCGTCAGTCGCACGAGCCAGGCCCGGCGGTCGGCCGGATCGGCGACGCGCTCGACCAAGCCCTCCCCTTCCAGCAGGTCGGTGATGCCGGTCACGTTGCCGCCGGTCACCATCATGCGCTTCGAAAGCTCGCCCATCTTGAGTCCGCGCGGCGCGCGTTCGAGCTGCGCCATCAGGTCGAATCGCGGCAGGGTCGTCGCATAACGCTCCTGCAGGAGACGCCGCGTGCGCGTCTCCACCAGCCGATTGGTCGCGAGCATGCGAAGCCACAGGCGGATTGCGCCGTGATCGTCGCGGCCGGCACGCGTTTCCGCATCCATCGGGCGGCCTGCCATCAGGTGACCTCGCCGCCGGCGACCGCGAGGCTCTGCCCGGTGATGCTCTCGCTGCCGGGCAGGCAGAGCCAGAGCACGGCGTTCGCGACTTGTTCGGGCGTCACCAGTCGCTGCTGCGGGTTGAACGAGACCAGTGACTCCCGCGCCTCGGCTTCGCTGCGCGCCGTCTTCTCGCTGATGTTGCGAATGGCGTCCCGCACGACGCCGGTATCGGTATAGCCCGGACAGACGGCATTCACGGTGATGCCGGTCCGGGCCACTTCGAGAGCGAGCGCCCGTGTCATGCCGACGACGCCGTGCTTGGCCGCGCAATAGGCCGTGCAGTAGGCGTAGCCACGAAGCCCCGCCGTGCTTGCGATGTTGACGATCCTGCCCCAGTTCGCCGCGAGCATTGCCGGGATCGCCTCGCGCGTGCAGTGGTATACGCCATCCAGGTTGACGTCGAGGATCTCGCGCCAGAAGGCTGCGTCACTCTTCGCGAGCGCGCGACTCGCCGGCCGGCCCGCGTTGTTGACGAGGATCGAGATCTCGCCGGCCGCGGCGCGTGCCTCGGCAAATGCGCGCTCGACCTGGCGCGGGTCGGTGACGTCCGCTTTCACGATGACGGCGTTGCCCTCGAGACTGATCGCGGTGTCGCCGAGCTCAGAAGTCTTGCGCCCGAGCAGCGTCACGCGCGCGCCGGCCGCCGAAAGCGCCCGCGCAATCGCGGCTCCGATGCCGCGCCCGCCGCCCGTCACGAGGGCATGTTGGCCTGCGAGTCCCTGTGTCATGGCCACTCCTTACACCGGCCCCGTCATTTGCGCCGCGCGCTCGAGATTGCGCTCGAGCTGCCGTTTCGCGGATTCGTACTGCGGCGGCCACCACTGATCCTGCCAATGCTGCTCCGCCGCGGCACGAAGCGTCCACGCGGGATCCGCGAGATGCGGGCGCGCGAGTGCGCAGAGATCGGCGCGGCCCGAGGCGATGATGGAGTTGGCGTGATCCGGCTCGTAGATGTTCCCGACCGCGATCGTCGGGATGCCGACGACGTTCCGGACGAGATCCGAGAACGGCGTCTGCCACATGCGCCCGTAAACCGGCTTCTGCCAGGGCACGGTCTGGCCGCTCGAAAGATCGAGCATGTCCGCGCCGCCTGACTTCATCGCGTGCGCGATCTCGAGGAGTTCATCCTCGGTCAGGCCGCCCTTCGCCCAGTCGCTCGAGGACAGTCGCACCGACAACGGCTTGTCCGCAGGCCAGGCCGCGCGCACCGCGGCGAGCACCTCGAGCGGAAAGCGCAGTCGATTGGCGACGCTGCCACCGTGCGGGTCGGTGCGCTGGTTGGTGAGCGGCGAGAGGAAGCTCGCAAGCAGGTAGCCATGCGCCATGTGCAGTTCGAGCAGGTCGAAGCCTGCCTCTGCCGCATACCGCGTGCTCCGCAGGAAATCGGCCAGCACGCGGACCATGTCGGCACGCGTCATTTCGCGTGGCGGGATGCTGATGCCTTCCAGGTAAGGCATCGGCGAGGGTGCGATCGTTTCCCAATTGCCGGACGCGAGGGGGTGGTCGGCAACCTCCCAGCCGAGTTGCGTCGAGCCCTTGCGGCCCGAGTGCCCGAGCTGCATGCAGATCTTCGCGCGGCTGTGGACATGCGTGAAGTCGACGATGCGCCGCCAGGCGTCACGCTGCGTCTCGTTCCAGAGGCCGGTACATCCGGGGGAAATGCGGGCATCTGGCGAAATGCAGGTCATCTCCGTGAAGACGAGGCCCGCACCGCCGGTCGCGCGCGCCCCGAGATGGGCGAGGTGCCAGTCGCCCGCCAGGCCGTCCTTCGCCGAATACTGCGCCATCGGCGAGATGACGATTCGGTTCTCGAGCCGAAGGCTGCGCAGCTCGAACGGCAGGAACATCGGCGGCCGTGGAGACGGCGCGCCGGCGCGCTTTGCCAGTCGTGCTTCCACGTCGGCGACGAACGCAGGATCGCGGAGCTTCAGGTTCGCATGACCGATGCGCTGGCTGCCGGTGAGCAGGCTGTAGGTGAACTGCCAGGGTTCGAGCCGCGTGTACCGCGCGACGTCCTCGAACCACCGCATTCGATTGCGCGCCGCGCTCTGGAGCTTCAGTGCCTCGGTCTCCCGCTCCTCCTGGTAGGCCGCGAGTGCCGCCGGCACGTCGGTCGCCCCGGCCGTGCGGGCGACGAGCGCAATCGCGTCTTCCATGGCGAGTTTCGTACCGGAGCCAATCGAGAAATGCGCGGTATGTGCGGCATCGCCGATCAGTACGCGGTTGCCGTCGTGCCAGCGCTTGCAGAGCACGCGCTGGAAATTCAGCCAGGCGGAACCGCGCAGGTGCGCGGCGTTGCTCATCAGCTTGTGGCCGTCGAGGTACTTCCCAAACAGCTCTTCGCAGAACGCAATCGACTGCTCGTGGTTCGCGCGGTCGAGCCCGTGTGCGCGCCAGGTCTCCTCGCGGGTCTCGACGATGACGGTCGAGAGCGACCTGCTGAACTGGTAGGCGTGGATCTGGAACCAGCCGTGTTCCGTTTCCTCGAACGCGAACGTGAAGGCCGGAAAGGGCCTCGTCGTGCCGAGCCAGATGTAGCGGCACTCGCGGGTGTCGATGTCCGGCTCGAAGACGGCCTCGAAGCGCTTGCGCGTACGGCTGTTGACGCCGTCGGCGGCGACGATCAGGTTGGCGTCGGCGAAGGCCGCGTCGTCCTCGATCTCCCGCTGGAAGTGGTGCGCGACACCGAGCTCGGCCCCGCGCTCCTGGAGGATCCCCAGCAGGCGCTTCCTTTCAATGCCGCAGAAACCGTGACCTCCGGTCGTGGTGGTCGTGCCGCGGTAGTGGACGTCGATGTCGTCCCAGTGGTGGAAGCTGCCGGTGATCGCCGCGTGCGAGGGCGCATCCGCCGCGCGGAAGCCCTCCATCGTGCGGTCGGAAAACACGACGCCCCAGCCAAAGGTGTCGTCCGGGCGGTTGCGCTCGTAGACCTCGACCCGCGCGCGCGGCAGGGCCTTGCGGAACAGGATGGCGGAATAGAGCCCCGCCGGGCCACCGCCGACGCAGACGATGCGCTTCATGGGTGCCTGTCCATGCCGGACAACATTACAGGCCTGAATAGTTTAAATGTCAAATACTTGTGAATCAGACTGTGACGTTTGGCACCGCTCCAAGAGGGGACAGTCCCCTTCAAAGTTCCTCTTTGAAGGGGACTGTCCCCTCCCGAAGAGGCCGCAGCCTCTCTACCCGCCCCTCAACGCCTTCCTCTGCAGCTTCCCTGTCGCTGTCTTCGGCAGCGCATCGAGGAACTCGATGACGCGCGGGTACTTGTACGGTGCGATGCGCTGCTTCACGAAGTCCTGCAGTTCCGTGACGAGCGCGATGTCCCCCGACCTGCCGGGAGCAAGCACGACGCAGGCCTTCACGACCGTGCCCCGCTCGGGATCCGACGTGCCGATCACGGCGCACTCCCGCACGGCCGGATGTGCGAGCAGCGCCCATTCCACCTCGGGCCCGGCGATGTTGTAGCCGGCGGAGACGATCATGTCGTCGGTGCGCGAGACGAACCAGAAGTAACCGTTCTCGTCCAGGCGGTAGAGGTCTCCGGTGACGTTCCAGCCGTTCTGCACGTAGTCGCGCTGGCGCTCATCGTCCAGATAGCGGCAACCGGTTGGCCCGCTCACGGCGAGCCGCCCGGTCGCACCCGGCAGCATGGGCTCGCCGTCATCGTCGAGCACACAGGCCTTGTAGCCGGGCAAGGGCTTGCCCGTCGAGCCGGGACGGATGTCGTCCCCGCTCGCCGAAATGAAGATGTGAATCATCTCCGTCGCACCGATGCCATCGATGATGCGGATGCCGGTCTTCTCGAACCAGGTGTCCGAGACCGACTTCGGGAGGAACTCTCCCGCCGACACGCAGCGCCGGAGCGACGAGAGATCGCGGCCCGCAAGTTCGGCGGCGAGCGCGCGATAGGCGAACGGCGCGGTGAATAGGCAGGTCACGCGATGGCGCTCGATCGCGGCAAGAACTGCCGCGGGCGCGGGCGACTCGATCGGCACCGTGGCCGCGCGAAATCGGAGCGGAAACACGAGGAGCGCGCCGAGGCCAAAGGTGAAACCGAGCGGCGGGCTGCCGGCATAAACGTCGTCCGGACCCGTCTTCAGGAGATGGCGCGCGACGACATCCGCCATCGCGAGCACGTCGCGGTGAAAATGCATGCAGGCCTTGGGCTGGCCGGTCGTTCCCGAGGTGAACGCGAGCAGGCAGACATCGTCGGCCGCCGTGTCCGCATTGACGAACCGGTCCGAAGCCTGCGCCATGCGCCCTTCCAGGTCGCCGTCCCCCCAAGTGATGAGCGTTCCAACGCCGCCTTCCGCCGTAACCGCCTTGAGCTCGCTGAGCAGCCGGTGATCCGCGAGCACGAACGCGGGTTGGGCCTTGGCGATGATCGCCCTGAGCTCCGGCGCGCGAAGCATCGGCATCGTAGTGACGGCGATTGCGCCAAGCTTCATCACCGCGAGCCAGGCGGCGTATAGCTCGGGGCCGTTGTAGCCGCGTAGCAGAACCCGGTTCCCCGGAACGGCGCCTGCCTCCTTCAGCAGGTTCGCGATGCGGTTCGCGCGGGCCTGCAACTCGCGGTACGTGGTCGTTCCCGTGTCTGTCAGGATTGCCGGGCGGTCGCCATGGCCTTCGGCGATGGCATCGTCGAGCAGTACGGTCGCGCAGTTCAGGCGGTTGGGATACTGGAGCTCCGGCAGATCGAAGTGGAGCCGCGGCCACAGCTCCTTCGGCGGCAACCGGTCACGTGCGAACGTATCCACGGCGGCATTCTAATGTCGCCGCTGCCAAAGGGGACGTTCACCTTTAAAGGGGACGTTCACCTTTAGCGAGACCAACTCTGCAACTCCGAGGAATTCCAGCTAAAGGTGAACGTCCCCTTTAAAGGTGAAC